>JBKJKT010000003.1:0-10799 GCA_046597415.1 Ramlibacter sp.
ATAAGCAGCGCGCGATGAGGTGAAGACCACCATGTCCAGGCCGTCCCGGCCGTCGCCGCTCACCGCGGTGTTCCCCACGAAGAATGCATCGGCCCCATTCGTTCCGATGAAATTCTCGATCAACGTGTAGAAATCGATCGACAGGTTGTTCACCGCAGGTTCATTCCAGAAGTCCAGCCCTCCCGAGCTGAAAGTGCCTGGACGCATGTCGAGCCGCGCGCCCGCGGTCAAGGCAGAGAGATCGATCGTGTCGTTACCCGACGTATCGTTGATCACCTTGAGGATGTCACCGTCCGCATCGTAGAACCGATGCACCGTGTCGCCGCCGTTGTAGGAGCCCTGGCCATACAAGTTTTTCAGGGCGAGCAGGTCATAGATGCCGTACCAGTCGCGCTCTTGCAGGCCGACCACTTCCTCGTACGACATCAACGTGAAGTTGTAGTTGTCCTCTGCGGTTCCGAGGTAATTGCCGGGCTCATGGCTGGTCGGGTCACCTGCGTTGTAGTTGCCAGGATGTTTCAGGCCCATCGCATGCCCGATTTCATGAAGCATGGTGGCGTACTGGGGGCTTCCAGGAGGCAAGCTGATGAAGTAAGGCGCGAAACTGCTGTCCAGCCATACATCGCCCGACCGCTCGCCGTCTGTATTAGGCAGCCACGCATAACCTGCAGTGAATTCCTGATGGCTACTGCCCATTCGGATCTGTCCGTAGCTGCTTGCACTGTCGCTCACCTCTACCAGAGTGATGTTGAGCTCTGCGTCAAGGCGCTGCATGATGCCGCGGGCGGCAGCCTTTTGTGCCGCTGTGAATGGTGAAAAACCACTCGCACCATCAATGGCGTCCGACCCGCCATACCAGGGGTCCACGCTCATGAAACTGTAGGTGACGGTCTTTGGCGTTCCCAGGGGCTGCGTGTAATTCCATCGCGAGGTCACCGACATGTCGCTCAGCGGAAAGCTGTCGAGCAGGGTGTCGATGCGGTAGTTGCCCGTATAGGGATATGCCACCACCGTCTGGGTCGTGGTGCCCCAGGGGCCGTCTGCCGCCAGGGGGCCGGTCGAGTCCATACCCCCATCGTCCTGAAGTGATTGGAAACCGTCGTACTGCATGAACGTTTCAATCAAAGAATTCGGCTTGAGCCCACCGCGGCGCGGCAGCATCCTTGCCAGAGAGAACCGGCCCGCCTGCGAGCGCAGCTAACGGCCAGTCGATTGCAAGCTCGGGGTCGTTCCAGGCGAGCGCGCGTTCGTGCTCCGGTGCATAGTACTCAGTGGTCTTGTACAAGAAATCGGCGCTGTCCGAGAGCACGACGAATCCGTGTGCAAAACCCGCGGGCACCCACAGCTGCTTTCTGTTCTCGGCGCTCAATTCCACACCAGCCCAGCGCCCCAGCGTGGACGAGCTCCTGCGCATGTCCACAGCAACATCGAACACGCGACCACTCGTGACGCGCACCAGCTTGCCCTGCGGATTGCGGATCTGATAGTGGAGGCCCCGCAGCACGCCATGTGCAGAGCGCGAATGGTTGTCCTGCACGAATCGCACGGTGGTGCCGGTGGCCTGGTGAAAGGCGTTTTCGTTCCAGCTTTCCATGAAGAACCCGCGGTCGTCCCCGAAAACACGGGGTTCGAGAACGAGCACTTCGGGCAGTGCGGTCGGTGTGGCCTTGAGCATGTGCCGGTCCTAGAGCGTTCCCAGCGCGGTGTCGCGCAGGTACGTGCCATAGGTGCTCTTGACCAGAGGTTCGGCCAGGGCGAGCAGCTGGTCGCGGTCGATCCAGCCGTTGCGCCACGCGATTTCTTCCGGGCAGGCGACCTTGAGGCCCTGCCGGCTTTCTAGCGTGTGTATGAACTGCGAGGCTTCCAGCATGCTTTCGTGGGTTCCGGTGTCCAGCCAGGCGAGCCCTCGGCCCATGGTCTGGACGCTGAGCTGGCCACGGTCCAGGTAGGCTTGGTTCACCGTGGTGATCTCAAGTTCCCCCCGCGCAGAAGGTTTCACCGAAGCGGCAATTTCGCACACTTGCTCGTCATAGAAATAGAGGCCGGTCACAGCGAAATGGCTGCGGGGCGCAGTCGGCTTTTCTTCGATGGAGGTTGCCTTGCCCTGCTCATCGAAAGCCACGACACCGTATCGCTCGGGGTCTTTCACGTGGTACGCGAACACGGTCGCTCCAGATTGCTGCGCGTCCGCGTCCTGCAGGATCTTGACCAGGTCGTGGCCATAGAAGATGTTGTCGCCCAGTACCAGCGCACTGGGGGCCCCATCCAGGAATTCGCGCCCGATGATGAATGCCTGGGCCAGGCCCTCGGGTCTGGGCTGCACCGCGTAGTCGAATTGCATTCCCCATGCCTTGCCATCGCCCAGCAATTGCTCGAAGCGTGGTGTGTCCTGCGGCGTGCTGATGACGAGCACTTCCCGGATTCCGGCGAGCATCAACGCGGCCAGCGGGTAATAGATCATCGGCTTGTCATAGACCGGCAGAAGCTGCTTGGAGATGGCCAGCGTTGCCGGATGAAGGCGCGTGCCGGCGCCCCCTGCGAGGATGATGCCTTTGCGGCGCTGGGGTTTTGCTGCGGCCATCTGTTGGTTCTCAGTCAGTCTGTCGTCGATCGGTTCATCTGCCGCTTGATGCAGCAAGCTCGGCTACCACTTCCCGCACACCATCCTGCCACGGCGGGAATGTCAATCCGAACGTTTCCCGAAGCCGTGAGCTGTCGAGCCGTGAATTGGCGGGACGTGGTGCTGTGACAGGATACTGCGCCGCCGGAATCGGCAACACTGCTGCAGGCGTCGCCTTGAGCTCCATGCCGCAGTCGATTGCGTGTGCAATGGCAAGACTCGCGTACTCGTACCAGCTGGTTTCGCCGGTGGGGGCAAGGTGATACAGACCCGCTTTTTCATCCGCCTGTGAAGCTTCCAGCCGGGCAATGATGTGCGCCGTGGCGTCCGCGATCAGGGCAGCGCGAGTGGGCGCACCCCATTGATCGCACACCACATGGAGTGCTTCTTTCTGCGCTGCGGCGCGCAGGATGGACTTGAGGAAGTTCTGTCCCCAGGTGTCGAACACCCAGCTGCAACGCACGATGATGTGCCGCCCGGTGCCGTGCATCACCGCCTGCTCGCCGGCTAGCTTGCTCGCGCCGTATGTGTTGATGGGCGCGGTTGCGTCCGTCTCCCGCCAGGGTCTGCTGCCGCTGCCATCGAAAACGTAGTCGGTCGAGTAGTGAACCAGCCAGGCGCCGCAGGTGCGAGCCTCACCCGCCAGCACCTCGCAAGCATGCGCATTGGCAGCAAAGGCCGCCTCACGCTCGGTTTCGGCCCGATCGACGGCCGTGTAGGCCGCAGCGTTCACGATGACATCGGGACGAACCGCCTGCACTGCGTTGACCAGCGTCTGCGGTCGCGACAGATCGATCGCCATGCCGGCACTTTCGCGGTGCAGCGCGATCACTTCGCCCACGACCGCAAGACTGCGCCTCAACTGCCATCCCACCTGGCCCTGTGCGCCGAGCAGCAGGATCTTCATGCAGCGCGCGCCAGGCTCTCGTATTGCCGCTCGACCCACTGCCGGTAGCTCCCGCTGGTCACCGACTGAACCCATGCCTGGTTGGAGAGATACCACTCGACCGTGGAGCGGATGCCGTGCTGGAAATCCACTTCGGGCTGCCAGCCCAGCCGATGGGCGATCCTGGTGTCGTCGATGGCGTAGCGGCGGTCGTGGCCGGGCCTGTCCCTGACGTGGGTCACGAGTTCGGCATATTTTGATCCGTCGGCTTTCGGGCGAAGCGTGTCGAGCGCCATGCAGATCGCATCGACCACAGCCAGATTGGTACGCTCGGAGCGGCCGCCGATGTTGTAGCACTCCCCGGGCTGGCCTCTGGCCAGGACAGCGCGCAGCGCAGCGCAGTGATCGTCCACGTGCAGCCAGTCGCGAACCTGCCGGCCATCGCCGTACACGGGCAAGGGCTTTCCACCCAGGGCATTGAGGATCATCAGGGGAATGAGCTTTTCGGGGAACTGCCGCGGGCCATAGTTGTTGGAGCAGTTCGTGGTGAGCGTAGGCAGACCGAAGGTGTGGTGCCACGCTCTCACAAAGTGATCCGACGCCGCCTTGGACGCCGAGTACGGGCTGTTGGGCTCGTAACGATGGGTTTCCGTGAATGCTGCGGCATTGGCCTCAAGCGAGCCGAACACTTCATCGGTGGATATATGCAGGAACCGGAATTGAGCGGACAATCCGGGCGGCAGGGTTCGCCACCAGGCGCGTGTCGTTTCAAGCAGTTGCAGTGTTCCTAATACATTGGTTTGCGCAAAAGCCAGGGGTGCATCAATGGAACGGTCAACATGACTTTCGGCGGCGAAGTTGATGATCGCCCGGGGCTGGTACTCTGCCAGCAGCCTGGCGACCAGCGTGGAGTCGCCGATATCACCCTTGACGAAAATATGTCGCGGATCACCGTCAATGGCCTGGAGGTTGCCCGGATGCCCTGCATAGGTCAGGAGGTCCAGGTTCACAATCGGCTCGTCCGTATTGCGAAACCAACTCAGCAAAAAAGCGGAACCGATGAAGCCGCACCCGCCAGTCACTAGAATCATGGTTTGTCCCGAAATTTTTGCCGAAGCCTTGAATTGACTGCTTCCATTGTAAGTGCCCCCAATTTCGCACGAGCCGCGTCCCGTGGCCGTGTCGCCGTGTCGATCGTGAGCCATCGCCACACCGACATGGTGCAGGGCCTGCTTGCCAGGTTGTGTGAAGGCCACGGCGGCTGGATCGAGCATGTCATCGTTACGCACAACGTCGATGCGCCACCGCTCCAGGCACCGCCCGGGGGCTGGCCCTTTCGTTTTACCGAGCTTTATAACGACCGCCCCGCCGGCTTTGGCGCCAACCACAACCGGGCATTCGCTCACTGCTATTCAGAATTCTTCTGCGTCCTGAACCCTGATGTCGAACTGGCAGGCCCTGAGCTGTGGCGATCGCTCGTGGCACAGGCCTGCGAAGCCGGTACGGGGCTGGCCTACCCGGTGCTTCTCAATCCCGACGGGAGTACGCAGGACAACGAGCGCGAGGCAGTCACCCCCACCGCCTTGCTGCGACGGCATCTTCTCAAGCAACCGCAGCGCGACGTCGACTGGGTCAGCGCGGCGTTCTGGCTGGTGCCTGCGCAGAACTATCGCCGGTTGAATGGCTTCGACGAGCGATTCTTCATGTATTGCGAAGACACCGATTTCTGTCTGCGCATGCGACTGGCGGGCCTGTCCCTGCGGCGCGTCGAAGTGGCTGTGGTGCACCAGGCCATGCGGGGCAGCGGTCGCGAAATCAGGCATCTGGCGTGGCATTTGCAAAGCCTGTGGCGTCTCTGGACTGGCCCCGTGTTGCGCCGCTACCTCGCCGCAATTGCGACTTAGTACCCAATGTGGGGCGCTCAGCCCGACTTCATGCGCTACGCGCGTAACAAAACGCGACAATAGCGCCGCATGCTTTTCTTGTTGATTATTTGCGGCGCTGCCGCTTTCCTGACCACGGCTGTCCTGCTGCGATTTGCGAAGGGACATCCCCACACCTACGGCGCCGAGATGGTGCAGCGGTTTCACGCCGGTCATGTCCCGCGCGTCGGCGGCATCGGGATGCTCGCGGCCTGCACCGTCGGTTGGGGCTGGATGGTGATGGCGGGCAAGCTGAACATTCCTAACAACATACGGATCGACGCGCTTACCGCCGTTTACCTCTGGCTCGTTGCGGTGCTCACGGTGTCGGCCGGCGCAGTGGAAGACCTGACGCAGCGGCTATCGGCGTTCTATCGGCTCCTGCTCACGTCGGCCGCGGCGATTCTTGCTGTCGGTTTGCTGGACTTGTCGGTGCCTCGCCTCGATCTGCCCGGTATCGACATGGTCATGCTGAACTATCCCTTGCTGGGAGTGAGCCTTGCAGTGTTCGCGATCAGCGGCCTGCCGCACGCCTTCAACCTCATCGACGGCTATAACGGCCTGGCCGGCACCGTCGCCCTGGTGGTCTGCTGCGCGCTTGCCTATGTCGCTCTCCAGGTTGGCGACCGCCAGCTGGCGGCCATCGTGCTTGCGCTGGCGGGGGGCACGGCGGGCTTTCTGGTCTGGAATTACCCCCGGGGCCTGATCTTTGCAGGAGACTGCGGCGCTTACCTGTGGGGCATTGTCATTGCCATCGGGTGCGTCATGCTGGTCCAGCGCCACCCCGAGGTTTCGCCCTGGTTTCCCTTGCTCCTTCTGATCTATCCAGTCTGGGAGACGATGTTCTCGATCTGGCGCAAGGCCAGGCGCGGCCAGTCGCCCGGCGTGGCTGACGCATTGCACTTTCACCAGCTGATCTACCGACGCATCGTGCGCCGCGTATTCGACGACGACGAAGCGCGTCGGATGCTGATGCGCAACAACCGCACTTCGCCCTACCTCTGGGGCTTTACCACGCTCACGGTGCTGCCCGCTGTGCTGTTCTGGCACAACACGCCCGTGCTGATCCTTTTTTCCCTGTTGTTCGCCATCTCCTATATATGGGCCTATACGTCGATCATCCGGTTCAAAGTCCCGCGGTGGATTCGCAGATGAACCGCGCCCCGAGCGCTTGCGCGATGGCACAATTTGCGCGATGACCGACCTCCTCAACATCGCTCCCCGGGACAAGGCCGAGATCCTGGCGCAGGCACTGCCCTACATCCGGCGGTTTCATGGCAAGACCCTCGTGATCAAGTACGGCGGCAATGCCATGACCGACCCCGATCTGCAGGCCGACTTTGCCGAAGACGTGGTGCTCCTCAAGCTGGTCGGCATGAACCCGGTCGTGGTCCACGGCGGCGGACCCCAGATCGAATCGGCGCTCAGCCGGCTGGGCAAGAAGGGCGAGTTCATCCAGGGCATGCGCGTCACCGACGAGGAAACGATGGAGGTCGTGGAGTGGGTGCTGGCAGGGCAGGTGCAGCAGGACATCGTCGGCCTCATCAATCAGGCCGGTGGCAAGGCAGTCGGACTTACCGGGCGCGATGGCGGCCTGATCCGCGCGCAAAAACTCAAGATGCTCGACAACGCAGATCCATCGAAGGAGCACGACGTCGGGCAGGTCGGCGACATCGTGTCCATCGACCCCAGCGTGGTGAAGGCCCTGCAGGACGATCAGTTCATTCCCGTGATTTCGCCCATCGGTTTTGGTGCAAACAACGAAAGCTACAACATCAACGCCGACGTGGTTGCCAGCAAGCTCGCCACGGTACTCAAGGCCGAAAAGCTCATGCTGCTGACCAATACCTCAGGCGTTCTCGACAAGTCCGGCAAGCTGCTAACCAACCTGTCGGCGCGCGAGATCGACGAACTGTTCGCGGACGGCACAATCTCGGGCGGCATGCTGCCCAAGATTGCCGGCGCGCTCGACGCGGCCAAGAGTGGTGTCAACTCCGTGCACATCATCGACGGGCGCGTTCCGCACGCCATGCTCCTGGAGATCCTGACCGATCAGGCCTACGGCACCATGATCCGGTCTCACTGATGGCTCCCCCGGAAGCGCCTGCGGCACCGCTCAAGGACGGGCTTGCGCAATTCGTGCGCTGGTTCAGGTTCTACTACGGCGCCTAGGGCAGAAACGGGAGACAGGCCCATGCGGCTGCTATTGGTGGAAGACGACGTGATGGTCGCCAGCGGCATCAAACTGGGCCTGACGGATGCGGGATACGCCGTCGATTGGGTCGGCAACGGTGAACGCGCCGAGGATGTGCTTCGCACTGAAGTGTTTGACGCGGCCATCATCGACATCGGCCTGCCGCAGATGGACGGCCTGGAACTCACAAGGCGGCTGCGCCGACCCGAGATGGCCAATCCGGCCATGCCGGTGCTCATCCTGACTGCGCGTGACGCGCTGCATGACCGCGTGCAGGGCCTGGACCTGGGGGCCGACGACTACATGATCAAGCCGTACGAATTGCCGGAGCTGCTCGCGCGGCTGCGTGCACTGCTGCGCCGGTCGCAGGCCGCGACGTCTGCCGTCCTGAGCTTCGGCCCGATCGAGCTCGACACGGCCAATCGACGCGCCGTTGCACGGCCTGCGCTGGGTGTCCCTTCGCCGATCGAACTCGGCCCGCGTGAATGGACCGTGCTGGAATACCTGCTGATCAACGCGCCCAAACCGGCCAGCAAGGACAAGCTGCTGCAGGCGCTCACCGGCTGGGACAAGGAAATCACGCCCAACGCGGTAGAGGTTTATATCTCCAGGCTGCGCGGCAAGCTGGAGCCGCATGGTGTGGCGCTGCGCTCGATCCGCGGCTTCGGCTACCGGCTTGAAATGGCGACACCGGACTCGCCGTGAAGTCGGTGACGTCGGGATTTCGACACGCATGGCAACGCGCCTCCGGCACCAAAGGTGGGGCGTTGGGCATTGCGTCGGGCCTGCGCAGGCGCCTGCTGGTGATGCTCATCGCGCCGCTCGTCCTGCTGGCTTTGCTCAACTCCTGGTTGGACTATCGATCGGCCGATAACGTGGCGATTCAGCAGGACCAGCGGCTGCTGAGCCTGGTGCCGCTGCTGGCCAACTCCATCATCACGCGTGGCGGCAGCCAGACCGACAAGCCGGTGTTGCTGCTCGCTCCGGCCGTGCAGGAATTTTTGGAGAGCCCCCAAGCGGCCGCCTACGCCATTGTCGATCCCGACGGCAAGGTGCTCAGCGGCGAAACCTGGCTCGGTGGATTAGTGCCCACGACCGCAGAGCCTGAAATTCACAGCGAGGAAAAAGCAGGCGTTACCTGGCGCATCGTCCGCCAGCGTCAGCAGTCGGTGCTTGGGGAGGTGATCGTCACGCTGGCCGATGGCTCCGATCCACGCCAGCAGTGGGCGCGCTCCATTGTCTTCAAGGTTTTGCTTCCCAACCTGCTCCTGGTGGCATTGGCCGCATTTGCTGTGAGATGGTCCGTCGAGCGGGCGCTCAGACCCTTGACCGAGTTGCGCGACGCGGTGGAAAAGCGCTCGCCCAAGGACCTCACGGCCATCGACGAGGCGGCGTCGCCGGAAGAAGTGCGTCCGCTGGTCAATTCGCTCAATCGACTCTTTGGCCTGGTCAACGCGCAGGCGGAAAGCCAGCGCCGGTTCATTGCCGATGCAGCGCACCAGCTTCGAACGCCGCTCGCCGGATTGCAGGCCCAGGTCGAGGCGTGGGCGCAGGCCGCGATTGCTGCAAGGGCCGGCAAGTCCCAGGAAACGGTGCAGCTTCGCACCGACCAGATCATCAAGCTGCAGGGTGCGACGAGGCGAACCTCGCAACTGGCCAACCAGCTGCTGGCACTGTCGCGTGCCGACGTGCACACGCTCCAGTCACAGCCCATGGAGCGCGTGGACCTGAAGGCGCTGTGCGAGGCCATGCTCGAATCGCACCTGGACGCGGCTACCGAGCGTCAAATCGATCTGGGCCTGGACGCGCAGCCCGTCGCAGTGCTGGCGCACGAATGGTTGTTGCGGGAGCTCTTGAGCAACCTCGTGGACAACGCCGTGAAGTACAGCCACGACGCAGGCACCGTGACGATCCGTTGCGGCCATCTCACGGGCAATGCGTTTCTGGAGGTCGAAGATGACGGCCCCGGCATAGCGCCAGCCGAGCGGCACCGCGTCATCGAACGCTTCTACAGGGTGCGAGGCACCCAGGGCGAGGGCAATGGCCTCGGACTGGCCATCGCCAATGAAATTGCGCGGGTGCATGACAGCCATCTCGAGATCGCATCAGGCGCAGCAGATCAAGGGCTCAAGGTAACAATGAGATTTGCGGGGTAAGTGCGCACTTGGGTTGTGGCCCGCGAAAAACGGAACGCCAGTGGCGAAAACCCTAGGATGAGCTATGCGAGAATTTGTCGACACACACAATTGAGTACCATGGCCGAAGCGCACACCAGTATTCCTGGGGAGATTCCCGAAGCGACGGGCGCCGCCGATACGGCGCATGTGGCTGCGCGCAAGCGCCCCAAACCCGGTGAGCGCCGCGTGCAGATCCTGCAGGCGCTGGCAGCGATGCTGGAACAACCGGGTGCAGAGCGCGTCACGACGGCAGCGCTCGCCGCAAAGCTCGAAGTGAGCGAGGCCGCGCTCTATCGCCATTTCGCGAGCAAGGCGCAGATGTTCGAGGGTCTGATCGAATTCATCGAGCAGACGGTGTTCACCCTGGTCAACCAGATTTCTGAGCGCGAGCAGGCAGGTAGCGCCCAGGCGGCCAGAACCGTGGGCATGCTGCTGCAGTTCGCAGAAAAAAATCCCGGCATGACGCGCGTCATGGTCGGCGATGCACTGGTGTTCGAGAACGAACGCCTGCAGCAGCGCATGAATCAGTTTTTCGACAAGATCGAGGCGTCGCTCAAGCAGAGCTTGCGCACGGCCTCAGACAGCGACGGCTCGGCCACGCCCAGCCTGGATGCGCAGGTCCGCGCATCGATGCTCACGGCCTTCGTCGTGGGCAGGCTTCAGCGATTTGCGCGCTCGGGGTTTCGCCGGGCGCCATCGGAGCATCTGGAAGCGTGCCTCGCACGGATGCTTTAGGGCCTGTTAACACTATTTATGGTTGCGCGTTGCTATCAAAAGGGGTCAGGCGCTAGGCGCGAAACACGGTCTGGGTTGATACCCGAGCGTGTTTCGCAACAACGCGGATGGCCCCTTTTGATAGCAACCCGAAGGGAACGTGGCCACAACCGCGCCACTCGGCGTTGCGTTCCTAGGCAAGGCACAAGCCTTGCCGTCGTCACGCGCCTTGATTGGCGCGGTTCTGGCCGCGTTCGCGCAGCCATAAATAGTGTTAACAGGCCCT
>JBKJKT010000058.1:0-71508 GCA_046597415.1 Ramlibacter sp.
TCGATGTGCGCGATGATCGAAAAGTTTCTGATGTGATTCATCAACGGGAACGCTTAAGTGATTGAATTCAAACGGCAGCCGGAAAGAAAAAAGGGCGCGTCGAGTGGTGACGCGCCCTGAACCAACAATCTATGGCAACTGCGATAGTTGGAGCTTCATTGTAGGCAAAAAGCCCCGGCCGTACAGCGCGCAGGACGCTCGGGAAGTGTCGTTGCAGAGTCGCAACACAAGATTTATACACAGGTTATCAACAAAAAGTGTGGGTAGCCATATGGACAAGTTGTGGGCGATCTGTGGACGGCCGGTGGAGCACTCCGATTTATCCCGCATGGTGGGCTTGGCCGCCCTTCATATGCCACAAATGCAAAATCGAGAGGTCTTATTCTATCGAAAACCGTGCATAGCCGTCAAATAAGTTAGCTAGCGCACACTTTTTACCGTGCGAAATTGCACACGAAATATTTGATCGGAGATAGAAAAAAGCCCCAAACCCGACTTCGGGCTGGGGCCTTCACGCCCACGCTGCCGGACTGCGCTAGCCGCGGGACGGCCGGATCAGCAGGTAACTCGCCAGTTCGCCCCGCCGCAGCAGCACAGGCACCGGCTTGGTCTTGTCGACCTTCGCAATGACAGCGTCGAACTCGCGAACCGAATTCACTTCGGTGTTGCCGATCGCCACGATGATGTCGCCTTCGCGGATCCCGGCGCGAGCCGCGGCTTCCGCCACCGTCTCGACCTTAACGCCGCCCTTGATCTTCAGTTCCTTCTTCTGGGCGTCGGTCAGTTCGCTGACGACCAGGCCGACCGACTGCGCTGCCGCGGACCCCTTGGGCTTGTCTGCTTCCTTTTCGGCGAGCACCCGCTTGACTGGCTTGTCGACCTCAACTTCGGCGATCGTCACGCCCAGCTCCTTCGAGCCACCGCGGCGGAACACCGTCACCGTAGCCTTGCTGCCTGGCTTGATATTGCCCACCATGCGCTGCAGTTCATTGGGCCGCTCGATCACCTTGCCGTCCACCCTGGTGATAATGTCCCCGGCTTCGATCCCGGCCTTGTCGGCGGGTGAGCCGCTTTCGACGCTGCGCACCAGGGCGCCCTGCGGTTTGCCCAGGCCGATCGATTCAGCCACGTCCTTCGTAACCTGGTCGATCTGGACACCGATCCGGCCGCGCGACACCCGGCCGGTCGGCGAGCGCAGTTGCTCGCTGACGCGGATGGCTTCGTCGATCGGGATGGCAAACGAAATGCCCATGAAGCCGCCCGAACGGGAATAGATCTGGCTGTTGATGCCGACCACCTCGCCGCGCATGTTGATTAGCGGACCACCCGAGTTGCCGGGGTTGATGGCGACGTCGGTCTGGATGAACGGCAGGTAGTCGCCAGTGTCGCGCTGCTTGGCGCTGACGATGCCGGCCGTGACCGTGTTTTCCAGGCCGAACGGCGAACCGATCGCCATCACCCACTCGCCCACCTTCAGGCGGCTGACGTCGCCGATCTTCACGGATGGCAGGCCGGTCGCCTCGATCTTGATCACCGCCACGTCGGTCCGCTTGTCGGGCGTACCAACCACCTTGGCCTTGAATTCACGCTTGTCCGGCAGCGTGACCAGCACCTCCTCGGCGCCGTCCACCACGTGGGCGTTGGTCATGACGTAGCCGTCCGAGCTGAGGATGAAGCCGGAGCCGACGCCACGCGGCTGGGCCTCTTCGTCCTGCGGGGGCCGGTTCGGGCGCGGGGCCTGCCGGGGGATCCCGGGCGCTGGCTGGCCGAAGAAGCGGCGGAAGAACTCCTGCATGTCCTCATCCATCGGGCCGCTGCCGCCAGCGGTCGGCCGCGCCTTCTCGAGCGTCCTGATGTTGACGACCGCCGGGCCGACCTGTTCCACCAGGTCGGTGAAATCAGGCAATCCTCGCGGCTGCGGCGCGGACTGCGCCACCGCAGGACCGGTCGGTACCAGAGCAACAGCCCCGGCGATCGCGAGCGCGCCAGCCAGAACAGGGGCGCGGAATTTTTTCCAATCGGGCTGGAACATATCGACCTCTTGATGAAAAGATAATGCTGGGAATGTGACGCAGCAAAATGGCTCTCACCTTTCGCCGCAGTGGGGAAATTGGGGGCTTATCTGCGCCGCTCAAGGCTCTGCGCGAAGGCCTTGAGGGTCAGCGGCGGCACTTCGCCGACCGCGGTGACCCACCAGTCCTGGATCCGGTGCGTCAGGGTCTGGGTCGCGCCGACGGCCGCGAACAGCCCTTCTTGCGTGTGGCGCTGGCGGTCGTAAGGCTCCACGAACAGCGACACGGAGGCCAGCCCGTCGGAGAAAATCCACTGCATCGTGTTCTCGACGGCCGGCCGCTTGTAACAGCTCATTGATTTGAAGCCTGCAACCGCCGTCTTCAGGCTCCAGCCTTCGGCGACGGCGGTGGTCTTCACCACGTCGGCCTTCTCGATCCGGTAGCCATCCGTACTCGCCATCATCTGGGCCAGCTTGTCCATCCGCACCGGCGCATCGAGCTGCAACTCTGAGAAGGCAGCCTGTTCGAGCACGTTGCCCTCGGTGTCCAGTGTCTGCAGCTTGACCACCAGGCCCGACTTCTTCTCGCTCCAGATCCGGTAGCCATAGCGCAAGTTGTCACGGGGCGCGAGCTGGACCACGTCCGCGTCATAGCCCGCCACCCGGTCGCTGCCGATGCCGCGGGCGCCGTAAAACTCAGGAATCGAATTCTCGCCGCCGGTGAGCAGGTGAGGAAAGGGCCCTTGGGATTCTCGCTTTTCGCTGCGCGCCACCTTGGCCCCCGGCAGGAACGTCATGACCTCGTCGTTGCGGCGGAAGATCGCACGCGGCGCGCCGGTCAGGGTCTCCACCCGCTCCATCTGGACATCGCCTTCGCACGCGTGCCAGATCCGGGCGGTGGACAGCGCGCCGGCATAGGACGATACGACGAAGGTGCCGACATAGCTGCGCCGGCGCGACGCCTCGTGCATCCGTAGCAGCCATTCGCCGACCGTGCGTTCAGGGCCCCGGCCTGCGACGCCATGGCCGTTGGCCGGCGGCTGGGCGCTCGCCAATCCCAGGGCGCCGAAGGCGCAAAGGGTGACGAGGAACCTCCCGAAAAGGCGAAAGGACAGCGCGGGCGAGACTTGAAACATGGGTAAACGGCGCTGTCAGCGGGCCGGGCCCTCGAAAGTCGCGTTGCGCAGGAAACCGGCCGGCGTCTGCAGGGCGGACGCACCGCCACCGAGTTGGCGGTGGGCCGCCAGCATCTCGTCGAGCTGCGGGTCGCGGATCATGATCGGCGGCCGCTCAACGGCGGCGCCGGCGCCCTGGGGCGCCGCGCTCGCAAGCTGGGGCTGCTGGAGACGCGTGCTGTCGGTCACGGCCGACCAGCCGATCGCCGCCACAGCAGCAAGGGAAGCAACTCCCGCCACCATCTTCCAACGAAAACTGCCGTCGTTCGCAGCCTCGGTCGACGCATGCATCACCTGGGTGGCCTCGCCCGGAATCGTCGGCGGCGTGCTGGCGGCGAAGTCTGCGACCAAGCCGCGCGCCTGCTCGCGCTCGAGGCGGACCTGGAACCCGGCCAGGAAGGCCGCCGGCGCCGTGCCGGTTGGCAGACTGCCCGAGCGCAACACGTCGCCGATCAGGTGATAGGTATACCAGGCATTGCGCGCCTGGTCGTCCGTCGCCACGGTCTCGATGACGCGTTCGAGCGCCTCGCCCCGCAGCTGGCCGTCGGCCAGCGCCGAGATCATTTCGTGCATCTGCATCTTGTCCATAGCATCACCTTGCCAATCCGCCTCACTACCAGCGCTTGCCCGACTGGTTTTCCAGCATGGGCTTGACCTTCGCCGAAATCGCCTCGCGCGCACGGAAGATCCGCGAACGCACAGTGCCGATCGGGCAATTCATCACTTCCGCAATCTCTTCGTAGCTCAAGCCCTCAATCTCGCGCAGCGTGACAGCTTGGCGCAGTTCGTCGGGCAGCGCCTCCATGGCCGAGTTGACCGCTGCCGCGATTTCCTTGGCGGCCAGCACCGTTTCCGGCGTTTCCGAGCAAGTTAGTTCGTTCTCCACGGCGGAAGTTTCATCTTCCTCGTCGTTCCCATTGCGCAACGCGCTCTCCGACACCAGCGGATCGCGCTTGAGGTCCATCAGCGCCTTCTTGGCGGTATTGACGGCGATCCGGTAGAGCCACGTATAAAACTGGGCGTCGCCACGGAACTGCGCCAGCGCCCGGTAGGCGCGGATGAAGGTTTCCTGGGCGATGTCTTCCACCAGGTCGACATCGCGCACCATGCGGCCGATCAGCCGCTCGATCCGGCGCTGGTATTTGATCACCAGCAACTCGAACGCCTTCTGGTCGCCCGCGACAGTGCGCTCGACCAGCATCAGGTCGGTGTCGGAGGACGCGGGGGGTGCGGAAGGCGCTTTGGTCATGGTGTCGCTGCCGGCGGGCGGGCCGGTG
Source organism: Ramlibacter sp. (assembly GCA_046597415.1). GTDB lineage: Bacteria > Pseudomonadota > Gammaproteobacteria > Burkholderiales > Burkholderiaceae_C > Ramlibacter. Next base: position 4,464 of record JBKJKT010000058.1, read on the forward strand.
ACAGCGCTTGCGGTCTGGCGCGCGAATATACCGCACGGCGCACATCCAGCCAGCGTTGTGGACTCCTGCGCCGTTCGAGCCAGATCCAGTGCGCGGATTGCGGTGTCCGCCACCGCACCAGCATAACCTCCTGCAAGTCCAGCACCACGCGCAGTGAGCCCGCGCCGGCTTCGTGCGGCGCCGTCCAGCCGGCACCGTCCCAATGCAGTTCGCCCCTGGGCGAGCGCAGCCAGGCCAGCAGGGACCAGGCGCCGATCAGGGCCAGCATGATCGCCCCGGTCGCCTGGCGCCAGCCGGGCGCGTCGGATTCACGTAGCCACAGCCATGTGACGGCGAGGCCTGCTGTCCACAGGCTGATCGCCATCAGGCCGGCGAACAGCGGTCGCCCCACCGGGTAGCTCACCGATGGCGGGTTGTGCATGGGCTGGGGCTCAGACCGGCGCCGCGAGGCGCCGGACGCATGCTTCAGATGCGCTTGAAGACGAGAGTGCCATTGGTGCCGCCGAAGCCGAAGTTGTTCTTCATGGCCACGTCGATCTTCATGTCCCGCGCTTCGTTGGCGCAGTAATCCAGGTCGCACTCCGGATCCTGGTTGAAGATGTTGATGGTGGGCGGGCTCTTCTGGTGGTGGATGGCCAACACGCTGAACACCGACTCGACCCCGCCGGCGCCGCCCAGCAGGTGACCGGTCATGGACTTGGTGGAATTGACCACCAGTTTCTTCGCATCGTCCCCGAACGCGGCCTTGATCGCGTTGGTTTCGTTCAGGTCTCCCAGCGGCGTGGAAGTGCCGTGGGCATTGAGGTACTGCACCTGGTCGGTGTTGAGGCCGGCATTGCGCAGCGCGTTCAACATCGCCCGGCGCGGCCCGTCGACGTCCGGCGCGGTGACATGGTAGGCGTCGCCGCTCATGCCGAAGCCGGCCAGCTCGGCGTAGATTTTCGCGCCGCGGGCCTTGGCGTATTCGTACTCTTCCAGCACCAGGACACCGCCGCCTTCTCCCAGCACAAAGCCATCGCGATCCTTGTCCCAGGGACGGGAAGCGGTCTTCGGGTCGTCGTTACGGGTCGACAGCGCCCGGGCAGAAGCAAAGCCCCCGACACCCAGTGGCGACACGCAGGATTCCGCCCCGCCGGCGATCATCACGTCGGCGTCGCCGGTCTCGATCAACCGGGCCGACAGGCCGATCGCGTGCAACCCTGTCGTGCAGGCGGTGACGACGGCGATGTTCGGCCCCTTGAAACCGAACTTGATCGAGACATGACCGGAGATCATGTTGATGATCGACGCCGGCACGAAAAACGGCGAAATGCGGCGCGGGCCGCGGTTGACCATCTCGCCGTGCATCTGCTCGATCAACGGCAGGCCGCCGATTCCCGAACCGATGTTGCAGCCGATCCGGTCCGCCTGCTCGGCGCTGAGCGCATCACCGGTGGGCAGGCCGCTGTCATGCACGGCCTGGATCGCCGCCACCAGCCCCAGGTGGATGAAGCGGTCCATGTGCCGCGCTTCCTTCTCGGGAATCCATTCGCCGATCCTGAAGTCCTTCACCTCCCCGGCGAACCGGCAGGCGAGAGCAGAAGCGTCGAACCCCTGGATCAAGTCGATCCCGCCTCTGCCCGCGAGCACGTTGGACCAGGCCTCATCCACGGAATTTCCAACCGGGCTGATGCAGCCCAGCCCCGTCACGACGACGCGCCGGCGACTCATGCCACCTCCAGGAAACGGTTCTGCACGCCGCTCATTGGGTAACCCGCTCTACGAGCTGCGGTGCTATGAGCCTTCGGAACGGCCGTACGGCTCATGCGCAATCAGGCCTTCTGGTGCGTGTTGGCGTAGTCGATGGCGTTTTGCACCGTCGTGATCTTCTCGGCATCCTCATCGGGAATCTCGATGCCGAACTCGTCTTCGAGCGCCATCACCAGTTCCACGGTGTCAAGGGAGTCTGCGCCCAGGTCGGCTACAAAGGCTTTTTCGCTGGTGACCTGGGACTCTTCGACGCCGAGTTGCTCGGCGATGATTTTTTTGACACGTGCTTCGATATCGCTCATGGTTCCCTCAGAGGGTTGTAAATGAATCCGCGATTTTAAGCTGCCCACGCATGGCTTTTCTGTAGGCGAGCACCGGGCGGATCAACCGGATGGGGAAATCACTGGGGCATTACATGTACATGCCGCCGTTGACGTGGATCTCTTGGCCAGTCACATAACCGGCCTGCGGCGAGGCCAGCCAGGCCACGGCGTGAGCGATGTCGGCAGGTTTACCCAGGTGCCCCAGAGGGATCTGAGCCAGCAACGCCTTCTGCTGCTCTTGCGGCAAGCCAGCGGTCATGTCCGTTTCGATGAAGCCCGGGGCCACACAATTAACGGTGATGCCGCGGCTGCCGAGTTCGCGAGCAAGCGACCTTGCCATGCCCGCCACACCTGCCTTTGCAGCGGCATAGTTGGCCTGGCCGGGATTGCCCGACGCCCCGACAACCGACGTAATGCTGATGATGCGGCCATAGCGCTGTTTCATCATCGTGCGCATCACCGCGCGACTCATCCGGAACACCGCTTTCAGATTGGTGTCGAGCACCGCGTCCCAATCGTCGTCTTTCAGGCGCATGGCGAGCATGTCGCGAGTGATGCCGGCGTTGTTCACCAGCACCTGCAATACGCCGTTCTCCTTGACGATCGCCTCGATCAGACCTTCCGCAGCCTTCGCGTCATTGACGTCCAGGGTCGCGCCCCTGCATCCGGGGTGCGCTGAAAGCGCAGCCGATATTTTCGCGGCGCCCTGGTCGGTGGTGGCAGTGCCGATTACCTTCAGCCCGCGCTGCGCTAGTTCCAGCGCAATCGCAGCGCCGATACCACGGGACGCGCCGGTGACCAGCGCAACCTGACCGTCGAACTGTGTAGTCATTGAACGTGCCCCTTAACTTCTGCAAGGGACGCAGGATCGAACATCGGCATGCCCGTCAGATCTGCGTCGATGCGTTTGATCATTCCTGCCAGCACCTTGCCCGGTCCACACTCGATGATGGTCGCGATGCCACGGGCCTTGATGGCCCGGACACACTCGACCCAGCGCACGGGACCAAAAGCCTGTGCGTAAAGTGCAGCGCGCATGCGGTCAGCATCGGTTTCTATTTGAACCTCGATGTTGTTGATCACTGGAATTTGAGGTGGTGCAAACGAGGTGGTTGCAAGCTTTTCACGCAGTTTTTCAGCTGCCGGTTTCATGAGGCTGGAGTGGAACGGCGCAGAGACGGCCAGCGGCATGGCGCGCTTGGCGCCGTTGGCCTTGAGAATTTCGCACGCCTTGTCAACCGCGGCCTTGCTGCCGGCAATGACCGTTTGCGCGGGATCGTTGAAATTCACAGCTTCAACCACTTCAGAGGTGCCGATACCAAATGTTCGTACCGCTTCAGCGCAGCCCTCGATCACCTGCTGAGCTCCCATTCCGAGGATTGCAGCCATCGCGCCGGTGCCAACGGGCACCGCGTCCTGCATCGCTTGCGCCCGAAACCGCACCAGGGGTGCGGCCTGTGCGAGCGTCAGGACGCCCGACGCTACCAGCGCCGAGTACTCACCCAACGAATGACCGGCGACAACCGCGGGTACTGCGCCGCCTTCTGCCAACCAGGCGCGGTAAGCAGCAACGCCGGCCACCAGCATCACGGGTTGGGTATTGGTAGTGAGGCCAAGCAGCTCCCTGGGCCCGGTCTTGATGAGCTGGCCGATGTCGTCATCCAAAGCGTCAGACGCTTCCTTGACAACCTCTGCGACGGCCGGATGGTCGCCCCACGCGTCGAGCATGCCGACGGACTGGGAACCCTGCCCCGGAAAGACGAATGCGAACGGTTTCATGGTCGTGCCCGATCTGACTGACTGGAATTGCGGTGGGGCGGCGTCAAAGCTAGAAATCGACCAGCACTGCGCCCCAGGTGAATCCGCCGCCGACGCCTTCGAGCATCAACGTGTCACCCTTCTTGACTTTCCCACTGCGCACAGCCGCATCCAGTGCCAGCGGGATGGAGGCCGCAGACGTATTACCGTGCTGATCAACCGTGACAATCAACCTGTCCAGGGAAATCTTCAGCTTTTTGGCGGTCCCCTGCATGATGCGGATATTCGCCTGATGCGGTATCAGCCAGTCGATATCTTCAGCCGTCCGGCCAGCCTTGGCGAGCGTCGCTCTGGCTGCGTCTTCGAGCACGCCGACCGCGAGTTTGAACACGGCCTGGCCATCCATTTTCAGCAGCGGGTCGCCCATGACTTTGCCGCCAGAAACCGTACCGGGGACACAAAGAATGCCGACGTGTTTGCCATCCGCATGAAGGTCGCTTGCAAGGATGCCGGGCGTATCGGAGGCCTCGAGGACCACTGCCCCCGCACCGTCGCCAAAGAGCACGCAAGTAGTCCGGTCGGTGAAATCAAGAATGCGCGAGAACACCTCGGCACCGATCACCAGAGCCTTGCTTGCCGTCCCTGTCTTTATCAGGGAGTCGGCCACCGTCAGCGCATAGACAAACCCGCTGCAGACGGCTTGCACATCAAATGCCGCGCAGCCTGCGATGCCCAGCTTGTTCTGCAAAATGCACGCCGCCGACGGAAACACCATGTCCGGCGTTGAAGTGGCGACGATGATCAGGTCGATTTCGCCGGCCGCGACGCCTGCCGATTCCAGCGCCTTTTGCGCGGCCTGCGCGCCGAGATCACTGCTATTGACGTCTGCAGCGGCGAAATGACGTGCGTGAATACCGGTCCGATCGACGATCCACTGGTCAGATGTCTCGATGCCGTTTAAGGCCAGATCCGCCGCGAGATCGGCATTGGTGACACGGCGCGGGGGCAGATAGCTTCCGGTGCCGGTAATTCGCGAGTATCTGTTCATTTAAATCAGGTGACGGCGACATCTGCGGTTGCTTGGATCTCTTCACTGGCCGCCAGCAAGGGCCGCGCATGAGCGATCCGTGCCTGTACACGATCCAGCAGGTTGTTTCGCGCCGCATCATACGCCCGGTTGAGCGCTTGTTCGAAAGCGAACTCGTCTGCGGAGCCATGGCTCTTGAATACCAGGCCACGCAGTCCCAGCAAAGCCGCACCGTTGTAGCGGCGGTAATCAACCCGGCTTTTAAACGCAGATAAAATAGGGTAAGCGGCAATTGCCGCAACTTTGGTCAACGCATTTCTTGAAAACTCTTCTTTCAAGAACCCGCCGATCATGGACGCCAGTCCTTCACTGGTCTTCAGGGCGACGTTTCCGACAAATCCGTCACATACCACAATTTCGGTGGTTCCCTTGAAGATGTCATTTCCCTCAACATTTCCGTAAAAGTTGAGATCGCCATTGTTAGCGGCGGATCGAAGCAGTTCGCCTGCTTTTTTAATGACTTCGCTGCCTTTAATGACTTCCTCCCCAATATTGAGAAGGCCCACGCTTGGGGATTCCACGTTGTTGAGTGCTGAGACGAGCGCGGATCCCATTACCGCAAACTGCAACAGGTGGTGCTCCGTGCAGTCAACGTTGGCACCCAGGTCCAGCACGGTTGTCGCACCACCCTTTGCGTTGGGCAGCGGCGAGGCAATGGCCGGGCGATCAATGCCGTCAACAGTCTTCAACAGGTAGCGCGCCAGGGCCATGAGCGCCCCTGTGTTGCCGGCCGAAATAGCGGCATGCGCATTTCCATCCTTGACCTGCTGGATCGCGACGCGCATCGAAGAGTCCTTCTTCCTGCGAAGCGCCAGTTCAACCGAGTCATCCATGGCAACCACTTCGGTCGCAGGTATGACGCGGGCGCGGGGGTGCTTAAACGAGGCGAGCCTGTCGGGTGCGCCCACGAGCAGCAAATGCGCCTGCGGATGGCGCTCGAGGAAGTTCCTGCAGGCGGCGAGTGTGACGACAGGGCCGTGGTCACCACCCATGCAATCGACGGCCAGAGTAGTCATGGCACTAAATGTAATCGCGTCTGACAAATGAAAAGGCCCGCACTGCTAGGCAGTCGGGCCTCATTCGATGCCTGTCAGGTTCAGGCGTCTTGTTTCGTCTTGAGCACCTTGCGGCCACGGTAGAAGCCCGTGGGCGTGATGTGGTGTGGACGGTGGATTTCACCGGTAACCGCGTCAATCGTGAGACCCGGCGTGACCAGGGCGTTGTGCGAGCGGTGCATGCCGCGCTTGGACGGCGATTTCTTGTTTTGCTGGACGGCCATGAGGGGCTCCTGAATTCAAGGCCCGGTGCCATGAAACATGACGTAAGGGCGAATGGTTAGTGATTGCTGGGCTAAGCCCGCGATTATAACCCACCCACCCAAATTCAGCCAACCTAGCCACCCTTGCCACCAGACTTGAGCCCTTGCAGGATCGCAAAGGGATTAGCCTTTGCTTTCGCAACGCCCTCGAAGTCATCATCTGCGGCTGACAATTGCACATGTTCCGGGCATATCTTGTGAAACGGGGCGATTGGCAGGTCCATCAGAAGCTCATCTTCGATCAGTTCGATCAAGTTGAAAGTGCGGCTGAGCGCCAGTACATCCTCTTCGGATTCGTCATCCTGCGCTGCCGCAGTTTCCTCGTCGGAGACAAAGCGAAAAAACCGGTCAACCTCCACAGGCACATCCACTGGCCCCATGCACCGCTGGCAGGTGAGGGGAAGCTCGGTCGCAGCTTTCAGGTGCAGCCACACCTGCGGATTCACATGCCCGGGATTGCGCAGCTCGCCGTCGGCGCTCCAGACCACTTGCGCATCAGTGGCCCGGCCTTGCGTCTCGGCAAAAATCCGGGCGAAGTCACGCACGGCGACGCCACCCTGAAGCGATGCTGCTTCTTCCGCGAAAGACCTCACGTCGAGACGACCTGCCGAGAACTGCCTTGTCATGCGGCCAGTGTAAGAGAATCGAACGATGCCTGAAGACGCTTCCATCCGGAACAACCGCGCGATCGTGCTGGGTTCGAGCTCGATTTATCGGCGTGAGCTCTTGTCGCGCCTGCGGCTGCCATTTGAAGTGGCAGCGCCGCAGGTGGACGAATCGCCGTTGCCGGGCGAATCGCCGCGCGAACTTGCCTTGCGCCTGGCGCGAGCGAAGGCCTCCGCGGTCGCAGCGCGATTTCCCGACGCGGTCGTGATCGGCTCCGACCAGGTGGCCGACCTCGAAGGCGAGCCGCTGGGCAAGCCTGGCTCCCACACTAAGGCAGCGGCACAGCTGCGGCGCATGAGCGGCTGCACGGTCGTGTTCCAGACCGCTGTCGCAGTCGTTTGCCGCACGACCGCATTCGAGGCTATCGACCTTGCGCCCGTGGAAGTGCGATTTCGCGACCTCAGCGATATGGAAATCGAAAATTACCTGCGTTCGGAACAACCGTACGACTGCGCGGGGAGCGCCAAGAGCGAGGGCCTGGGCATCGCACTGCTGGAGTCGATCCACAGTGACGACCCGACCGCGCTGGTTGGATTACCGCTCATTCGCACTTGCCAGATGCTTCGAGCAGCAGGCATCCGCTTTTTCTGAAGTCAGCGAGCTCATGCCCAACGGCAAACTCATACTTGTTCCCGCACCCCTGGATTTCGGCACCGGGACCCCGGAATCCTTGTCTGGGGTGCTGCCCGACCGAACACTTTTCGCGGCCTCACGCATCACGCACTGGATCTGCGAAAACGCCAAGAGTGCCAGGGCTTACCTCAAGCGAATCCACGAAGTTCATCCACTGGCGCTTTCCCTGCAGGAGCAGTCCATCGTCGAATTGCCGCGCGATGTGCACAAGAAGGGTGATCACAGCGGGGAATTCGACGCGCGACCTCTGCTTGCCATGGCGCTTGAAGGCAAGGATATGGGGCTGCTCAGTGAAGCGGGAATGCCCGCCGTCGCCGACCCGGGTTCATCGGTTGTACGTGCCGCTCACGAACTGGGAATTCAAGTGGTGCCGCTCGTGGGTCCGGTCTCGCTTTTGCTTGCTCTGGCCGCCAGCGGGTTGAATGGCCAGAACTTCGCTTTTGCAGGCTATCTGCCCCAGGATGCGGCGCAGCGCGCACAGCGAATTCGCGAGCTGGAGGGCCTGGCGCTGAAAGGGCAGACACAGATGTTCATCGAGACGCCCTATCGCAATGTGGCAATGTGGGAATCGCTTTTGAAGACGCTGCAACCGCAGACCCGCCTGGCACTGGGTAGCGCCTTGACGCTTCATGCAGAAGCCACCCAAAGCCGCACAATCAAGGGATGGCGCAGCACGCCCTGCCCCGTCGCCAACGATACGCCGGCGGTGTTCCTTATCGGGCGGTAAGCGGGCCTGCCTGCCCTCGCGAGATCAGCGAATGGCGGGAAGCGCCTTCAGTGCCCGCACAGCGCCCTCACCGATCGAAGCACCGAACTTCTTGGCCAGCCGTTCTGCCACGTTGTCGCGGCGCGTGTAGTCCACCAGGTCTTCAGCCTTGACCACCTCGCGGGCCACGTAGTCGAGATTACCCAACTGGTCCGCCAGGCCCATATCCACCGCCTGCTGGCCTGTCCAGAACAGCCCGGTGAAAAGTTCTGGCGTTTCCTTCAGACGCGTACCCCGGCCCGCCTTGACCGCATCAATGAACTGCTTGTGAATCTGGTCGAGCATGGCCTGGGCGACCACGCGATGCTTCTCGGTCTGCGGACTGAACGGGTCGAGAAAACCCTTGTTTTCGCCGGCGGTCATCAGGCGGCGCTCGACACCGAGCTTGTCCATGAGGCCGGTGAAGCCGAAACCGTCCATCAGCACGCCAATGCTGCCCACGATGCTCGCCTTGTCCACGTAGATTCGATCTGTGGCTGCGGCAATGTAATAGGCCGCAGAAGCGCAAGACTCTTCAACCACCGCGTAAACCGGCTTCTTGTACTTGACCTTCAGACGACGGATTTCGTCGTTGATGATGCCGGCCTGAACCGGGCTTCCTCCGGGAGAGTTGATCAGCAGCACAAGTGCCCGCGCGCCGGTGTCCTCGAAGGCGCTTCGCATGGCGGCAACGACCGTCTCGGCGCTCGCATCGCCACCCGAAGCAATTTCGCCCTTGATTTCGATGACGGCGGTATGTGGCAACGACTTGTCGGTGGTGGACCCACGAGTCATCAACGACCAGAAGAGCACGACAAAGAAAAGCAGCCACGCCATGCGTGCGAACATGCGCCACCGGCGGGCGGTGCGCTGCTCTTCCAGCGTCGCAAACATAAGCTTCTCGAACGTGGCGCGCTCCATTGCGAGGAGACGTTCGGTTTCCCGCGCCGCAGCCGATGGGTGCGCCTGCGGCTCCTCCGGATAGGTCGCCGGAGGTTGTGTATCTTGCATGTCAGAACTCGATGGGTTTTAGGTTGTAGTCAGTATGCCAGTGCACCACCCCCCCGTGTTCCGAGAGGGTGATCCGCACAAGTGCGCCGCGGCACGGACCACTGGCGCATTCGCCGGTGTCGGGCTGGTACACCGCGCCGTGGGTGCTGCATAGAAGCCATCGGCCGGAGTCGTCAAAGAAGCGGTTGGGTTGCCAATCCATCTCCATCGCAACATGCGTGCATCGATTGACGTAAGCGTGGACCTTTCCCTGCCATCGCACGGCGAACGCCCGACAGGTTTGCCCGCTGTAGACCACATCGAAAGGGACAGCCACCCCGCCATCGGCCAGGTCGGACGAGTTGCAAAGCGGGAAGGCGTTTTCCATGAGGGCTATTGAAAACGGACGGCGAATTTACGCATTCTCAAGCAACCAGGTCCGCAGTTCACTGACGCGGTGTGCCACAAACAACGGTTGCAATGTGTGGAGCGCAGTGTGTTCGTGCGCGCCGTAACTCACGCCTACCGAAGCGCAACCAGCGTTGAGTGCCATTTGCAGGTCGTGCGTTGTGTCGCCGATCATCAATGTGCGCTCGGGCGAAATACCGAACTGCTGCATCAATTCATGGAGCATCAAGGGGTGGGGCTTTCCAGCGGTTTCGTCAGCGGTTCTGGAACCGTCGAACCTGCCCCTGAGTTGAACCGTGTGAAGCGCATCGTTCAGCCCACGGCGCGACTTGCCCGTAGCGACCACCAGCAAGTGCTGTCGGTCGCGCAGCTTGTCCAGCATTTCCAGCACGCCTTCGAACAGGCACAGGTCGTCCTGGTGCTGCATGTAGTGGTGTCGGTACCGAACGCCGAGTTCGGGATACTTTTCCTTCGGCACATCAGGCGCCGCATGGGCAAGCGCTTGCGCCAGGGCCATTCCAATGACATACGAGGCTGCCTCATCGGTCGGCTCGCGTCCGCCGACATCGACTACAGCGCGCTGAATGCACCTTACGATGATCTGCGTGGAATCGAAGAGCGTTCCATCCCAGTCAAAGGCAATCAGGTCAAAACGGCGCGGGCGCGTCTGGGTCATGGCTTCGATTATGTGATGCGGCTGGCGGGTCAGTCGACGCCGGGCGACTGGACAGTCGTCAGTCCAGGAAAGAGCGGGCGCCCAAATCAGTGGTTGCCGCCAAACCCGGCAAGCCCGGCCGGAAGCGGTGCCGAGAGTGAGATCGGCTCGCCTGTTGCCGGATGGGCGAACGTCAACTTCCACGCGTGCAGGAACATGCGCTTGAGCCCCGCCTTCTGCAGCGCCCTGTTCAGTTCGAAGTCACCGTACTTGTCGTCGCCCACGATGGGGAAGCCCTGGGAAGACAGATGAACACGAATCTGGTGGGTGCGACCGGTCTTGATGGTGACTTCGAGAAGGGATGCTACGGACGAAGAGACGTCACCCACAGGTAGAAACACACGTTTGGCAACTTTCACCAACGTGATCGACCGCATTCCGTCCGGATCGCCCGGGGCCACCACTTTCACCCGGCGCTCCCCATCGGCCTGAAGGTACTTGTGCAGCGGCACGTCGATTACCTTCTTGTTCGCCGGCCAGGCGCCGGCAACCAGCGCAAGATAGGTCTTGCCGGTTTCCCGTTCCCGGAACTGGTCTTGCAGGTTGGTGAGCGCTGACCGCTTTTTGGCGATCAGGAGGATGCCGGAGGTTTCGCGATCCAGCCGATGCACCAGTTCCAGGAAGCGGGCAGCCGGGCGCGCACGACGCAGCTGCTCGATCACACCAAAGCTCACGCCACTGCCGCCATGCACCGCCACGCCCGCAGGCTTGTCGATGGCCATCAGGTGCTCATCCTCGAACAGCACCGGAAACTCGCGACCGGGTACGGCAGCCTCGGCTTTTTCGGCGACCTTCTCCGAGATTCTGACTGGCGGCAGGCGAACCTTGTCCCCTGCCGCCACGCGTGTATCAGCGTGCGCGCGCCCCTTGTTCACGCGCACTTCTCCGCTGCGAATAATCCGGTAGACGTGGGTTTTGGGCACACCCTTGAGGTGCCGGATCAGGAAATTGTCCAGCCGCTGGCCGGCGGAATTGTCGTCCACATCCAGCCATTTCACCTGTGCACTTGCGGGGGACAGATCGCCCCCTATAATGTGTTTCACTAGCGTAACGCTGTAAGTGGTTGATTTGCCTTGGAGTTTAGTCCACGCACTGCCACCAGCACGCTGGAAGGTCGATGCCGCCATCGCGACTGATGAAGTCGATGGCCAAGCCGGCACTTTGAAACATTTCGGAATATGAGTGCGCCAAACCCAAGATTTGGCGGACGGAACGAAGCGAGAACTCCTGTGTTGATGGCGATCCTCCTGGCATGCTGGCGGTGGCTTATGGGCCCCGCTATTGCGCCAGTGTCGCCGCCGGTTCGCCTAGCGTGGACCCCGCACATTACGCCACTTTCAGTGGCTATCCGGGCGCGTCCACGCGGCGCACCGGGCGCACATCCTCTCGCCCTACTTCACGCCCCACTCCTCGCCCTGACACCACGCCAGCCCGGCTAACCCCCCGGCTGCTGCGTCGCGCCAGCGCGATTCCTTTTCGTTTCGAAGCCGCCTGCAGGCATCGTTGGCCCGTTCCGGGCCGTGATGTTTTGAAAAGAAAAGGTGACGCTATGAAGCGGATGCTGATCAATGCGACCCAGGCGGAAGAACGCCGGCTCGCCATCGTCGACGGACAAAAGCTCCTCGACTACGAAATCGAAATCGAAGGGCGCGAACAGCGCAAGGGCAATATCTACAAGGCGGTCGTGACCCGCGTCGAGCCTTCGCTCGAAGCCTGTTTCGTGGACTACGGGGAAGACCGCCACGGGTTCCTCCCGTTCAAGGAAATCTCCAGAAGCTACTTCGCGCAGGGTGTGTCGGCCTCGCAGGCCCGCATCAACGACGTGATCAGGGAGGGCCAGGAACTGCTGGTCCAGGTCGAGAAAGAAGAGCGCGGCAACAAGGGCGCGGCGCTGACAACCTTCGTGTCGCTCGCCGGCCGCTACGTGGTGCTCATGCCCAACAACCCGCGCGGCGGCGGCGTCAGCCGTCGCATTGAAGGCGACGACCGGGCCGAGCTCAAGGAGAACATGGATCAGCTGGACTACCCCAACGGTATGTCCATCATTGCGCGCACCGCCGGCATCGGCCGCAGCGCACCCGAGCTCCAGTGGGACCTGAACTACCTGCTCAAGCTCTGGAACGCCATCGAAGGCGCTTCCAAGGGCGGCAAAGGCGCCATGCTGATCTACCAGGAATCCAGCCTGGTCATCCGCGCGATCCGTGATTACTTCAATCACGACATCGGCGATATCCTCATCGATACCGACGACATCTATGACCAGGCGCAGCAGTTCATGGCGCACGTCATGCCCGAGCATGCCGCCCGCGTGAAGCGCTACCGCGACGACGCTCCGCTGTTCTCCCGCTTCCAGATCGAACACCAGATCGAATCGGCATATGCCCGTGAAGTGAAGCTGCCTTCGGGCGGCGTCGTCGTCATCGACCACACTGAAGCGCTGGTGTCCATCGACGTCAACTCGGCTCGCGCCATCAAGGGCGGCGATATCGAAGAGACCGCAACACGCACCAACCTGGAGGCCGCCGACGAAGTCGCGCGCCAGATGCGCCTTCGAGATCTCGGTGGCCTGATCGTCATCGACTTCATCGACATGGAAGAGTCTAAGAACCGCCGCGAAGTCGAGAACCGCCTTCGCGACGCGCTGCGCCAGGACCGCGCCCGCGTGCAGTTCGGTACGATCAGCAAGTTCGGCCTGATGGAAATGAGCCGCCAGCGCCTGCGCCCAGCCCTGTCTGAAGGCGCATCCATTCCCTGTCCGCGTTGCGGTGGCCACGGCCACATCCGCGACACGGAAAGCTCGGCATTGCAGATCCTGCGAATCATCCAGGAGGAGTCCATGAAGGACGGCACGGCTGCCGTCCATGTACAGGTTCCGGTGGAAGTGGCGTCCTTCCTGCTTAACGAGAAGCGCGCCGAAATCTCCAAGATCGAACTCAAGCAGCGCCTGAATGTGATCATGGTGCCCAACAAAACGCTCGAAACGCCGAATTACCGGCTCGAACGCCTGAAGCACGACGACCCGCGCCTGGACAACCTGCAGGCCAGCTATGCAATGGCCGAGGAAATCGAAGATCCGACAGCGGTCACCCGTCGCTCGCATGAGCGCACCAACAAACAGGAGCCCCTGATCAAGGGCGTGTTGCCGGACGCACCCGCTCCATTGGCGGTGCCAAAACCAGAAGTGGTCAAGACCGAGACACCGGCGCCCGTCAGGTCCGAGCCAGCTGCAAAGGCGGCTCCTGCCGCCCGCGCACCTGCCGCAACGCCCGCGCCGGCCCCTGCCGAACCCGGCTTCATGGGGTGGCTCAAGAATCTGTTCAGTGCCGCACCTGCGCCCGCTCCCGCACCCGTTGCGACACCTGCCGCTGAGGTCAAGAAGCCGGAACAGCGCGATGGGCGCGGCGGCCAGAGTGGTCGTGGCGACAGCCGCCGCGGCGGACGCGGTGGAGAGTCCCGGGGCAGTGGGCAAGGCAGTCAGGGTGGACGCCGGCCCGATGGACGAGCCGATGGACGAGCCGATGGTCGCACGGACGGTCGCAATGAGGGCCGCGCCGATGGCCGCCGCCCAGAGGGGGAGCCCAAGCGTGAACGCGTCGCAGCCGAAGGCGACAATCAGCAGCAGCAACGCGGAACTGGTGGCCAGCGCCAACGTGAAGGCGGCGAACTGCGCCGTGACGGCCGTGTCGGCGAGCGGGGCGGAGAACGGGGCGAACGAACAGATCGCGGCGAAGCCGGTCGAGAGCCACGTGAGGCCCGTCCACCCCGCGAGCCACGTGAGCCGCGCGAGGCGCGAGGCGACCAGGGTGAACCGCGCGAGCCACGCGAGGCGCGCACCGATGGTCGCCCGGATAGCCGTGGCGAGCGGCGTGACGACCCGAGTCAGTCATCCGAGGCCGTGATGCCCCTGGATCAGCCGGGAACCGAGGCACAGAGTGAGCAACGAACAGAACGCGCACCGCGCGGAGATGGACGCCGTGAACGCGGGAGCCGTGGCGGCCGCGGCGGTGATCGCGGCAACCGCGATTCTGCACAGCCTACCGGTGCGCAAGAGGCAGAGGTCTCCGCACTGGCCGCAGCAGCAGGCTCGGTCGGCATCGTGTCCGAAATGGGCGATGTCCAGGCACCTGCGGCCAATGCGGTGATGGAATCGCATACGCATCAGGACGCTGCGCGAACTGATGGTGATGCAAGCGAAGATCAGCCTCGCGAGCGGCGCTCCCGCGACCGGTACGGGCGTGATCGACGCGAACGTGGCGACCGCACGCCGAGCGAGGACGGCGGCGCGAATGCACCACTCGGCGCACAGCCAGGTTCAGTCGAAGCAGTCGAGGACGCCCCGGCGGGCGAACGCCTGCGCTACCCCACCGGGTTCGCCAACGAGGATGCTTCGCACGCGCAGGCTCATGAACCAGTGCAGCAGCAAGAGCTCCAGGCACCTGCTACTCAGATGACCGAGATTGCGCCCGTACGCGAGGCAGCTGTTTCTGCACCTCGCGAAGCACCTGCGGCACCCCGGAGTGCGGCCCCAGCGCCGATCGAAACCAGGCCTAAGGGCGGCATGCCCGTCGTGTCGAAGTTCGATCTGCCGGTCTCGGATCTGGCGCAAGTGGCGCTTGGTTCCGGCCTCGAGTGGGTCAATTCCGACGCGCAGAAGATTGCAGCCGTGCAAGCTGCCATCGCCGCCGAACCGAAGCCGGCACATGTGCCGCGCGAACGTGCACAGGCTGTCATATCCGAAGACGGTCCGCTGGTTCTGGTGGAAACGAAACGGGACCTGCGGGACATGAAGTTGCCGTTCGAGCAGCCGCAGCAAACGCAACTGCCACTGTGAAACCGAAGGGATGTCGTGCCGGAATTGATCCGGCACCCATGCTGCGCTTGATCAGGGGCAGCATGGATTGGGGCACCTGACCTATTCCGTAGCCGCCCGCTTCCAGGCCTTGGCGGCTGCGTCTTCATCTCCCCGTTCTTCTGCCAGTAACGCCAATGCGCGCCAGGCGTTGCGGTGAAGCCGCACATCTCGCAGGCCCATTGCAGCCTGGCTCATGAGTTGCTGCGCTTTGCCCCAGAGCTGGCGCTTCATGCACGCCATCCCGGCCAGGTATTGAAGCGTGGCATCTCTGGGGTTTGCTTGCTGCGCCGTTTCGATCCGGGCCAGCCACGCCGCATCCAGCGTGTCGAGACCGGCCTCCAGCGCCTGCACGAGCTTCACCTTCATGGAGTCGCCGAGCTCTCCGTGACGCTCCCAGACCGGCGCGAGCCAATCGCGTGCCACCGCCGAATCTCCACCCAGTGTGGTGAGCCGCTGGGCCGCATGCACGGCCAGTTCGGGTATCAGGCGCTCGGAAGGCTCCAGCGAATTCCACGCGCGCTGCAATTGCGCGACATCATGCGCCGCGTTCAGCAAATCGATGGAAAGTCCTCGAATGATGCTGAGCGCAGCGCCGGCCGAAAACGCGCGGTGCTTTGCCAGCAGCCGCGCTGTTTCCATCGCATCTGTCGAGCGACGCGCCAGTCGCGCGGCCTTGAGCTTGATTCGAAGCGCGATCGTGCGGCGCGAGGCACCTTGGGACAAATTGCCCAGCCAGGTCATTGCCGCATCGGGTTCGCGATCTTCCAGCGACCATCGCGCCGCTCGCATCAGGGCGCCCTCATGCGTTTCGAGCGCATCGCGCGCGGCGCTTTGCTCCAGAGCCTGCGTCAAGTGTTCTTCCCGTGAGGTCTTGTCTTGCAGCGCATGCGCGCTTTCGGCTGCCAGCAGATGCGCAAGCGCTCGCAACTGCGTCCCGTGGGGCACTCGCTCGCCGGCGGCATCCAGCGACTTTTCCTGGGCGAGGGCGACCTCGGCGGATTTCCGCGCACGGATGAACCGCCCGGCCAGCAGGTGAGACATGCCATCCAGGAACGATACGTGCATCGCCCTTTCTTTTTGCTGGGTGCGCCAGCGCAGGGCCTGCTTGGGCAGAGCGAAGAGTGCCGAGAGAGCGCCCAAGGCCAGATGCAGAAGGACAAAGGCACCTACCAGCAGCAGCAGCACCAGGTTCAAAGAAAAGTCCACGCGGTACGGCGGCCAGTAAAGCGTGATCGTGCCCTGGTTGTTGCCTGCGAACAGCGCTGCCGCAACGGCGATGGCGAACAGGGCGAGAAGCCAGAGTGCGGCGCGCAAGACGCTTACCTTCCCGCGGCCGCAGTGGCGATCACAGCCAGCGATTCATCGATGCGCGGCAACTCGACCACGCGAAGCTGCGACTGCATTTGCTGCAACTGCGCCACCGCCGCCTGCGTCTTGCGCGACGACGGGTCGAAGTATTTGCGCAATGCCTGCACCGATGCCTCGACGTCAGTGCGCGCGGAAACCACTTGCCGCGAGAGCAGAGCCAGTCGTGCATTGAGCAGGCGCAGCTTGAGGTTCTCGCGCAGGAAGAACGCCTGCTCGGGCGCCAGCAGGACCGCCTCGGGCTGGTCGATGCGGTTCACCCGCACGAGACCGCGAGCTTCCTCGCGCAAGTCGTTCAGGGCGCGCTGCCACCATTGGGCCGCACTGGTCACTTCGGCCTTGCGCGGGATTGGCGGCGGAGCATTGCTCACCGCATTGGACAGCGGCATGTCGTCGATTTGTCGCACCAGTTCGTCGAGCTTTACCAACAGACCGGGGATGTCGGTTGTGCTCGCGGTACGGATTCGCTCCATGTCGCGGGAGACCGCCCCGCGGACCCGGGACAGGCGTGGTTGGCCCGAACGTTCCAGGCGCTGGTCTGCAGCTCGCAAGGCTGACATTAGCGGCTCCACGCTTCCAGTGGCCAAAGCCTGTTGCTGGGCCAGGCGAAGCGCCGCCTCGATATCGACGAGCATGTTCTCATCGCGGGAGCGCGACATGCTCTGTACCAGCTCCTCGACCTGCGAGCGCTGCATGGCGACCTCGTTGAGTCGGGAATCGGTGAGGGCCTGCCGCGCCGCGGTTTCCCGCGCAATTTCATGCGCTTGCCGGGCCAGCGTGCGCGCCTCGATCGCGTTGGTTCCCGAATCCTGGCTCTGGCGTGCGAGCTGCTCCTGGATGTTGGAGAGTTTTTGCCACAACACCAGGCTTGTGCCGAACGCCAGGGCTGCGAGACCGAGCATCAGGTACAGGGCGCCCCGCGAGACCAGCACGCCTGCCGGGCGCACGACGGCTGCAGGCCCGGCGACTTCGAGCGCCTGCACTGGTGTCGGGGTTGCGGGCTCGGTGCCGGGCTCTTGAGTCATCGCAAAGATTCTAGGGCCGCACTCACCGCATCAATGTCGGGACGTGACTCGCAAACAACACCGAAACCCGCATCGCGCGTGGCTTTCGCGATGCGTGGATGAGTCGCGATGGCACTCGCGCCCGACCAGTCGTGATCGGGCAACAGCAACTGGAGATTCGCGATCGCCTGCGAGCTGCTGAAAAGCCACACCGGGGCCGCATCACTTTCTGAACTGACGGCACTCACCGTAACTTCCTTAGTCCATGAGGGTGCAGCACGCGTATAGGCCACCACCGTTCGAACCTGCGCACCAGCCGCAGCCAGCTGGCTCGATAGCCAATCGCGCCCGGTGCCCCCCGTGTCAGCGCCACGCACGATCATCACTTCGTCACCGCCGCGCACCTGCGTCGAAACCTGCGTCCACAGCGTTTCCGAATCAAATTGCGCTGAATCGGCGTCAGGCGCGCAGACAAGGCTCGCCGCTACGCCCTCGTCGATCAAGGCCTGCCGGGTACCGGGACCGGTCGCCCATGCCTGCAGCCCCGCAGGCCATGTCAGTCTGCAATCACCCTCGCCAAAAAAATGACGCACTGCATTGCCACTGACGAACATCACCGCACGGCAACTGGCGAGCGAATCACGGGCCGCCTGCAACTGCGTGGAGTCAGGCACGGGAAAAATGGTGATGAGGGGCAGCGCCACAGCATCAAATCCGCGCTGGCGCAATTGGGCAACCCAACGCGGCGCCTCGTGCTCGGGGCGTGTGACGATGACGCGCACGGCGCTTGTGCCCGTCAACGTGCGCCGGCGGCTTGCAGCCTGGCCGCGACTTGTGCGCCAAGGTCAAGTGCACCGCGATGATCAGCCACTGCCGACGCGAATTGCACGCGAACCAGGGCATCGGCGCGTTCAGGGTCACCCCATGCTGCGCGCAACTGCAGGTATTCGCCCGACCAGATGGCATGCGCTGCAAGCGGCATCGAGCAGCTGCCACCCATTGCGCGGCTGACTTCGCGCTCGGCGGTGACCGCGAGCCACGTGGCCTGATGCGCCAGGGGTCGCAGCGCGTCCAGCAGCTCCTTTCGGTCAGATCGAACCTCGATCCCCAGCGCTCCCTGCCCTGCGGCAGGCAGCATCGCCTCAGGCTCGAACACATGACGAATACGGGACGCCAGGTCCAGTCGCTTCAATCCGGCAGCGGCCAGCACGATGCCGTCGTAATGCCCCTCGTCGAGCTTGCGCAGCCGCGTGTCGAGATTGCCGCGGAGCGGCTCGATCTTCAGGTCCGGCCGCAGCGCTCGAAGCAGCACCACCCGCCGCAGGCTCGACGTGCCAACCAGTGCGCCCTCAGGCAGGACCATGACGTCGGCGTACCGGTTGGAGACGAACGCGTCGCGCGGATCTTCGCGCTCCATGACGCAGGCCAGCGCAAACCCCTGAGGCAGTTCCATTGGAACGTCCTTGAGCGAATGCACAGCGAGATCCGCCCGCCCTTCATCCAGAGCGACTTCGAGTTCCTTGACGAACAGGCCCTTGCCGCCAATCTTGGACAGCGTGCGATCCAGAATCTGGTCGCCGCGCGTTGTCATGCCCAGCAGCGCGACCTCATGACCGCACTGTTCCAGCAGCGACTTCACATGCTCTGCCTGCCAAAGTGCAAGGCGACTTTCGCGGGTGGCGATGACCAGCTTGCTCAATCTCGTAACCTGTCTTTAATGGATGGGAGGGTTGTCGATGCTAGCATGTGGATTGCTCAAAAACTAAGCACCTTCCCACCTCGTCCAACATGCCGCAAAACCCGGAATCACCCAAGCGAAGAGCCCGAGACAACGAGCGGCCCCTGGTCGAAGACATCCGGTTTCTCGGCCGGGTTCTCGGCGATGTGATCCGCGAGCAGGAAGGCGTTGAGGCCTACGAACTGGTCGAACGCGTGCGCAAACTCTCGGTTGCATTCCGGCTCGATGCCGACCAGGACGCAGACAAGGCGCTCAAGAGCCTGTTGAAATCACTCTCCAGTGACCAGACCGTGAGTGTGATTCGCGCGTTCACTTTCTTTAGCCACCTGGCCAACCTCGCGGAAGACCGTCATCACATCAGGCGCCGTACCGTGCATGAGCGAGCAGGCGACCCGCACGAAGGCAGCATCGAAGTCGCCCTGGCGCGCCTGCGCTGGGCGGGCATCACAACGCGCACCATCTCCCAGACCCTGGCACAAAGCTACGTGTCGCCCGTGCTCACCGCGCACCCGACCGAAGTTCAGCGCAAGAGCATCCTGGACGCCGAGCGGGGCATCGCCAACCTGCTGACTGCTCGCGATGAAATCAAGGCGCGAGCCGTTCCCCGAGACGCACTTGCGCCGCGCGAGCTGGCGTCCAACGAGGGGCAGATACGGGCACGCGTGATGCAGCTGTGGCAAACGCGCCTGCTGCGATTTTCCAAGCTCACGGTGGCCGACGAGATCGAAAACGCACTGAGCTACTACGAATCGACTTTCCTTCGCGAGATCCCCAAGCTGTACGCTGACCTGGAACATGCGCTGGGCGCACACCCCGTTGCCTCTTTCCTGCGCATGGGCCAGTGGCCGGGCGGCGACCGCGACGGCAACCCGAACGTGAGCGCGGAAACGCTGGAGTACGCGCTTCGCCGCCAGAGCGGGGTGGCATTGCGCCACTTCCTGACTGAAGTTCACTACCTTGGCGCTGAACTGTCACTCTCAGCGATGCTGGTGAAAGTCTCGCCTGCCATGAAGGCGCTGGCCGAGAGCTCGCCCGATACCAGCCAGCACCGTCTCGACGAACCCTATCGCCGTGCACTGACGGGCATCTACGCGCGGCTGGCCGCGACGCTCAAGGAGCTCACCGGAGGTGATGCGGCGCGGCACGCCGTCGCGCCCCAGAACGCCTACCGGCGCGCGGAAGAATTCCTGGCGGACTTGCGCATCATCGAAGCTTCCCTGCTCGCCGAGCATGCACAGGCACTGGTGCAGCAACGCCTGCATCCGCTGATCCGCGCGGTGGAGGTTTTCGGTTTTCATCTGGCGACCGTGGATTTGCGCCAGAGTTCGGATCAGCATGAGCTGGTCGTGGCGGAGCTGCTCGCCATCGCACGGATCGAGGCGCAGTACACCGCCTTGCCGGAAGCGGCGCGGCGCGAGCTCCTGCTCAAGCTGCTTTGCGACGCACGGCCTTTGCGCGTGATGGGCGCTGCGTACTCCGATCTCACACAGCGCGAGCTCGCAATCTTCGAGACGGCCCGCCGGATGCGAGATCGTTATGGCGCGCAGGCCATTGCGCACTACATCATCAGCCACACCGAATCGGTGAGTGACCTGCTCGAGGTGCTGCTGCTGCAAAAGGAAGTCGGCCTGGTATCCGGCACGCTCGACGACAAGGCGACAGCGCAGCTCATCGTGGTGCCGCTCTTCGAGACCATCGAAGACCTGCGCAATGCCGCGCCTATCATGCGCGAGTTCTATGGGCTCCCCGGGATCGCGAAGCTGGTTCAGCGCTCGGGCGCGGAGCAGGACATCATGCTGGGCTACAGCGACAGCAACAAGGACGGCGGCATCTTCACCAGCAACTGGGAGCTGTACAAGGCCGAGATCGCGCTGGTGGCACTCTTCGATGAACTGGCCAACAGCCACAACATCCAGCTGCGGATGTTCCATGGTCGCGGTGGCACCGTCGGACGCGGCGGCGGGCCGAGCTACCAGGCGATCCTGGCGCAACCGCCGGGCACTGTGCGCGGACAGATCCGCCTGACCGAGCAGGGCGAAGTCATCGGCTCCAAGTACGCCAACCCGGAGATCGGTCGACGCAACCTCGAGACGCTGGTCGCCGCAACTTTGGAAGCAACCCTGCTGCAACCCACCAAGCCTGCGCCGCGTGCATTCCTGCAGGCTGCAGAGAACCTGTCGGCTGCCAGCATGGCGGCCTATCGGGCGCTCGTTTATGAAACGCCGGGCTTCACCGAGTACTTTTTTGCATCGACACCGATCCGCGAAATCTCGGAGTTGAATATCGGTTCGCGGCCAGCTTCACGAAAGGCACTGGTGCGGATCGAAGATCTGCGTGCGGTGCCCTGGAGTTTCAGCTGGGGTCAGTGCCGCCTGACACTGCCTGGCTGGTACGGATTTGGCAGTGCTGTCCAGGCGTTCCTTGCGCCCGCACCGCAAGAGCGGCTCGCGTTGTTGCAGAAGATGTATCGGACCTGGCCGTTCCTGAAGGCCCTGCTGTCCAACATGGATATGGTGCTGGCCAAAAGCGATCTGGCCCTCGCATCACGTTACGCCAGCCTGGTGACGGACGCGCGACTGCGCAAGCGGATCTTCGCGATGATAGAAGTCGAATGGCATCTCACAGTTTCGGCGTTGCAGCAGGTCACAGGCGAGCGCAATCGGCTCGCGACGAATCCCGCGTTGCAGCGATCGATCAGGCACCGCTTTCCGTACATCGATCCGCTGCACCATTTGCAGGTCGAACTGGTGCGCCGTCATCGCGTGAACGAGCTTGACGAGCGGGCCAAGGTAGGCATTCACCTGTCAATCAACGGGATTGCAGCGGCGCTCAGGAACACGGGCTAGGCAACCCCTGCAGTCTGCGCACCCTGTCGGCGCTGTTGCCGATCAATTTCCCAGCAGTTCCCCAACCGGCTTCAAGTCATCGACCCGGTCACACACGGCCTTGATCACCATCATGATCGGGATACCGAGCAACAGTCCCCACACCCCCCACAGCCAGCCCCAGGCGAGCACGCCGATGAACACGGCGACCGGGTTCATCTTGCTGGCCTTGCTGGTTACCCACGGCACGATCAGATAGCCCTCGATCGTGTTGATGAAAAGAGATGCGCCCGCCACCGCAAATGCCATATTCAGGGAACCAAACTGCACGAACGCCACCAGCGCCGCTCCGCCCGTCACCACCAGTGAGCCAATATAGGGAACCAGGTTCAACACGCCCGCAGCGAACCCCCAGACGGCCGCGTGCTTCAAGCCGAGCGCCCAGAACGCCAGCCCCGTCGTGACCCCCACAACGAGGCTGGCGAGCACCTGTACGAGCAGATACCGCTGCATTTGCTGCGTGATCTCGTCAAGCGCCTGTACGGTGATCTTCTTGTTGGCCAGGGTAGGCCCGGTGATCTTCACCAGCTTGCGGCGGAACGTGTCCCCGGACATCAGCAGGAAGTAAGTGAGAAACGTGACGACAACAACCTGGCCGATCAGACTCGCCAGGCCCAGTGTTCCGTTCCACAGGTGCTCGCGGATATCGAAGCGCGGTTTTTCCACGACGACTCTGGTAGCGCCCTTGGGCGCAACCGCTGCGCCCCCGGCTTCGGCAGCTGCCTGCTCCAGCTGCGCGGCGGCCTTTTGAACGGTGCCTATGGTGTCTGTCTTGTCGCTGCGCGGGCGCATGGAATCGCGCAACTTCCTGGCAGCGTCCGGCAAGGACTGAACGAGTGCATTGGCGTCATCGCTGAATGCGTACATCGACGCACCCGTGCCACCCAGAATGCCAATGATCAACACCGCAGCGCTGAGCGCGCGCGGGATGCGAAGCTTGTGGAGCCAGTCGACGATTGGCGACAGCGCATAACTGAACATCAACCCCACCATCACAGGTATGAAAAAGGCTGCTGCCCACTTCAGGGTAGCCAGCACAGCCAGCACCGTGAGCACAACAAGCATCGTGCTTCGCACGTTCTGCGGAGCATGGAGCAACACATGCGAGGGATCATCGGGGTCGTGCAGAAGCGGCCCTTGTGCAGGCGATTCAGCGGACGCATCCTTTGCTGACGGCGCCGGGGCCGGTGTCGCCGGTGTCGCCGGTGTCGCCGGTGTCGCCGGTGGGGCAGGTGGGAAAACGGTTGTGGAGTTGATCGCGTCTGCCATGTTTGCCCTTGAAAAAATACTTCTGGCGCTAGGCCGCCAACGCCTCTCTTACCGCACCGAGCTGACGCCGAGAAACCGCCAGCAGCTCATCAATGCCATTGAGCCGCACGGCCCAGCCCTCGCCCTCTTCAGGGTCATAGTGCTTTTCAAGCGCGCGTATCGCGTGCCGGGCAACCAGCGCGTTGCGATGCACACGCAGCAACTGTGCAGCGTGCCGGTCCTCAAGGTCGCTGAGGGCGGCATCGAGAATATAGCTGCGCGTGGCGGTCCGAACGGTGAGGTACTTGAGTTCGGCCTTGAAATACAGCACCTCCGCAAATGGAACACGTTCTGTGCGTCCGCGGTCCTGGATGAGCAAAATGTCCGCCGAAGCGTTTGCCGGCAAGCCTCGCGCATGGACTTGCCGCTCGACCTTCTGCAGCGCTGCCTGCAAGCGTTCCAGCCTGACGGGTTTGGTGAGGTAGTCAACCGCCTCCAGTTCAAACGCCGAGACCGCATGCTCGGCGTGCGCGGTGACAAACACGATTGCCGGGGCATCCGGCGAGTCGCGTAGCGCCCGTGCCAGGGCAAGTCCGTCCGCCCCTGGCATGTGGATGTCGAGCAGTACCGCATCGAACCGGTGGCGACGCAGCATGTCCATGGCCTGCACGGCATTGCCCGCTTCGGCGCCAACGACTGCGGCAGGTGCCGTGCAGCCGGCCAGCACCGTACGAAGTCGCGACCGCGCAAGCGGTTCGTCATCGACCACCAGAACCTGAAGCGTCATACGGGCACCTCCACGCGCACCTGGTACAGGCCGTCCTTGAAGACCGCCTGGAACTGGCCCTGCACATCGTGCAGCAATTGCAGGCGATCGCGCACGTTGTCCTGCGCCACGCCATGGCCTCGCTTGCCCTGCCCGCCGGGCACTGTGTTGGTCACCTTGATGACCACGATGCTGCTGCGCCTTTGCGTGCTCACCCTCACTTGAGCGCCCTCAGCGCTGGGTTCCACGCCGTGCTTGACGGCGTTTTCCACAAGCGGCTGCAGCATGAGCGCGGGTACGCGCGCAGTTGCGGCGGCGGGGTCCAGTTGCCATTCGACCTGCAGGCGGTCGCCAAAACGAACCTGTTCGATATCGAGGTATCGACGCGCGAGTGCGACCTCTTCCGCGAGCGTGACCGATTCCCGCTGCTCCATCAACGCATGACGAAAAAGCTCGCTCAAGTCCTCGAGCACGGCCTCGGCTCGCGCGGGGTCTTCACGAACCAGCGCAATGGCGCTGTTGAGTGTATTGAAAAGAAAGTGCGGCCTGATCCGTGCCTGCAGTTCTGAAAGGCGTGCTGCGGTGTCAGCGGGCATGCGGGCCCGTGCGCGCAACACGAGCGCGGCCACCAGTGCGGCAGCCAGCACCATGCCCGTCAGCGCTGAAGCGATCCACGGCAGGCTCGCACTGATCCCGGCTACCGCTAGAACACCGCAGCCAGCCAGTCCGGCAAGCCCGCCCAGCGCCACGCCAAACAGTTGCTGCCTGGATCGGGACAGCCGCGACAGGAACTTTTTCAGGCTGCAGGCGGCCAGCAACCAGCCCAGCGTGGCGGGCAGCGCCGCGCCGCTGAGGATGGATACCCGCATGAGCCAGTCAAAGGGTGTAGCGGCACCAAACATCGCACCCACGGCCATGACGGTTTCGACAAAAAGCACGGCTCTGAGGATGACGCCCAGATGGCATGCGTCGAAGACCAGCGCCGGCGATACGCTGTTCGCGGACGACGCCGGCGGGGGCCCGTCCTGGAAGGTCGATAAAATTTGGGAATCCATCATTGATGCCGCGACGTCTCGCCGATTATTGGTGAATCTTCCCCTATGAACCAATTCGACAAAAAATCCGAGGCCTGGTCGGCCCTTTTCTCCGAGCCCATGAGCGATCTCGTGAAGCGCTACACCGCGAGCGTCTTCTTCGACAAGCGCCTGTGGAAAGCCGACATCGAGGGCTCGCTTGCCCACGCATCCATGCTGGCGCGCCAGGGCGTCATCGGCACGCAGGATCTCAAGGACATTGAGCGCGGCATGGCGCAGATCACCCAGGAAATCGAGGCGGGCCAGTTCGACTGGAAGCTCGACCTGGAGGACGTGCACCTCAATATCGAAGCGCGCCTGACCCAGCTGGTGGGCGATGCAGGTAAGCGCCTTCACACCGGGCGCAGCCGCAACGACCAGGTCGCCACCGATGTGCGGCTGTGGCTGCGCGGCGAAATCGACATCATCTGGGCATTGCTGGGTGACGTGCAAAAGGCGCTGGTCGATCTGGCCGACCGCAATGTCGAGGTCATCATGCCGGGCTTCACGCACCTTCAGGTCGCGCAGCCGGTGAGCTTCGGGCACCACATGCTTGCCTATGTGGAGATGTTCGAGCGGGACCAGGACCGCATGGCCGATGCGCGCAAGCGCGTCAATCGGCTGCCGCTGGGGGCTGCGGCACTGGCGGGCACCAGCTACCCGCTGGACCGAGAATCGGTCGCGAAGGCACTTTCCATGGACGGCGTGTGCCAGAACTCGCTGGATGCCGTGAGCGATCGCGACTTCGCCATCGAGTTCACCGCTGCCGCCTCCATCGCCATGGTGCACATCAGCCGGCTTTCGGAGGAACTGGTGCTGTGGACCAGCCAGAACTTCAGCTTCATCAAGATCGCGGACCGCTTCACCACCGGCTCTTCGATCATGCCGCAGAAGAAAAACCCGGATGTGCCGGAACTGGCGCGGGGCAAGACGGGGCGCGTGGTCGGTCACCTGATGGGTCTCATCACGCTGATGAAGGGCCAGCCGCTCGCCTACAACAAGGACAACCAGGAAGACAAAGAGCCGCTCTTCGATACGGCTGACACGCTGAAGGACACGCTGCGAATCTTTGCCGAGATGATCGGCGGAATCACTGTGCAGGCAGAGGCGATGGAGAAGGCAGCGCTGCGTGGTTACGCGACGGCCACCGATATGGCCGATTACCTGGTCAAGAAGGGACTGCCCTTTCGCGATGCACATGAAATCGTTGCGCACGCAGTCAAGGCGGCTACATCGCACAACTGCGATCTGTCGGAGCTTCCGCTGGCAGTGCTCCAGGGCTTTCATCCGGAGATCGGCAAGGACGTCTATGACGTGCTGTCGCTGCGGGGCTCGTTGAATGCGCGCAATATTCTGGGTGGGACTGCGCCCGCGCAGGTTCGGGCGCAGATTGCTCGGCATCGGGCGCGGCTGGCGTAGGCGGTATTTGCTGAATTGGCTGTCATTGCAGCTCTCAGCATGAACAAAATTTGGCGGCGGCCGAAGAATCTTCAATCCGCCGGACCGCGAGTTCGCTAGCATCGCTCCAACGAAGGAGACAGCCGTGCCCGTCATCACCAACATCGAAGACCTGCGAGTGCTCGCGCAAAGGCGCGTTCCGCGCATGTTCTACGACTACGCCGACTCCGGCTCCTGGACCGAGAGCACCTATCGCGCGAACGAAGCCGATTTCGACCGCATCCTCTTGCGCCAGCGCGTGGCCGTGAACATGGAAAACCGCAGCACGCGCACCACGATGGTCGGCCAGGAGGTGGCGATGCCAGTTGCTATCGCACCCACCGGCCTCACGGGCATGCAGCATGCCGACGGCGAGATTCTTGCGGCGCGCTCGGCGAAGAAATTCGGCATCCCCTTCACGCTGTCCACCATGAGCATCTGCTCGATCGAGGACGTCGCCAAGGCTACCGACAACCACCCGTTCTGGTTCCAGCTGTATGTGATGCGCGACCGCTCGTTCATCGAAAGCCTGATCGATCGCGCCAAGGCAGCCAACTGCTCCGCCCTCGTCCTGACGCTCGACCTGCAGATCCTGGGCCAGCGCCACAAGGACCTCAAGAACGGTCTGTCGGCCCCGCCCAAGCTCACGATTGCAAACATCGCCAACATGATGACCAAGCCGCGCTGGTGCATGGGCATGCTCGGCACGAAGCGGCACCAGTTCGGCAACATCGTCGGCCACGTCAAGGGCGTGGACAACATGGGCTCGCTTTCAGAATGGACGGCCAAGCAGTTCGACCCGGCCCTGTCGTGGCGCGATGTGGAATGGATCAAGAGCCGCTGGGGCGGCAAGCTGATCCTCAAGGGCATCCAGGATGCCGAAGACGCGCAGCTTGCCGTCGATAGCGGGGCCGATGCAGTGATCGTGTCCAACCATGGTGGTCGTCAGCTCGACGGCGCGCCCTCATCGATCTCGGCGTTGCCGGGCATCGTCGATGCCGTCGGCAGCAGGATTGAAGTGCACATGGATGGCGGCATTCGTTCCGGCCAGCACGTCCTCAAGGCAGTTGCGCTGGGTGCGAAGGGCACCTACATCGGGCGCGCAATGTTGTACGGGCTCGGCGCGATGGGTGAAGAAGGCGTGGATCACGCGCTGCGCATCATCCACAGGGAACTCGATCTCTCCATGGCATTCTGCGGTCGCACCGACATCGCGAACGTCGACAAGAGCATCCTGATGCCCGGCACTTTCTGATCGCTCTACCGCCCACCTGATGCGTGCGGCGGCACGGTCTTCAGGAACCCGTATAGCGCCTGTGCATCGACATCGTTGATCTTGCTCGGCGAATCGAAAGGCATCACACGGGCCGCACGGATATCATGTCATCCTGGGGTGGTGCTCGAGGCGGCGGCACCTTGGGCGGGGCTTGGGTGGGCGCTGAACTTCCTAATCAACAGGAGTCGTCATGACAGATCAGCTGTGGTCTTACATCGTGCTCGGCGGCGGCCCTGCGGGCCTGCAACTCGGCTACTACCTTGAGCAGGCGGGCTGCGATCACCTCATTCTCGAGCGCGGTCCCAGCGCCGGCACGTTCTTTCAGCAGTTCCCGCGCCACCGCACGCTGATCTCCAGCAACAAGGTGCACACCGGCTATACCGAGCCCGAGTTGCAGATGCGCTTTGACTGGAACTCCCTGCTCACCGACGACTTCTCGCATCTGTTCCGCGACTACTCGCGCCGCTACTTCGCCAATGCCGCCGACCTGCGGCGCTATCTTCAGGACTTTGCGCAGAAGTACACCCCGCAGATCCGCACTGGTGTCGATGTCCGCAAGATCAGCCGTGCGAATGACGAATTCCTGCTCACCGACGCGGCCGGCCAGTGCTATCGCACGCGCCGGTTGATCGTTGCCACCGGCGTCTCGCGGCCCTACTTCCCCGAGATTGCCGGCCTCGAGCTGGCCGAAAGCTACGTCGATTGCGCGGTCGATCCCGACAGCTTCATGAATCAGAGGGTGCTGGTGATCGGCAAGGGCAACTCCGGCTTCGAGACTGCGAATAACCTGGTCGAGACCGCCGCGGTCATCCACATCGCCAGCCCGCACTCGCTCAAATTTGCCTGGGCCACGCACTACCCCGGGCATCTGCGGGCGGTGAACAATAATTTTCTCGACACCTACCAGCTCAAGACCCAGAACGCGGTGCTCGATGCCACCATCGACCGCATCGCCCGCGAGCCCGACGGCCGCCTGCGTGTGTATCTGCGCTATGCGCATGCCTCGGGCGAGACCGAGTCCATCGTCTATGACCGGGTGCTGGCCTGCACCGGCTTTGCCTTCGACGCCTCGATCTTCGATAGCAGTTGCACGCCGGCACTGACCATCAACGACCGCTTTCCGGCCCAGACCAGCGCTTGGGAGTCGGTGAACGTGGAGGGCCTGTATTTCGCCGGCACCATCACCCAGCCGCGCGACTTCAAGAAGACCAATTCGGGCTTCATCCACGGCTTTCGCTACAACGCCCGCGCCTTGTTCCGGATTCTTCAGCAGCGCTATGAAGACCGCCCCTGGCCGGCCCAGGCCATCCCCGCCACGGTGGATGGCCTCGTGGATGCCGTGCTCGGCCGGGTGAATATTTCTTCAGGCCTCTGGCAGCAGTT
Source organism: Ramlibacter sp. (assembly GCA_046597415.1). Lineage (GTDB taxonomy): Bacteria > Pseudomonadota > Gammaproteobacteria > Burkholderiales > Burkholderiaceae_C > Ramlibacter. The sequence goes on from JBKJKT010000058.1 coordinate 33,883, forward strand.
TGGTTTTCTGGCCGACGTGATCGTGCTGGATGGCCAGGACACGCGCCTTCTGGCCGAGGTGCCAGTCGATTTCGTCCACGATTCCACCCTGGGCCGCGAGCAGAACTGCGTTGTGATCACCCTCGAGTTTGGCGCGCATCAACCCGACCCTTTCGCGGTGGTGCGCAACCCCGACCCCGAGTGCGCCGACGAGAGCTTCTTCCTGCATCCGGTGATCCGTCATTACCGGCGCGGCACCAAACTGCGCGAGCTGCACCTGCTGGAGGACCTGTTCGGCGAGTGGAAGAGCGAGGCCAATCACCGCGCGCCGCTGCGCGCATTCTTCGAGCAGCAATTGCCGACGGCCAGCACCGCCACGCCGCTGGCCTGGCTCGATTTCAACGAGACGGTGCAGGGCTGATCGGGTGCCCTTTTTGTGCTAGGGTTGGAATTAGGGGAGTCAGTAGAAATCTAAATGATACGGAGATGACCATGCAAACGTTTGTCATGTTGAGCCGAGTGGTACCGGGGCATTTCAGTTCTTCAGCAGAACTCAAAGAGACCTCCACCAAGGTCCGCAAGATGATCGAAACCGAGGTACCGGAGGCGCACTGGATTTGCAGCTATGCGCTGATGGGGCAATACGACGGCCTCGATGTGTTTGAAGTGCCCACCATGCAGCACGCGGCCACGATCTCCGGAATCGTGCGCACCCACGCCAAGTCCGAGACCGAGACCATGCTGGCTGAGGACTGGAAGTCCTTTGTCATGAAGGCCGGCGCCGCCAAATAAGCCGCTGGACCCTGGTCAAGCAAGACAGGGCAAGAGCACTCAGGCCGCAGGCTGTTCGCCGGCAATGGTGAACAGCTCGCGGTGGATGCGCTTGGCCGGAATCCTGGCCTGGTCGAGCAGTTTTACCACCGCGTCCATATAGGGGTTGCTGCCGCAGAGGTAGTACTCGCCTGCGGGGTATTGCTGCGCGATGGCTTCAACTTCCCCAATACCGAGTCGCCCCTTGACCGAGGTGACGCGCAGGTTCAGAGCGACCTTGGGGTTTTGTTGCGCGATGGCCTCCAGCTCCGAGCGGCAGATCGCCTCGCCTTCTACCGACACCGAGTAATCGACGAAGAGCCTGCCGGGCCGCGGCTGGGCTGCCATGCTGCGTGCCATCGCCAGCGCAGGCGTGACGCCGATGCCGGCGACGAAGCAGACGATGTCGGTTGCCGGATCTTCAGGCAGGCAGAAGGAGCCTGCAGGGGACGATATCCTCAGCAGCGTATCGCGCGGTTCGCGCTCGAACAGCCAGCGCGAAAACACGCCTTCGGGCTCGCGCTTGACGGTGATCTCGTAACCCTCGCCCGTCGCCGTCGGTGCCGAAGAAATGGTGTAGGGCCGCAACACCCAATGGTCGTCGATGCGAGCCTGCACCACCAGATGCTGCCCCGCAAAAAACGACAGCAGGCCACGGTCCATGGGCTTGATCAGGAAGGCGCGGATATTGTCGTTGAGGCGCTCTATGGCCTCGAGGCGGGCCGGCACCCAGTCGGACTGGCCGAGCATTTCCTTGACCACCGGCAGGCAGCCGCCGCAAACCAGAGAGGCCCTGGTCCTGGCTGTCACCTGCTCGGCTGTGGTGCAGCCGCTGATCACGGCCTCCTCGATGGTCGCGGCAGTCACACTCGCGCAGGTGCAGACAAAACCCTGCTTGCGTTTGATGGGCCCGCCCTCCTCGGCAAAGCTGCCCTGAGCCTCGAAACGTTCGAGATCGGCGGCCGTCACCGCGGTGCCATCGAGCAGCATGGCCAGCACTTCGCCCAGCTGTCGCCATTCGCCGGAAGATTCCAGCTCGATGATCTTGCCCTCGGCAACCTGGATTTCGCGGCTGATGTCGTAGTCGTCGGGGTCGGAATAACGGGCGCTGGCTTCGGCCTCGGCTGCGCCCACCACGCGCGAGGTAAACGAGGCGGCACCGACCATGCGGGTGCTGATCACCCGGCGGCCATCGGGCAGATCGTGGATGGCGGTGAGGGTCGGGCGGCTGGAGAGCTTGCCGGTTTGCAGGGTGAGCAGGCCGCGGGTGGGCAGCATGTACATGCTTTGCAGCGAGCTCATGATCGACTTCAGCTGCGGCTGGCTCTCGAGCGTGGCGCGAAACCAGGTGGCGTCGAGGCTGGCAACTTCCAGCGGCTCGACCGCCCGCACCGTCGCCGCCCGCGGTTGATCATTGAGGATGGCAAGCTCGCCAAAGAACTGCCCCGGCAATAGCTCGGCCAGCTTCACCACCTCGCCATCCTGTACCCGGCTCACCATTGCGCTGCCGGCGAGAATCAGGAACAGGCGATCAGCCGGCTCGCCTTGCTCGAAAACGACATTGCCCGGCGGATAGCGCTCCATCCGGTAGCCCTCGGTAGCGCCAATATTGCGAAGCACATCCTCGCGCAGGCGGCTTTGCTTGAGCGCCTGCTGCGCGTTGCCGGCCTCATCGAGCTTGCGGGCGAACTCGCCGCTCTGGTCGAGGGCATGCAGCAGGCCCTCGCGGGTGAGCGCCAGCAGGCGGCAGCGGGTGAGGGCGCGGATGCTGGCATTGCGCTTGGCGCGGCCGGAGCGCAGCAGGGCCTGCTCGCCAAAATACTGACCGGCTTCGAGGCGCGCCAGAACCACTTCGGAGCCGTCAAAGGCCTGCCCGAGCACCTGCACCGAGCCCTTCGTGAGCAGGTACATCTGGTCGCCGCGTTCGCCTTCGCGCAGGATCATTTGGCCCTGCACGGCATTAAGTTCGGTGGCCGAGGCGGCGAGCCGTTCCAGCTCGCTGTGGGGCAGTGCGTCGAACGGAGAGATGTGTTCCAGAATCTCCAGAGCTTCGTCGGCAATCATTTTTTTCTGGCGCAGTATTCGAGCTCGGCGGGCGTTGACTCCCGGCCCAGTGCCTTGTTGCGGTAGGGGTAGCGCCCGAAGCGCTGGAGGGTGTCGAAGTGCTCCTGCTCCTCAGCGATCGATTGCTCAAAAAAGCGCGCCACCGCCGGGCCGCGCTGCCGTGCCAGCGTGGCAATGGCCCGAAAGCGCTCGAAGGCCAGTTCGTGGTCGGCCAGGCGCTCGGAGTGCTGGATGGGCAGGTAGAGAAACACCCGCTCGATCAGGGATAGCTCCTCGTCACGCCGCGCGGCAATGCAGGCGCGGGCAATGGCAAAGGCTTTTTCATCGCTGGCGAAGGCCTCGGCCCGACCCCGAAAGATGTGGCGCCCAAACTGGTCGAGGAGAATCACCAGGCTCAGGTCGCCACGCGGGCTGCCAATAAGATGGTCGTACTCGCCGGCACGCGCGCGCTCGAGGTCGCCGGCAAATTGCTCGCGGATTTCTTCATCAATGCCCGGCGTCAGGCCAAACCAGCGGACATAGCAGGGATGCCCCGGGGCTATGCCTTTAGCTTCGTCCCAGCCGTCGAACCAATAGGCATGGATTTTTTCGAGCCCATTCATGACATGGCCCGGCCATAGGCTGGGTGCGCGGTGATGCCGGCGGTGTATTTTTTCAGCACCTCATAGTCCGCCAGCAGACCGAGCATGTCGGCAAAGCCGAGGATGGAGCCAATGAGGACATCGGCCGCCGAGAACTGCTGGCCAACGAGGGTGCTCCGCCCGGCCAGCGCCTTGGTCAGCACCTCAGCCGACTCCCTGAACTTGCTCACCGCTTGCGCGATCTGCGCCTCATTCTGCGCGGTTGCTGCGCCCTGCCTGGCCATGTAGATCGCGCCGACGGCGGGCTCCAGGGTGGCGACGGAATAGACCATCCAGGTGAGATAGGGCCCGCGCAGAGGGGAGTCGAATGCGGGCGCGAGACCCTTGGCCGGGTAACGATCGGCCAGATAGATCGCGATGGCGGCCGACTCCCAGATCACCACCTCGCCATCCTTCAGCGCCGGAAGCACGCCGTGGGGATGAATGGCGAGGTAGCTCGCCGACTTGTGCTCGCGCTTGCCCAGATCAACGGTGATTTTTTTCCACTCCAGGCCGAGTTCTTCAAGCAGAAAGGCGATGCGGGTGGCGCGGGTGCCCGGCGCGTAATAGAGAGTGATGGACATATCAGACGTAGCGCCCTGGAGAGATGATCCCGTTCGGGTCGAACAGGGCCTTGAGTCCTGCGATGCTGCCGGTGGCGGTGCCGATGTTTTCATCGAGCGCATCAATCGGTTCGCGCACGGTGTGAAAACCCAGCGCGGCAAAACTGCTGCGCAGGCCACGGCGGATTCGGCGCATGCGTTCGATCAACTCCGGCTCCCGCTTGAACCAGATCTGCACCATGATGTTGGTGGCGCGCCCGGTGATCATGCTCACCTCCATGCGCAGCAGTAGGCCTTCGTCGGCCACCGCCTTTTCAGCGATGTCGATGGCGGCCTGAATGTTGGCCCCGGTAGTGGGAATCACGCAGGACACCACCGCCCAGCCGATCTTGCTGTTGGCGTCGAGATCGCAGTTCGTCACCCCGAAGCGGCTCTGCAACAGCGCACAGCTGGGCGTGCCGGTGAAGAACACCGCTTTCATCCAGGTCTGGTCGTCAGGCGCCAGCCCCTCAACAGAGCCGATCCTGATCGACTTGAACTTGGGCAGCCGGGAGAGTTCGGTCTTCAGCAGGGCCTCCTTCGCGTTGACGATATCGTTGCGGCCCTGCACCGGCGCAAACACGCAGAAGGCGGGTGGCTTGCCGGCGCCCGGCTCGAAGGGCAGCTCGCTGAGCCTCACCGTGGTGTCCAACACGCGCTCCCGCACCAGTCTGGCCACGGTATCGGCCACTTCGATTAGCGAGGAGCGGTCGAAGTGGGCAATCAGATAATCGATGCGCTCGGGGCGCGCCATCAACTCGAAGGCACCGGCGGTGGCGATGCCGAAGTTGGACTGGCAGAACAGCAGGGTCAGGTCCGGACCGCTGCCCAGGGCGTGGTAGCGGCGCTTGCCCTCGGGGCCGATGCCGCCGGTGGAGAGCAGCTCGCCGGTGCCCAGCACCATCTCAAGTCCGCGCAAGTCCTCCAGGCGGGTACGGGTGGAGCCCTCGCCGCGCTCCAGGGCATTGCCGACCAGGCTGGAGTCCTTGCAGGAAGTGGTGACGTTGAGCATGTACTTCGAGCCCTTGAGCCGCTCGGCAACGGCGTCCTGGCTGGTGCCGGCCTCTACCACGGCAAAGCCGAGGTCGAGGTCGAGCTGGCGGATGGCAGTCATGCGGCTGAGATCCACCAGCAGGCAGTCGTCGCGCACCGGCTTCCTGGAGCCCAGGCCCCAATTCATTCCTCGCGAATAAGGGTAGAGCGGTGTGCGCTCCTTGTTGGCCATGCGCACAATTTCCTGCACGTCGGCAACACTCTCGGCTACAAGGATTTTGGCAACCCGGCGCTCGCGGCTTTCCGAGACATCGGGCAGGGGACTGTCGAGTGTGCTGTTTTCCATTAGCCCTCCAGCTGAACGGGGAAGCTGCTCATACCGCGAATGGACAAGTTCCGGTGCCAGAGGCAGCGGCTGGCGTCGGTGCTGGCCTGCGGGAAGCGCCGGAAGAACTGGCTCACCGCCTGCTGCACCACGATGCGTGCAATGTGCAGGCCGGCACAGGCGTGGATGCCGGTGCCAAAACCGAGGTGCGCAGGTTTGCCGCCGGCGAGGTTGAGTTTGTCCGGCTTGTTCTTGAAGAAGCGCACATCGCGATTGGCCGAGTTGACCATGCACAGCACAAACCCGCCCTCGCCGACGATCTCGCCAGAGAGCGTGGACTCCTTCACGCACTTGCGAAAAATGCTGAGAAAGGGCGACTGAAAGCGGGTGAGCTCGTCCACGTTCTCCTCGCTGATGCCGCCCTTCTCGAGCACATGGGCGCGGGCTTCGGGGTCGAGCAGGATGGCCTGGATGCCGTTGCCGATCAGATTGGTGGTGGACTCGTGCCCGGCCGCAAACAGCACGATGGCGAGGCCGGTGAGATCGTGCGCGCTGACATCCGCCCCGGCCGGGTCTTTGCAAGAGGCGATGAGCGCGCTCAGCACGTCGTCACCGGGTTTATCCCGCCGCCGCTCCATCAGGCCGGTGGTGAACTCGCGAAAGTTGTTGCAGGCGCTGTAACCGGCATCGATGGCTTCTTCGGTGGCAATGCCGGCACCGATCAGCGAGAAGATCTCGCTGGTCCATTGTTTTACCTGCTCGATTTCGGCCTGGCTGATGCCCAGGATATCGGCCAGCACTTTGGTAGCCGCAGGCGTGGCAAGGGCGGTAACGAGGTCGGTCTCTGTGCCCGGCTTGAGGTCGGCCACCAGCTCGCTGACCACCTTGTCAGCACTCGTCTTCACCAGCGGGATCAGATGCGAGCCTATCGAGCCCACCAGGCGCGCGCGCAGGCAGGTGTGCAGGGGCGGATCGGTGAAGGGGATCCAGGTCTCGAACTCGCTCTTGCACTGGGCGAATTTTTCTTCCAGATGCTCGGGCATGCCCTTGCCCCATTGCGATACGCGCTGCGCCGAGAAGGCGGCGGTGTCCTTGAGCACGCGCTCCACATCGTGGTAGCGCGTGAGCACATAGGCCTCGAGGCGGGAGTCGAAGTAGCAGGGCGACTCCTTGCGCATCTGGGCAAGGACTGGGTAGGGGTCGTCGTAAAACGAATCGGCCAGAATGTCGAAATTGCTCATCACTCGCCCCGGTTAACTGGTGACTCGGAATGGAACGCGACTACAACATGTGTCGAGGAGCAAAAAGTGCCAGAGCCAGCGCCGCCCGGGCCAGTTGTCCAGCGCGATCATGGGCGCAGATTTACCTCAGGTCAACAAGCAAAATCACGGGGTGCCACCGATTCGCCGTATTGCCCACCTGGACATGGACGCCTTCTTCGCGTCCGTGGAGCTATTGCGCTATCCGCAGCTCAAGGGCCTGCCGGTGGTGATCGGCGGCGGGCGGCGTAAGGTGGATGACATGATCCGGGAGAGCTACGCGCAGTTGCCGTCCAGCGAAATTCCGGCATCTGCCTTCCCGCTACTGAAGGACTACACCGGTCGCGGCGTGATCACTACCGCCACCTACGCCGCTCGCCAGTTCGGGGTTGGCTCTGCGATGGGCATGATGAAGGCGGCAAGACTGTGCCCGCAGGCGCTGATCCTGCCCGTCGATTTCGAAGAAGTGCGCAAGTACTCGCGCCTGTTCAAGAGCACCATCGCCGAGATAGCGCCGCTGGTCGAGGACAGAGGCGTCGATGAGGTCTATATCGACTTCACCGAAGTGCCCGGCGGTCAGCGTGAGGGTGGCCGTGTGCTGGCGCGCCTGATCCAGCGCGCGATCCACGAACGCACCGGCCTGACATGCTCGATCGGTGTCGCGCCCAACAAGCTCATCGCCAAGATGGCCAGCGAGTTCAAAAAACCCAATGGCATTTCGGTGGTGTACCAGGAGGACGTGCAGACCCTGATCTGGCCCCTGCCGGTGCGCAAGATCAATGGCATTGGGCCGAAGTCGGAAATCAAGCTTACGAAGCTGCACCTGCACACCATTGGCGACATCGCCCAGCAAGACAGGGAGTGGCTGATCGACAACTTCGGCCAGTCGTACGGCGCATGGCTGCACGACGCGGCCTGGGGGCGAGACGAGCGTCCTGTCGTCACCGAAAGCGAGCCAGTGTCGATGAGTCGCGAAACCACCTTCGAGCGCGACCTGCACGCCGTGCGGGATCGCGCCGAGTTGAGCGCCGTCTTCACCGATCTGTGCACGCGCGTGGCACAGGACCTGCAGCGCAAGGGCTACGTCGGCAAGACGATAGGAATCAAGTTGCGCTACGAAGACTTCCGCACGGCCACGCGCGATCTGACGCTGCCCCAATTCACCGACAGCGCTAAGACGATTCGGCAGGCAGCGGGCCAATGCCTCAAGCGCGTCGACTTGAAGCAGCGATTGCGCCTGCTCGGCGTGCGCGTGGGAAAGCTGGCGAAAGCGGGGTCGGATGAAGCGCTGGGTGTACCCGACGATGTGGCCACGGCACCGCACGTCGCCGAGCGGACGCCCGATCTCTTTGGCTGATCGACCGAGTCGAGACCAAAGGGTCTGAGGGGAACGCCCCGGCGGGCCGCGTTACCCAATCGGGCCTCAACGATTTGCCGCACCCGTCCAGGAGCTTCACTGTGATTTACCAATCTGCCCCCGCCAATGCGCTTGCGCCCCTGCCAGCAAGTCCTGCCGCTGACGCACAGCCGCTTTCAGTTGCCGTTCCCAGGCCACCCAGAGTCGACGCTCACGCAGTGTCAGCACTCCATCAGCCAGGACGCCGGGAATCGGATCTCAGTCGGCTCACCCTTCTTGATACCCTGGATCTCCCGACGACCAACCTGCTGACATACAAGCTGCGCGGGCTGCTCCGCCTGCCAGAGCCACTCGCCATTTGGGGCGATGGGACACTGGCTCATGCCGCAAAGTTGGGAAACGCCGAGGCTGTTCAGCTGTACATGCTTTTCGTTGGCCGCGATGCCGGCGTGCCTGAAGGGATCCAGCAGCGGCTTCTTTGCGGTCGCACACGGTTCGATGAAGGCATGTCGCTCCTGCATCAGGCAGCCGACGGCTTTGGGGGGGAGAAAACTCTCACCCGCGAACAGCACCATGCGGTGGGCATTTACCTTGGCAGTCTGCTGGCACTTCCGATGCTTGAGCGATTCAAGCTCGAAGTCATTGGCGAGCTCAATCGTTCCGAGTGTTCCGGCGAACAAACCAGCGCCCGACTTGCCCTGCTACGCGGGCATCTGGGCATTGCGACTGAATTGATGGGCGCAATTCTCGACGCGCGATCGACGCGCGAGGAGCGGGCAGCGCGCCTGGACGCACTGGGCGTCACGCCAGATGAGCTGCTGGCCGCGTTGCGGGTATCCGGCAACTTCCCGGGCTCATTGATGCGACTGCAGGCTTGTATCGCCCGGACGACTGAGCACGCCGAACCCGCCCCACAGGGCTCTCGGACCGCAAGAGGGCGACGGACCTGAAGGTTTCCAGATGTCCCGCAGTTTGCAGCTCTTCCTGAAGCGCTGCGCGTACATTGCCGAGACGAAACCAAGGACCGCCATGCAATGCTTTGCCCTCACCGAACAGGACCACATCGCGCACCTGGTCCTCGATCGCCCCGAAGCGATGAACACCATGCACCCGCTCTTCTGGCGCGAGCTCGATGAAGCATTGACAAAAGTGCATCGGGAAGGCACCGCACGGGCGCTGGTCATCTCATCGACGGGCAAGCACTTCAGCGCGGGGATGGCACTGGAGACGTTCGCGGGCAACAACCTGATGGACGACGCTACGCCCGAGGGTCGCGCCGCGATATTCGATGTGGTGACGGACATTCAGACCACCTTCACCAAACTGGAAACGCTGCGCATCCCGGTGATCGCAGCGATCCATGGCGGCTGCATCGGAGGCGCGGTAGACATGGTGACCGCCTGCTGCATCCGCTACGCGACGGTGGACGCCTTCTTCTGCATCCAGGAAATCAACATCGGCATGGTGGCCGATGTCGGCACGCTGCAGCGCCTTCCCAAGCTGATTCCACTGGGCGTGGTGAAAGAACTGGCCTACACCGGCCGGCGAATGCCGGCGGCCAAGGCGCGCGAATACGGGTTGGTCAACGAGGTCTTTGACACGCAGGCCGCGATGCTGGAAGCGGCCATGCAGTGCGCGCGAGAAATTGCCGCCAAGCCGCCCGTCGCCATCTGGGGCACCAAGCAGGTGATCAACTACACGCGCGACCACTCGGTTGAGGATTCGCTGCGCCAGATAGGCTGGGTACAGGGCGCCATCTGGAGCAATGCGAATGTGCGCGAGTCGGTGACGGCACTGAAGGAAAAACGGACCGGAACGTTTAACGACCTGTCGCAGGTCGGCTCATTCCTGGACCTTTGAAACTCACTGCCGCGCCGTACGGACATTGCCTGGCATCGCGCAGGGGTGGCTGGTGCGAAACGGGTTGATGTCCAGACCCCCACGACGCGTGTACCGTGCGTACACAGACAAGCGTACCGGCTTGCAGCGAGCCTGGATGTCCATGAACATGCGTTCGACGCATTGCTCGTGAAATTCGTTGTGATTTCGAAAACTCACGATGTACCGCAGCAATCCGCCCTGGTCGATCTGCGGGCCGCTGTAGCGAATCTGCACGCTGCCCCAGTCGGGCTGCCCGGTCACCAGACAATTGCTCTTGAGCAGGTTGCTGGTCAGCACCTCATCAACCGGTTTTTCGTCTGCCACAGCGAAGAGCAACGAGGCATCGGGCGTGTACTGCGTGCACTCGATATCCAGACGGTCCAGGCTGAGTCCTTCGAGTTCCTCGGTCTTCTCACGATCAAACACTTCGGGCATGAACAGGCGCACGCCGACGGACGATTGCGCAGATGCGCCTCGCCACACCGCCTCGCTGACGTCTGCACGGATTCGGTCTCGTACTTCATCAGAGGACGCAAAGCGCGTGTTGGTGAAACTGCCCAGGTACAGCTTGAATGACTTGCTCTCGACGATATTGAAGGTCTCGCACGGAACGGTGATGTGTGCAATTGCCACTTGCGGCTTGCCGCGCGGCGTGAGCCAGCTCAGCTCGAAAGCGGTCCACAAATCGGCGCCGAAGAAAGGTACGACTGCACCCAGACCCAGGTCGATTCGCGCGGGAGCACGCGGGATCGGAAACAGCAGTGATGCGTCATAGTGATCTGCATACGCGGCGGCCTTGCCCAGCAGGGAATCCTGCGCCTTGTTGGTGTTCGCCGTCGTCATCAGGCAAGCTTCAGGTGGGGCACGAGCGGAGCGAGCAAACGCTCGACAACACCGGGCGGCAAGTCGTGGCCCATGCCCTCGATGCCATGCAGTTTTGCCCCGGGAATCCGGCGAGCCGTGTCGTGGCCGCAGGCAAACGGTACCAGTGGATCGGCGCGGCCATGCAGGACGAGCGTGCGCGCCTTGATCCCGGGAAGTTCATTGGCACGGGACCCATCCGCAGCAACCGCGACCATCTGGCGAAGGGTTCCCTGCGGATGGAAATTGCGTTGCGTGGAGGTGCGAATGCGGTCGCGCAGCACCGCTTCATCGATTGGGAAGCCCGGACTGCCGATGATCTGAAAAAGCCTCGCGTAGTGATCGACTATGGCGTCTTCGGACTTGCCTGCAGGCCGACCCATGAGGGCTCGCAGCACATGGGATTTCGGCCCCGGCAAGAACCGCGCGCCGCTGGAACTCATGATGCTGGTGAGGCTCAGCACGCGATCGGGAGCAGCAAGCGCAACCCGCTGCGCAATCATGCCGCCCATGCTCACGCCCACGATGTGCGCCCTGGCAATGCCCAGCGCATCAAGCACGCCGATGGCATCGAGCGCCATGTCCTTCAGGCTATACGGCGGCCGGATCGGAATGCCCACGCGGAACTTGACGCTTTCCCATGCGACATTGGGGACACCGAGCTGATCCATCTTCTGGGACAGGCCGATGTCGCGGTTGTCGAAACGTACGACGCGAAATCCGGCGTCAACGAGCGCCTGCACGAACTCCTGCGGCCATGCGATGAGCTGCATGCCCAGACCCATGATGAGAAGCACCACCGGGCGCCCGGCCTGGGTGCCATCAACCCCGGAATCATCGGCCTCGACAGGAATCCCGTTGGCCTGGACGATCACACGAACCGCCCCTCGCGCAGCCACTTGGTGGCAATCCATTTTTCACCCGCCAGAACCGGCGCGCCGCCATGCAGCGTCTTGGTGGAAGGATGCGCGCGTTCGTAGCTGAAAAAGACAGCGTTGCCGCGTTTCGGGGCGACTTCGAGGTGGATGTCGGGGAACGTCGTGCCGCCGCCCTTTTCAGGCTCGCCCAGGTACATGATGATGGTCGCCACGCGCTGTCCGCCGCGCTTGAGAATCGTCGGCGTGCCGGGTTCGTTCGGGTCGAAGTAGTCGTAATGCGGCTTGTATTCGGTGCCTGGCCGGTAGTGAAGGACCTGCAGTCCTTCACCGTTCTCTTCGGGCCACGAGAAAATGTGCGCGAGCCGCTTTTCAATCTTGCGCACGATCTCGTTTTCGCCGCGCTGGAAGAACATCCCGTTGCTGGTCCGGTCGGCATTGATCTCTTCGCCGCCGGTCTTGATCTGAACGGTAAGTGAGCGCGCGAGCCGCGGCCGGGCCGCTGCGATCAGCTCATCGCACTCTTCATCGGACAACAGGCCGCCCAGGACGATCACACGCGGCGAGTGCATCACCTGCAGCACGCAGACCTTGCGGTCACCTCCATCGACATAGAGCGGCGATTCATCGAGCGACGCATCCGGCACCGGCACGGCGGGCGGCAAGCCCGACTCGACAGCCTTCTCTTCGAGATGCCCACGAAGCGTCGATTCCATTGCCTCGACGGCCACGTCTTCGGACCAGCCCGAAGCTAGCATCGACTTGAGGACCGTTTCGGCGCTATGGCCGGCCTGGGCCTGATCGACGATCCACTGGCGCAACTGGGGTGTGATCTGCTGTGAAGTATGTGTGGTGCTCATGATGTTCTGCGTCGAAATACAAGACGGTCGGGCCGCGATGCGGACCCGTCGAAAGCGTAGCCCTGCTCGGCAAACCCCTCCAGCTGAGCTGGCAGGCTTGCCCTGTTAACGATAGCGTAACGCGCCATCAACCCGCGTGCCTGCTTGGCGAAGAAACTCACGATACGCCAGGCTCCGGGCTTGCCCTCTTCGAACACGCAGTCGATGACCCGGGCTTGCAGGCGGTTGCGATCGACTACTTTCGAGTACTCCAGGGAGGCAAGGTTCACCACCACCGGGGTCTTGTCCGCGGACACCCGCCTGTTCAGGTAGCTGGCCACGAGCTCATTCCAGAACCCGTAGAGATTGCGCTTGCCGCCTGCAGCGAGCTGCGTACCCATCTCCAGACGGTAGGGCTGCATCCGGTCCATGGGCCTCAATACGCCATAAAGGCCGCTCAGAATGCACAGATGGTCCTGTGCCCACCCAAGGTCGTCTGCAGAGAGCGTGCGGGCGGCCAGGCCGTGATAGACATCGCCGTTGAAGGCCAGTGCCGCCTGCCTCGAATTGTTTGCGGTGAAGCGGGGTGACCAGGCCTGATACCGGGCGACGTTGAGCGCTGCCAGCGAATCGCTGATGTCCATGAGCTTGCCCACCTGCAGGGGAGACTTTGCGCGCAGCACACGGATGAGTTCATGGGACTGGTCCACGAAAAGCGGGCGGGTGTGCGGCAGGTCGGCGATTGGAGAGTCGTAATCCAGCGATTTAGCCGGCGAGAGCAGGAACAGCATCGCCCCGATTATCCCTTCCAGCCGCGGCCTGCAAGCCATTGGGCCGTGGCAACCGCCAGGACGAGCGCGGCATAAGTGGCCATCTTTCCGTCAACGCCAAAGTACCCTAGCCCCAGGCCCAGAGCCACCAAACCCGCTGCAGTATTGATAGCAGCATGTCGCCACCATGCAAGGGATACAGCTTCAGGCAGGACAATTCTGGCCGCAAGCGCAACGAGAAATCCCACCGCCGCAGCAGGCGCTGCGAAGGCGAGCAAATGAAGAAGAAATTCCACGGGTCCCATGAATTGGGGGTCTATTGATGTGTCGCAAGTGCTTGATGTGCCAGCAAATTTTATAATCGCGCGATGGCAGTTTGGGCTCTGGGCATCAACCACACAACCGCTCCGCTCGATTTGCGCGGACGGTTTGCGTTCGCCATCGACCAGGTCGAGCCCACGCTGAGGTCCCTGCGCGAGTCGCTGTCGCGCCAGCCCGAAGCCGCAATCCTGTCCACCTGCAACCGTACCGAGATCTACTGTGCGGGCGATCATGGGGACATCGACAACACGATCGAGTGGCTCGCCCACAGCGGCGGCGTCTCGCCTGCCATGCTGCGATCCCATGCTTACACGATGCGGGACGGCCAGGCCGCCCGCCATGCGTTCCGGGTTGCGAGCGGACTCGATTCCATGGTGTTGGGCGAGCCGCAGATCCTGGGGCAGATGAAGGATGCCGTTCGCGTGGCCGATGAGGCCGGCGCGCTCGGCACCACGCTCAACCAGTTGTTCCAGCGCTCCTTTGCCGTCGCCAAGGAAGTGCGCAGCTCGACCGAAATCGGTGCGCACTCCATCAGCATGGCAGCCGCTGCGGTTCGACTGGCGGGGCAGCTCTTCGAAGATCTCGGCGAGATCCGCGTGCTCTTTGTCGGTGCCGGGGAAATGATCGAACTGGCGGCCACGCATTTTGCTGCCCGCAATCCCAGGAGCATCGCGATTGCCAACAGGACGCTGGAGCGCGGGGAAAAGCTCGCTTCGCGCTTCGGCGGTGAAGTGATGCGGCTGGCTGACCTGCCGTCGCGCCTGCACGAATTCGATGCGGTGGTGAGTTGCACGGCAAGCACGCTGCCGATCATCGGCCTGGGCGCTGTGGAGCGCGCTTTGAAGGCTCGAAAGCATCGTCCGATCTTCATGGTGGACCTGGCCGTGCCGCGCGACATCGAGCCCGAGGTCAAGGAACTGGAGGACGTGTATCTCTACACTGTCGACGACCTCGCGAACGTGGTTCAGACCGGCCAGGCCAACCGGCAGGCGGCGGTTGCGCAGGCAGAAGTGATCATCGACGCGGGCGTGCAGAGTTTCCTGCACTGGATGGACCAGCGCGGCACGGTTCCCCTCATCCAGCAGCTCAACGCTCAGGCCGATGAGTGGCGCCTCGCCGAAGTCGCACGCGCCAGAAAGATGATCGCGCGCGGCGAGAACGTCGATGAAGTGCTGGAAGCCCTGTCCAGGGGACTCACGCAAAAGATGCTGCACGGGGCGATGGCCGAATTGCATGCGGGTGACGCGACTGCGCGCGAGCGGGCCACGACGGCGATCAAGCATTTCTTCCTGCGCAAGGAACGTTAGCGGCGCTGCAATCCGAAGCGCGCCTTTGGCTGCCGCCTCTGAAGTGCGCACCACCTCTTTTTGGGCTGTCATGCCGGGCCCGGCCCGGCATCCATGCCCCCTCACTAGCCTGCATACCGCCTGACGTCCGGCACGACAAAATCTGAATCTCCATGAAACAGTTCCTCCGCCAGCAACTCGAGCGCTATCCCATCCGCCTGCAGGAGCT
Source organism: Ramlibacter sp. (assembly GCA_046597415.1). Taxonomy (GTDB): domain Bacteria; phylum Pseudomonadota; class Gammaproteobacteria; order Burkholderiales; family Burkholderiaceae_C; genus Ramlibacter. The sequence goes on from JBKJKT010000058.1 coordinate 48,954, forward strand.
CGATTTTTTTCTCTCGCAGGAGGACATCGCCCAAGACATGGAGCGCTATCGCGCACTGACCCGCGAGCACGCCGAGGTGAGCGAAGTTGCAGGCGTGTTCGAGCAGTTCCGCCAGCGAGAGAGCGCGCTGGCACAGGCCAGGGAAATGCTGGACGATCCCGAAATGGCCAGCATGGCCCAGGATGAAGTTGCATCGCTTGAAGCGGAGATTCCGACCCTGGAAGACGCCCTGCAAAAACTCCTGCTGCCCAAGGATCCGGACGATGTGCGAAACACGTTCCTGGAAATCCGGGCGGGAACCGGAGGCGATGAATCAGCGCTTTTTGCAGGCGACCTGCTGCGCATGTACACGCGCTTTGCCGAGCGCCAGGGCTGGCGCTGCGAGATCGTGAGCGAAAGCATGGGCGAAGTCGGCGGCTTCAAGGAAGTCGTGATCCGGGTCGTCGGCAACAACGTGTACGGCAAGCTCAAATTCGAATCAGGCGGCCATCGCGTCCAGCGCGTACCCGCAACCGAGACCCAGGGACGCATTCACACGAGCGCCTGCACCGTCGCTGCACTGCCCGAGCCAGACGAAGCGCAAGCGGTGGAGATCAACCCTGCGGACCTGCGGATCGACACATATCGAGCCAGCGGCGCCGGTGGTCAGCACATCAACAAGACCGACTCGGCGGTGCGCATCACGCACATTCCAACCGGCATCGTCGCCGAGTGCCAGGACGACCGGTCGCAGCATCGAAACAAGGCCAAGGCCCTTCAGGTTCTTGCGGCGCGCATCAAGGAAAAAGACCGCAGCGAGCGAGCGGCCAGGGACGCCGCGACGCGTAAGGGGCTGATTGGCAGCGGGGACCGCAGCGATCGCATCCGCACGTACAACTTTCCGCAGGGTCGGATCACCGACCACCGGATCAACCTCACGCTGTACAAGTTGCAGTTCGTGATGGAGGGCGATCTCGACGAAGTCATTGAGGCGCTGTTGCTGGCGCGCAAGGCCGAGCAGCTGGAGGAGCTGGAGCTCGGACTGGCGGCTGGTCGGGCATGAGAGCAGGATGCATGTGACGAACGCGCAAGCGCTGGCCGCTGCAGCTGCGCTCGGGCTCGAGCGGCTGGACGCGCAGTTGCTGCTCTTGCATGTGCTTGGCAAGCCACAGTTGAATCGGGGCTGGCTCCTGGCCCACGACCGTGATGAAGTGCCAGCCGAGGCTCAAGATCGATACGCCGAGCTTTGCACGCGCCGTGCGGTGGGAGAGCCGCTCGCGTTTATCGTCGGCCGCAAGGAATTCTTTGGGCTGGACCTGGCAGTTGACCGGCGCGTGCTCGTTCCGCGACCCGACACCGAGGTGCTGGTGGAATGGGCGCTGGAATTGATACCGGTGCAGTCGCCCTGCAAGGTCGTGGACCTGGGGACTGGCAGTGGCGCTATTGCCCTGGCGATCAAGCATCAACGACCGCTTGCACAGGTTGATGCGATCGATTCAAGCGTTGATGCCCTCGCTGTCGCCCAGGACAATGCGCGCCGGCTCGGACTGCAAGTCAGGTTTCACCGTGGAAGCTGGCTGGAGACTTCCACCGCACGTTACGACCTGATCGCAAGCAACCCTCCCTACATCCGCGCGGACGATCCACATCTGGCCGCGCTGGCCGCCGAACCATTGACCGCGCTGGCCTCAGGCACGGACGGGCTGGCAGACCTGCGTCAGATCATCGTGCAGGCCCCTGACCGGCTCACGCCCGGCGGATGGTTGCTGCTGGAACACGGCTGGGACCAGGCCACGGCCGTACGGGGTCTTCTGGCAAGCGCCGGATTCGCGGAAATCGCCACGCGCCGCGATCTGTCGGGTCATGAGCGCTGCTCCGGCGGGCGATGGCTTGAACTGGGATAATCGGGCCCACGGTATGACAGGTGCTACACCCAGGAGATTTTTCAATGAGCGACACCCAGCAACGCATCGACGACCTCGTGAAGAACAGTGACATCGTTCTTTTCATGAAGGGCAATGCCAGCTTCCCCCAGTGCGGCTTTTCCGGCCGGGCCATCCAGATCCTCAAAGCGTGCGGCGTTGACCCAAAGGCAGTCACCACCGTCAACGTACTTGAAGACGACGCAATTCGCCAGGGCATCAAGGACTACAGCAACTGGCCCACCGTCCCGCAGCTGTACGTGAAGGGAGAATTCGTGGGCGGCTCCGACATCATGATGGAGATGTACCAGAGCGGCGAGTTGCAGCAGGTGCTCGCGCCCCCTCAGGTTTGATCACGTGGGGTGTCGGCAATTGCTGACATCGCCAAAGGTATCGCACGCTAGCCATTGTTCCTGAACTCAGCTTATGCTGAAATCAAGTTCAAGGAGTGGCCGCTATGGAAACAGGCAGTGTCGATCCCCAGTGCGCAGCAGCATTCAAGCTCCCGATAGCTAATTTGCGAAGTGTGTTTCGCACACACGACGTCGAGCGCAAGCTGGCCCGCTTACCTGGACGGGAATACGAGAACCTGCGAACCACTTACGAGCGAATGCTCGAACGCGGTCCTGACCGGTTCCAGGTCAAGCCAAGCGGTGTGCCGGATATGGCTGATCTTTATGACCAGCTTCCCAATTTTTCTGATGCCCTGGATGACGTGAAGCGTCACGTCGCGCTCTCGTCCGGGTCGGGCGATGGCCTTGACGTAACGCCGATGCTGCTGCTCGGCCCGCCCGGCATCGGCAAAACGCATTTCGCGCGCAAGCTCGCCCACCTGCTGGGCACGGGCATGTCACTCGTTCCGATGAGCTCCATGACGGCTGGATGGCTGTTGTCGGGCTCGTCCTCCCAGTGGAAAGGCTCGCGTCCTGGCAAGGTCTTCGAAGCGCTGGTCGAAGGGCAGTACGCCAACCCGGTGATCGTGGTGGATGAAATCGACAAGGCCAGCGCAGATGCTCAATATGACCCGCTCGGCTCGCTTTACAGCTTGCTCGAACACGACACGGCAGGATCATTCGTCGATGAGTTTGCCGAGGTGGCAATCGATGCAAGCCAGGTGATCTGGATCATGACTGCCAACGACGACCGATGCATTCCCGAGCCCATTCTCAACCGGATGAATGTGTTTGAAATCGAGGCGCCGTCCTTCGAGGCTGCGCGCCATATTGCTCGGAACATGTACCTGTCGATCAGAAGTGGTCACGGCTGGGGCGCAGGATTCGATGCGGAGCCGCCAGACGATGTGCTGGATGCGCTGGCAGAACTCGCGCCCCGCGACATGCGGCGTGCACTGATGACCGGATTTGGCAACGCGCAGCTTGATTCGCGCAGGGCGATATCGGCGGACGATTTGCCCAAGGCAGCCTCCAAGGGAAGACTTGGATTCCTGCAATAACAATCAGCTCGGACCGGACGGTCCCCTGTGCAACGGCCGGCTCGGATCGGCCGGCTGCTCTGATGGGGGCTGGGTATTGAAATCCCAGTTCTTAGCGGCAGCGAATACCGCGTTCGGATACGGTGACCTGCCGCGGCTGCCGTTGTAGCGCCCCAATGCCATGAAAAGGTCGCCGCGCTCACGGTCGATGTAGTGGCGCAGGATCACGCAGCCGAAGCGAAGGTTGGTCTGCATGTGAAACAGCTTGCTGGCATCTCCATCGCCGATCACGCGGGTCCAAAAGGGCATTACCTGCATGTAGCCCCGTGCCCCCACAGAGCTCACTGCATATTTGCGGAAGGCGCTTTCAACCTGGATAAGGCCAAGCACAAGGCCGGTATCGAGGCCGGCACGCTTGCTTTCATACCAGACCGTCTGAAGGAATTCCTTGCGCTCAATCCACTCGGTCTTGCGCCGCGCAAGTTGCCGGCCCATCACGCCCATCCAGCGCAAATACCCCAGGCGGGCCTCTGTGTCCCGGAATTCGGGAACGGGCGGCGCCGAGTTGGCAATGGCCGAACTCAGCGCACTGCGAACGGAATCGGCGAGCGGCTCTTCGAGTTGCCCACCCGCGTGCGCCCCCCCTGTCCACGCGAGTGGCAGGAGCGCTGGCGCCAGGCGCAGGCAGTGCCGTCGGTCGATCACGCCTGCAGTCGGCTCTTGATAAAGCCGAAAACTTCGGCCGCCGCAACCTTGGTGGCAGCGGCGTCGCGACGATGCTGATATTCGAGTTGGCCTTCCTTGAGGCCCCGGTCAGAAATCACGATGCGGTGCGGAACGCCTATCAGCTCCCAGTCGGCAAACATCGCCCCAGGGCGTTCCCCACGGTCGTCGAGCAGCACATCGACACCGGACGCCGCCAGGTCCTCGTGCAGCTGCTCGGCCATCGCCTTGACCTCGGCGCTGCGGTCCATCCCGATCGGGCAGACCACCACCGTAAACGGCGCGATGGCGTCGGGCCAGATGATGCCACGCTCGTCGTGGTTCTGTTCAATCGCAGCGGCAGGCAGGCGCGTGATGCCGATGCCGTAGCAACCCATTTCCATGAGTTGTGGCTTTCCTTTCTCATCAAGGAACGTCGCGTTCATGGCGGCGCTGTACTTGGTGCCAAGGTAAAACACATGTCCCACCTCGATCCCGCGCTCGATGGCCAGCAGGCCCCTGCCATCGGGTGATGGGTCGCCTTCGACCACGTTGCGCAGATCGGCAACCGCAACCGGCTCGGGCAAGTCGCGGCCCCAGTTCACGCCCGTGTAGTGGAAGTCTTCTTCATTGGCCCCGCAGATCCAGTCCGACATGACGGCGACCTCACGGTCGGCAACGATATTGACCGGCTTCTTCGTCGCGATCGGTCCGAGGTAGCCTGGTTTGGTCCCGAAGTGATCGATGATTTCTGCAACAGTGGCAAAGCGGAATCCCTGGTCGAGCCCCGCCACCCTGGCGGCCTTGATCTCGTTCATGTCATGGTCGCCGCGCAAGAGCAGCAGCCACACCTGCGACTTCACGATCTCGCCCTTGTCGTTGGTTTCGTCAGTGGCCAGCACCAGTGACTTCACCGTGGATGCCAGCGGTACGTTGAGCAACAGGGCGACATCGGCGCAGGTGCTCTTGCCGGGTGTTGGGGTTTTCGCCAGCGTGGTGACACCGGACTTGCGCTCGCCATGCGGCGCCAGCGCTTCAGCCTTTTCCATGTTGGCCGCGTAATCACTGTTGGGGCAAAAGACGATGGCGTCTTCACCTGTTTGCGCAATCACCTGGAACTCTTCGCTCAGGTCACCGCCTATGGCGCCGCTGTCAGCAGCGACTGCGCGGTAGCGCAGGCCGAACCGGTCGAAGATGGCACGGTAGGCCTTGGCCATGACCTGGTAACTTGCCTTGGCCGCCGGCACATCGCGGTCAAAGCTGTACGCATCCTTCATGATGAATTCGCGGCTGCGCATCACGCCGAAACGTGGCCGGCGTTCATCACGGAACTTGGTCTGGATGTGGTACAGATTCTTGGGCAAGAGCTTGTAGCTACGCAGTTCCTGGCGCGCTACGTCGGTCACGACTTCCTCGCTGGTGGGCTGGATGATGTAGTCGCGCTCATGGCGATCCTTGACGCGCATCAGCTCCGGCCCCATCTTGTCCCAGCGCCCCGTTTCCTGCCAGAACTCCGCGGGCTGAACCACCGGCATCAGCAGTTCGACAGCACCGGCACGATTCATCTCTTCGCGCACGATGGCTTCGATTTTCCGAACCACGCGCAGCCCCATGGGCATCCATGTGTAGATGCCTGCGCCGAGTTTCTTGATCATGCCCGCGCGCGTCATCAGCTGGTGGCTGGCCACCTCGGCATCGGCCGGGGCTTCCTTCAGGGTGGAGACGAGGAACTGGGATGCTTTCATCAGTCGTACGGAAACGGGGGTTGGGGTGCAAGAAGGGATGCACTGAGTTGGTAGCCGGGCTGCAATGCGCCGTGCATAATGAACTCAGTTTAAAAATTGAGGTTTGATTATGCTTGACCGGGACGGCTTTCGGCCCAACGTCGGCATCATCCTGCTCAACCAGAGGAACCAGGTTTTCTGGGGCAAGCGCATACGCACGCACAGTTGGCAGTTTCCGCAGGGCGGTATCGACCGGGGAGAGACTCCGGAGCAGGCGATGTTTCGCGAACTGCATGAAGAGGTGGGGCTCGCAGCCGAGCATGTGCGCATCATTGCCCGTACCCGTGACTGGTTGCGCTATGAGGTGCCTGATAGGTATATCCGCCGCGATGCGCGTGGTCACTACAAAGGACAAAAGCAGATCTGGTACCTGCTCCAGCTCATGGGGCAGGACTGGGACCTGAACCTTCGGGCGACCAACCATCCGGAATTTGACGCGTGGCGATGGAACGACTACTGGGTCCCGCTCGACGTCGTGGTGGAGTTCAAGCGGGGCGTCTACGAGATGGCGTTGACCGAGCTCGCTCGCTTTCTTCCCCGACACGATCACCGCAATCGTTACCTCAGAAGCGGCATGCGTGCCCGCGATCACGATCCTCATGATGGTGCGCCAGAAGCGCTCCCGGGCGCAGGCTTCGAGTTGCCGCCCGGAGCCACATTCGAACCCGACCCGCAATCCGCACTGAAGGCGCTCGTGCCAGAAGACAAACATGTGTCCTAGTTCTCACAGGTTCTTCATGGCGGCGGCTTCCCTGGTGCTTTCTGCAAGCGCGCTGGCTCAGCTCGCGCCGCTCGACCCGGATTGGCGCGAGTCTTCTGCGCCGCCGCCCGCCTTGCGCACCGAAGGCCTGATCGGAATCGAAATGCCGAGCGCGTTGCTGCGTTTCGGTGTTGATCCGCAGTCGATCACCATCGGCAATGATGGTGTCGTGCGTTATGTCATCGTCGCGACGAGCACAAGCGGCGCCGTCAATGCCAACTACGAAGGCATACGCTGCGCTGCAGGTGAAGTGAAGATCTACGCACGTCACACGCCGGGCTCCGGCTGGACCCCCACGTCCGAAACCGCTTGGACAAAGCTGTCTGGTCATAGCCTGCAGGTCGCCCGCAGCGGTGGTTGCCGTGGGCGCGGGACCACCCTCACCGCCGAGGAAGTGGTGCGCGACATGAAAGCACCGGTCCACATGCGCAATCGCCCGGAATTCCGGTAAGCGATGGGATGAACAAAACAGTCAACCCCTGAGCGTGCGATGCCTGTTTGTTCAGCGCGGCAAGTCAGCCAGGGCGACGCGGATCAGCGCGTGGGCTTCTTCCTCCCGGCCAGTCCGGCCAGCATCCACTCGTTGAAAGTCAAGGCGTTTTCGAACTGAATCCAGTGCCCCGCAGCAGGGTCCACCACCATGCCTTCGAAAAACGGATTAGCGCCCAGCGCGCGCCGGACTTCGTTAAACATTCCCCGATACAGCACGTCGTGCTCGCCATAGATCGCCCGGTACGGGCACTTCAGCTGTGCGACGGCGGCACCGAATGCATTGGTCGTGACCAGTGAGCGCCGGCGCATGCGATCGAGCGGGGCGTTCGCTGCCTGCACGGCGATTGCCAGTTCGTCGATGGACTCGGGACGGTGCAACATAATCGCGGCCAGGTTGTGCGCATGTACTTCCATGCGCGCCTGGGCGGTGGACGAACGGCTCCAGGGCTTGAGCTCAACGCCGCGTCCCCGTTGAAGCGGCAGCACTGGCGCGCCCACCAGTCCCATCCACCCGACAAGCCCCGGCTCCTGTGCGGCCAGCAAGACGGCAACCAGGCTGCCAAACGAGAATGCGACGACGTCGAACGGCCCTTCGCCCAGCAAGCTGCGCAGCCCGGTGACGAGCGGCGGGACGACAGCATCGGCGTCTCCGCCGCCCGGCGGCACGTCGGACTCGCCGAATCCCGGCAGGTCGGGCACGACCGCCATTCGGCCAGATTGCACAATCGCAGAAATGTTGCGAAGCCAATGCATCCAGCTTCCGGAACCGCCGTGCAAAAGCAGCACGGGTGGGCCGCTGCCCCACAGGTGCCAGATGGTTCGCCCGCTGCCGCAAGGCGTCTCGTGCCTTCGAGCACTTTCAAGCAGCGCCAAAGCTTGCGGCGGAAGGTCAATCCTGATCATGGACTGCGATTATCGATCCGGGTATCCACACTTTGATTGCGCGAGAATCTGGCCATGGAAACGCCCTCTGGCACGCAAAGCCTGACGCGTAGCATCAAGCTCCTGCGCGTGCTGGCAATGCGCGGCGAGCTGGGATGGCGCCTGTCCGACCTTGCTGCGACATGTGACCTCGACAGGGGCACAGTGCATCGCATGCTCGCGGGCCTCATCAAGGAACGGCTGGTGCAACAGCGGCCCGGCGACCGTCGGTACCTCCCGGGCCCGCTGCTCTACGAGCTCTCCCTCAGCGTGTCCGGGCCCCACGAATTCCAGGCGGCGGCTGAAGTCCACCTGGGCGCACTGGCCCGCCGCATGCGGGGCACGGCATTGCTGCAGCTGAGAAGTGGCTTCGAGTATGTGTGCAGCGTGCGTGCCGGCTCGGAGCGCGTGCCGGGCCTGATGCTCGAAAAGGGAACCCGACGGCCGCTTTTCACATCTGTCGGTGGTGTCGCCATCCTGCAGACGCTGCCGCCCGATGAAGCGGCCGAAGCGTTGCGCAACAACATCGAACAGGAAGTAGTCAAGCGCGGCGATGCGCGTCTCGCTGCGCTTGAGAAAATGCGCACGCGCTCGGCACGCCACGGCTTCGGGGTCAACCTGGGAGACGTCGTGACCGACGTGCACGCTTTCGCCGTTCCCGTGTTTGGGCCCGAGGGCAAAGCCTTCGCAGCGCTGTGCCTGATCGGTACCTCTGAAGTCTTTCCTGAAGCGCGGCTCGCGGCGGTACATGACGAGCTCGAAGTGGCAGCGCGGATGCTCGAAGCCGACGCGGCGCATACGTTGTTCACTCACTGGCGCAGCGATCCTTAAGTTCAAGATGTGAAACTTCGGGCACCGGGGGCCTTGGCCCGAGGCAGTCGAGCGACTAATGTTGCGGCCATACCAATCAGGCCCGCCATGAACCTCCAGACCGCAGTCAACCTCGACGACATCCGTGAACTGGCCCGTCGCGCGCTTCCGCGGATCGCCTTTGACTTCATCGACGGTGGGGTAGACGACGAGCACTGCCTGCGCCGCAACCGCGAGGCGTTCCAGCAGCATCATCTCCTGCCCCGCTACCTCGTCGATGTGTCGAAGCGCGACCAGTCCACTGTGCTGCTGGGACGCCGCTACGACAGCCCCTTCGGAATTTCTCCCACGGGCCTCGCAGGCCTGTTTCACCCCGACGCCGACTTCCTGCTGGCGCGAGCCGCCGCGAGGGCCAACGTGCCATTCCTGCTCTCGAGCGCTTCCAACGGAGCCCTCGAAAACGTAGCGAAAGCTGCCCCGGAGCACGTGTGGTTCCAGATGTACTGCACGAGCGACGAAGCAATCAACACCGACCTGGTGCGGCGCGCCAAACTGGCGGGTGTGCGGGTGCTGGTGGTCTCTGTCGACGTCCCGGTCAACTCCAACCGCGAGCGCAACCGGCGCAACGGCTTCTCGCGGCCGTTCCGCATGACGCCTGGCGTGGTGCTCGAGGCATTGGCGCACCCCGCGTGGGTGGTGCGCTACCTGCGCAGCGGCGGCATCCCGATGATGAGCAACTGGAGGCCTTACGCGAAGCCAGGCGCCTGCGCCGCCGATGTCGCCGAGATGTACGGCACGCTGACGCCGGCTCCAATGGTGCAATGGTCGCACCTGCAGCGCATCAGGGAAGCGTGGGCCGGACCCCTGGTGGTCAAGGGGCTGATGCATCCCGATGACGCAAGGCAGGCAGTGCTCCTCGGGGTCGACGGACTGGTGGTGTCCAACCACGGCGGGCGACAGCTTGACGCCGCACCGTCGCCGCTCGAAGTGCTCCCGGCGATTCGCGCCGCGGTCGGCGACGATGTCGAACTGATTCTGGACAGCGGCGTGCGCCGCGGCTCCGACGTGGTGATCGCCCGATGCCTGGGCGCGAAGTTCTCGATATTCGGCAGGCCCACGCTCTTCGGGGCGGCCGCGGGCGGCGAAGCGGGTATCGCGCGGACCTTGCAGATCGTACGCAACGAAGTCGACATGGTGATGGCACAGATCGGCTGCCGCTCATTCGACGAGCTGCACGCCGGGTACCTGTGGAAACCGGGAAGCGGCGTAAACCTCGGCACGCAAGAGAAACCCAACGCCGCGATTCAGCCCGCTGAACAACTTCGCATTCCGCGTGCCGAGAAGTTCAACATATGAAACTTCGACGCGCCCACCCTATACCCCTGGCTGCCGCCGGGCGCTAACGTGGAACCCACAACAGGAGACAAGCCGTGAAATCCAATTCCCGCCGACAGTTGCTCAGCCTTGCCGCCGCCCTGCCCCTGCTGGCCGCCAGTGGCCTGGCGCAAGCCCAAGCCCCCAGCGATTACCCGAATCGTCCCGTGAAGATCATCGTGGCCTATCCGGCCGGCCAGAGCACGGACATCGCATCGCGCTACTTCGCCAACAAGCTGACGCAGGCCATGGGCCAGAGCTTCGTGGTGGAAAACAGGCCCGGCGCTTCGGGCAACATCGGGACCGCGGCTGCCGCACGCGCAACGCCGGACGGCTATACGCTGGTAATGGGCGCTTCCGGTACCCACGCGATGAACCCGGCCCTCTTCGACAACCCGGGCTTCGACGCGGAGAAGGACTTCGACGCGATCATGCTCACCGCACTGATCCCCTTCGCGATCTCGGTCGGGCCTAACAGCACGATCAATTCGCTGACCGAACTGATTGCAGCCGCGAAAAAGCAGCCCGGGAAAATCGATACGGCGCTTCCCAGCGTCACCGGCCAGTTGGTCTTCGAGATGCTCAAGCAGCGCGAGGTGGTGCTTTTCCCCGTGAAGTTCAAGGGCTCGGCCGACTCGATGACGGCGGTCCTCGGCGGCCACGTGCAGGTCCTGATCGACACGGTCGCCGCCACGCGCACCCAGCTGGGCCGCATCAAGCCCCTGGCCGTGACAACCGCCGCGCCAATGGCATCGATGCCCGGAGTCAAGACCGCCAGCGAGCAAGGCCTTTCGAAATTCAATATTGCCGCCTGGAATGCATTGATGGCACCGAAGGGCGTGCCGCCCGAGATCCAGGCCCGCCTGGCAGTGGAGATGCGGAAGATCCTGGACCTGCCCGAGACGCAAAAGGCGATGGCTGACCTCGGTTTCGAGCGCGCGCCGGTCTTCTCGAATGCCGAACTCAACGCGTGGTTGCGCGACGAGCGCCGCAACTACCTGCACACGATCAAGACAGCCCAGATGAAACCCGAGTGAGAACCACATGACCAAGTTCAAAACATCCCCCCTGCATTCCGACTTCGCCGTTGAAGTGCACGCGAACGTTACCGAACTGGCGGAGAGTCCCGACGCCATCGAGGAGCTCCGGAACCTGTGGCAGAAGTCGCCGGTGATGGTCTTTCGCCGGCAGTCGGTGGAAGAGTCGGAACTGGTGCGCTTCACCGAGCATTTCGGTCGCTGCGAAACCACGGGCCGCAAGGACATCCAGTCGCCCTACCAGGAACAGATCATCTACTTCAGTACGCTGAAGTACGCGGACGGCCGGTTTGTCGGCGGCTTCGCGGGCGGCGACGACGTGGACTGGCATTCGGACCAGACCTATCAGGCACGGCCGGCAACCGGTGCCATGCTGTACGGCACCGAAGTCCCACGCGACGGCGGCGATATCTACTGGGCCGACCAGTACGGCGCATGGGATCGGCTGCCCAAGGACATCCAGCAGATGATCGACGGCAAGACCGGCACGTTCCGCTATGCAAAGCGCTACGCGATCCTCAACGCGCTGGAGCTCAAGGACAAGGAGAAGGCCAACGCGATGCTGAGCCTGCCCGACGCGCAGCACAAACTCGTGCTGACGCATCCGCGCACCGGCCGCAAGTCGCTGTACGCCGACCCGACGACGCTGATCGGCATCGAAGGCCTGTCGGACGCTGAGAACGCGCGCGTGATGCCTATCCTGTTCGAAGCAGGCGGCCATCCATCCCTGGTGTACCGACACAAGGTCCGCAACGGCGATCTGCTGATGTGGGACAACGGCGTGACGATGCACCGCCGGGACGAGATGCGACTGGACCAGCCACGCCTGATGAAGCGCACGACGTTCCGGCTCTCCGCGAGCGAGTACAGCGCCCCCCAGGCATGACGACCGGCGGTGCCCGCGCCGCTGTTTCGGGCGAAGAGTGGGCGGCGCGCGTCGAGCTCGCCGCCTGCTACCGCCTGATGCCGATGTACGGCATGAGCGACTTGATTTACAACCACATCACATCGCGCATCCCGGGAACGGAAGACCGCATCCTGATCAATCCCTACGGCTACCTGTACGACGAAATCACGGCCTCGAGCCTCATCACCATAGACCTGGCCGGCAACGTCGTGTTCAACCCGCACGACGACCACGGAATCAATGAGGCCGGCTACGTCATTCACAGCGCCGTTCACATGGCGCGGGACGACGTGGGCTGCGCGATGCATACACATTCGCGCGCCGGCATGGCAATAGCGGCCCTCGAATGCGGCCTGCTCCCGATCACGCAGACTGCCATGCGCTTTGCCGACATCGCCTACCACGACTACGAAGGCCCGGCTATCGACCCCGCCGAGCGCGAGCGATTGGTGCGTGACCTTGGCGAGTCCAGCGCGATGGTGCTGCGCAACCATGGCCTGCTCGCCGTCGGAGCCGACGTGCCGCAATGCTTCAACACGATGTACTGGCTGGAGATGGCATGCCGGGCTCAAGTCGACGCCATGGCCTGCAACGCAAAGCTGCTGGTGCCAGGAAAGGACATCGTGGACAAGACATGCCATCTCTACAAGCCGCATGTGCGCCGGCCCCACGGCCTCCTGGAGTGGCCCGCGCTGCTGCGAATGCTCGATCGAAAGGACCCTTCATACGCCTCGTAGCGGCGCACCCGCGCGCCCGGGATGGCCGACTAGGGCCTGTTCACACTATTTATGGCTGCGCGAACGTGGCCAGAACCGCGCCAATCAAGGCGCGTGACGACGGCAAGGCTTGTGCCTTGCCTAGGAGCGCAACGCTGAGTGGCGCGGTTGTGACCACGTTCCCTTCGGGTTGTTATCAAAAGGGGCCATCCGCGTTGTTGCGAAACACGCTCGGGTATCAACCCAGACCGTATTTCGCGCCTAGCGCCTGACCCCTTTTGATAGCAACGCGTAGTCATAAATAGTGTGAACAGGCCCTAGTTCTTCGACCACTGCCTCGAAATGAAGCTGCACGTGGCCAGCAGCAGCTGCGCGCACTCCGTCACATTGTTCTCCATGCGGTGGCGCGGGCCTGCAATGGCCACCGCGAGCGTTTCCGAGTTCACCGATAGGAACGCCGACACCGCCCACACATCGGCGACGTTCTCGCCTCGCGTCAGGAAGTAGCCGCGCCGCCGGCTCTCCAGGATGTCGGCAATCAGCGCTTCCTCGTCGGTCAGCGTGTCTCCGGTGATCGCAGGTAGCGGCCTGCCCGTGAACAGCGCGCGCAACTCCGCTTCTTTCAGGCTCCCCACCATCGCCTTGCCGATGGCGCTGGAATGCAGCGGCTTGAACTCGCCCGGTTTCGCCGTGTACCGGATCGGGTGCTTACTTTCCACCACCTGCAGGTAGATCACGGCGTCGCCCTGTCGTTTCCCGAGGATGACCGTCTCACGCGATGCGTCGCGCAGGCGTTCCAGCATTGGCATGACGCGCTCGACGAACAGGTCGTTATCCAGGATCGCACTCGCGAGGTCGAAGAAGCGGCGCGTCGGGTAAAGCGCGCGCGGCCGGGTCAGCGAGTAGAGGTAGCCGCGCGCCGTGAGCGTGCCGACGATCGCATGGCAGCTGCTCTTGGGGATGTTCGCCATTTCCGCCAGGTCGGTCAGCGACAGCGGCTTTCGGACCTTGTCGAACGCCTCGAGGATGTCGAGGACCCGCTCGACAGCAGTAACTGCAACCTTGCTCATGCACTTTGGAATTCAACGGGCCGAACAAAAGGGCACATCTCGCGGCACTTCAATCATCCAAGGCTCATTTGTTCGAAATACCGAACTCCAGTCCTTTCCAGTGAATTGCTTTGAATTTAGCATGAGCCCATGCAAGCAACAACCACCAACGCAGTGTTGAACATTCGCGTCACCGAGGAAGTCGCCGGAGCGGTGTGGATTACCGTTGACCGTGCGCAAAAGCACAACGCGCTCGCGCGACCGGTGCTTGCAGAACTTGCTGCGGCGGTCCGCACGACCGGCGCCCGCCAGGACGTCCGCTACATCGTGCTCACCGGTGCTGGCGAGAAGTACTTCGCGGCCGGCGGCGACCTGCGCGACCTGTCCAGCGTGCGCGACGAACCTGCCGTGCTCGCGATGATGGAGGAAGCGGGCGCGGCGCTCGACGCGATCCGCCAGTGCCCGGTACCCGTCATCGCGCTGCTGAATGGCGACGCGATCGGCGGCGGCGCCGAATTGGCGCTGGCGTGCGACATGCGGCTGCAGTCGGCGCACGCGCGCATCGGCTACATCCAGGCCAGGTTGGGCATCACGTCCGCATGGGGCGGCGGACCCGATTTGTTCCAGTTGATCGGCCCCGCGCACGCGATGCGCATGATGTCGCGCTGCGAACTGATCGGGGCCGAGCAGGCCCTCGCCTGGGGTCTTGCCGATTCGGTAATCTCCGATGGGCCGCAAGGTGTCGACTTCGCGGCTTTCACCAAGCCTCTGAACATTTGCCCGCCGCAAGTCCTGCGCGGTATCAAGGCGCAGGCCATCGCGGCGCGCAGCGGCGCGGGCTGGAAAGCGCATCGCGCAGTCGAACAGAAACACCTCGTCCAGACCTGGTTGCATGACGACCACTGGACGCTCTCCGAAAAGCTCCTGTCCAAAGGTTCATGATGAACGCACGTGATCCCCTCGGCTCCGCGGCAGCCTGCCCGGCACCACTCGAACCCGACCTCGGCCCCATCAGCCGCAGCGGAATCCCGGTGCCGACCAGCGTCGACGCGAGCGCCGTCAACGCTGACAACATCGGCACGCCCGGTCAATACCCGTTCACCCGCGGTATCTTCCCCGATGGCTACCAGGGCCGGCTGTGGACGATTCGCCAGTATTCCGGCTTCGGGACCGCCGAGGAATCGAATGAGCGCTACAAGTTCCTGCTGGACCAGGGGCAAACAGGCCTTTCCGTTGCGCTCGACCTACCCACGCAATGCGGGTTCGACCCGACGCATGCGATGGCGCGGCCGGAGATCGGCAAGGTCGGAGTGTCGCTTTCCAACCTGAGCGAAGCGGAGATTCTGTTCAAGGATCTGGACCTGTCAAAAATATCGACGTCGTTCACGATCAACGGCACGGCCGCCATCATCTACGCGATGTACCTGGCTGTCGCAGACAAGCAGGGCGTGCCGCGCAGCAAGCTGACCGGCACCATTCAGAACGACATTCTGAAAGAGTACGTCGCGCGCGGCACCTGGATCTTTCCCGTGCGGCCATCGATGCGGCTGATCGCCGATTCAATCCTTTATTCGAACGAGGTCACGCCGCGATTCAACCCGATCAGCATCGCGGGCGCGCATGTGCGCGACGCCGGTTGCACCGCGGCGGAAGAAATGGCGTACACGCTGGCCAACGGCCTGGCGTATGTTGACGAACTGCAGCGGCGCGGCGGCGATGTCGAGAAGTTTGCCAAGCGGCTTTCATTCTTCTTCTATGTGCATATGGACTTCTTCGACGAGATCGCGAAGTTCCGCGCCGGCCGCCGCCTCTGGGCAAAGCTGATGAAGGAAAGGTACGGCGTGAAGGACCCGAAGGCGCAGCACTTCCGCTTCGGCGTGGTGTGCGGCGGGTCTTCTCTGGTTGCGCCGCAGCCGTACAACAATGCGGTTCGCGTCGCGGTGGAGACGATGGCGGCGGTGTTCGGCGGCGCGCAGTCGATTTTCACCTGCGCGTTCGACGAGGCCTTCCAGATCCCCACGGAATTCTCGGCGGAGCTCGCCGTGCGCACGCAGCAGGTGATCGCTTTTGAAAGCGGAATCGGCCGCACCGTCGACCCGCTGGGCGGCAGCTACTTCCTCGAGCAGCACACCGACCGCATGGAAGAGATGATTACCAGGGTGATGGGCGAGATCGACGCCTACGGCGGCGTCGTGCCGGCCATCGAGGACGGCTGGATCCAGTTGCGCCTGGCCGAACGTGGGTTGGAACGCAAGCTCGACACCGACTCCGGCAAGAACGTGATCGTCGGCCAGAACCACTTCAAAAAGGAAGGCGAGAAGATCGGCGTGGGTGATGTCTTCAAACTGGACCCGACCGTGGCGCAACGCGCGCTCGAGAAATTCCAGCGAACACTCGACACGCGCAGCCAGCCTGCTGTCGATGCATCACTGGCCGCGCTCGCCGCGGCGGCCGCCAACGACAGCGAGAATGTGATGCCTTACCTGGTGGACTGCTGCCATGCCTACGCCACCGTGGGCGAGATGGTTGCCTGCCTGAAGAAGGAATGGGGCGAATTCAAGGAGCCGGTGAATCTATGAACGCAGTCAAGGAAGCACGGCCCCTGGCCGGCAAGCGGATTTTGGTCGGCAAGCCGGGGCTGGACGGCCACGACATCGGCGCGAAAATCATCGCACTCACGCTTCGCGATGCAGGCGCCGAAGTGATCTACACGGGCTTGCGCCGCAGCCCCGACCAGATCGCGCAAGTAGCAGTGGATGAGGGCGTGGACGCGGTTGGCCTGTCGATCCTGTCGGGCAGTCACAAGGAGCTGGTAGCTGACGTGATGGTGGCCCTGCGCGCGCGTAACGCCGGAGACGTCAAGGTGTTCGTCGGTGGCACGATCCCGGTCGATGACCACGAATCGCTTCATGCCGAGGGCGTGGCAGCGGTGTTTACCGCCGACATGCCGCTCGACGTGGTCGTCGCGCAGCTGGCAGCCGCACTGTCATGAGTGGCCCCCTTGCAGGCATCCGCATCATCGAGGTCGGCCACATGCTGGCAGGCCCCTACTGCGGCCTGCTGCTGGCCGACATGGGTGCCGAGGTCATCAAGATCGAGCCGCCCGAGGGCGACATAGGCCGCAAGGTCAGCCCGCATTTCGTCGGCAAGCACAACGCGTACTTCGCCAGCCTCAACCGCAACAAAAAGAGCGTAGTGCTCGATCTCGCCAGCCCTGAAGGTCGGCGCGAACTGGAGCACATCGCCTCCACTGCACACGCGCTGATCACCAACCTGCGGCCGTCTGCCATCAAGAAACTCGGCCTGACCTATGACGGCCTGAAGCATTGCAACAGCAAGATCGTTTGCACGGCCCTCACTGGTTATGGGCTGGAGGGCCCATACTCCGACAGCCCGGCCTACGACTACGTCATACAGGCGCTGACCGGCGTCATGGCCCTCACCGGTGACCCGTCTGCGCCGCCTACCAAGACCGGATACTCCGCCGTCGACAACTCAGCCGGCATCATGGCCGCGATGGGGCTGCTCGCGAAAATCGTGGAAGGGCGCGGCGGCCAGGTCGACGTGGCGATGTACGACGTGATGCTGTCGCAACTGAACTACCTGGCCGGTGCATCGCTGAACGCGGGGGAGGTGATGGAGCGTCTGGCGAACTCGTCTCACCCCTACATGGTGCCGGCGCAGATCTTCCCGACCTCGGACGGCTGGCTGACGCTTTTCATCACGCACGACAAGTTCTGGCAGAAATTCTGCGCCGAAATCGGCAAGCCGGACTGGATGTCCGACCCTGTCTTCGCAACAATGGCCAGTCGGCGCCAGAACCGCGCTCAGGTGCTGGCCGGTATCTCGGGCGTGCTGCTCGAAGCGCCGGCCTCTGAATGGGTGCGCAGGCTGGTGCCACTGGGCGTGGTGGCCGCCGAAGTCGGCACGATGGCTCAGGCGCTCGTGAGCGATCTGGCCCGCTCACGCGACATGATCGTGCCGCTGGGCGACGGCACGCAATCACTGCGGGCCATCGGCAGCGCCGTGAAGTTCGACGGCTTCAAACCCACCTACGGAATGCCGCCGCTGCTCGACGAGCACCACGACGCGGTCGTGATGGGGAAGGCGGTCGCGTGACCGGAACGCCCGAGACGCTGGACCGCCACGCGCTGGGCAAGCGCCTGAGCCGGCTCGCGAACGCGACGGCTTCGGATGCGCTGGACTCCACGGCCGCAGGGCAAGCCGAGAAGTACGCGCGCCGTATCGGTCTCACCGGCCCGCCCGGTGCTGGCAAGAGCACGCTGGCCGGACATCTGGCGCTACACCGCCTGCAGGGACAACGTCTCGGCGTGCTGGCGATAGATCCCAGCAGTCCCCTGACGGGCGGCGCAATTCTGGGTGACCGCATCCGGATGGATGAACTCGCTGGCAGCGCGGAGTTGTACATCCGCTCGATCGGTTCGCGCTCGGCCAGCGACGGACTCTCGGATAACCTTCCGGAGATGCTGGACGCGATGGACGAATTCGGCTTCGACGAAGTGCTGCTGGAGACCGTCGGCGTGGGCCAGGCCGAGTACGCTGCACGCGCGCAGGTCGACACGCTCGTGCTGGTGCTGCTGCCCGAGAGCGGCGACATCGTGCAGGCCATGAAGGCCGGGATCATGGAGATGGCCGACATCTTCGTCGTCAACAAGGCCGACCTGCCCGGGGCGCAGAAAATGCTGACGGACATGAAGCGCGTTGCGACGATTTCGCGTCATCGCGAAGGGGAGTGGCGGCCTCCCGTGCTGCTGGCGTCGTCATCGCAACCCGCGTCGATCGAGGCGCTGTCGGATTGCATCGACAGCCATCAGGCCTGGCTTGCGCAATCGAGGAGGCGGCCGGCTTTACTCCAGTCGCGCGCGCGTTATCGCCTGCAGAGGCTGATTGAGCGGCGTGCGGCGGAAGCCGTCGCCACGCTCGACCCCGATGTGCTGGCGGCGCCCCTGGCGCAGCAGATGGACAAGGCCCTGCGTGTCATGCGCAGGGAGCCCTGAATTTTTACCCAGGAGACAACATGAAATACCTCAGAAAATGGGCACCCGCTCTTGCGTTGGCATTCGCCGGGATATTGCACGCGCAGGACTTTCCGACCCGCCCCGTGAAGATACTCGTGCCGCAGACACCAGGCGGGGCTTCGGATGCGCTGGCGCGAATCATTGCGCAGAAGCTGACCGAAAAATGGGGCCAGCCTGTCGTTGTCGAAAACCGCGCCGGTGCCGGTGGCAACGTCGGCATGGAAGTAGTGGCAACGTCGCCGCCCGATGGCTACACACTGCTCATGAGCTATGTCGGTACGCATGCGATCAACGGGGCGCTGTACAAAAAGCTGCCGTTCGATCCCGAGAAGGACTTCACGCCGGTGGCGACGCTGGCGACCCTGCCGTTCGTGGCTGTGACCAAGGCTGACTCGCCCATCAAGACCATCCCCGATCTGGTCGCTGCAGCGAAGAAGGGGCAGATGAACTACGGCTCGGCCGGCAATGGCTCCGTGAATCACCTGCTAGGCGAGATGTTCAATAGTGCAGCGGGCGTGAAGCTCGTGCACGTGCCGTATCGCGGCGCAGCGCCTGCGATGCAGGACCTGATGGGCGGGCAGATCCAGGTGGTGTTCACCAGCCTGCCGTCGGTTTCGGGGGCCATCAAGCAGGGCACGCTGCACCCCATCGCAGTCACCAGCGCCAAGCGCGCCGCATCCTTCAGCAACATCCCGACTATCGCGGAAAGCGGGTTCAAGGAATTCGACGTCAATCCGTGGTTCGGCCTGTTCGCGCCGGCCAGGGTGCCTGCCCAGGTGATACGCAAGATCAACGCGGACGTGAACGAAATCCTCAAGTCGAAAGACATTGCAGAGAAGTTCGGTGGCCAGGGTGCCGAGCCCTACATTACCGACCCGCAGCAATTCTCGGCCGTGCTGCGCGCGGACATCGTCAAGTGGGGCCAGGTGGTGAAGGCCTCGGGCGCAAGTGTCGATTGAGAGCACGCACCATGAGTTCCTCGAAAGTCTTTCTGAAGGTCAACCGCGTTGCCGCCGACGTCGTGGCGCAGGCGCGCGATGTCACCGTCGCCGACATTCACGAGTCGATGGGCCAGCAAGGCCGCCCTGCTTTGATGTCGGCGCGCATGCGACCACTCACGGACAATCAGAAAATTGCCGGCGCCGCGGTCACTGCATTCTGCTGGCCGGGCGACAACCTCATGATGCATCGCGCCCTCTATCTCGCGCAGCCTGGCGATGTACTTGTAGTGGTATGTCAGGCCGAACTTTCCGGCGCGCAGTGGGGCGACCTGGCGACGCGCTATGCCTTGAAAAAGGGTCTCGCTGGCGTCGTGGTACAGGGCTGCGCGCGCGACGTCGACCAAGTGCGCGCGCTCGGCTTTCCGGTGTGGTCCACCCACATACACCCGATTCACCCGGACAAGAACGGGCACGGCACGGTCAATGCGCCAGTGGTGTGCGAAGGCGTCTACGTCTGCCCCGGCGACCTGGTCGTAGCCGATGGGGACGGCGTGGTCTGCGTGCCGCGCGACGATGCTGCGCGCGTCATCGCGGCGGCGCAGGCAAAGATGCGCAAGGAGGATGAAGCAGCACAAGCCGTTCAGGGCGGCGCTGCGGTGTGGGACTTGAGCGGCGCGGCCGCCATCTACGCGCGGATGGAAGTGGTCGAAGTCGATGCTGCCTACGACGATTGAATGACGCGGTTCGCGAACAGCGCGTGGCTGGCGCTTGCGGCAACGCTGGCCATCCAGGCGCTGGTTTCCATGGCCGTCCTCACGGTCCCGGCGATGGCACCTGCCATGGCGAAGGCACTGGGTGTTTCGCCGACGCTGATCGGCCTCTACATTGCGATCCTGTACGTGGGCGCGATCACTACGAGCCTGCTGGCTGGGCCGCTTGTCATCCGCTACGGCGCGATTCGGGTAAGCCAGTTTGGTCTTCTTGCGTGCGCGGGCGGACTCGTCGTCCTCGCGATCGCCCCTTTGCCTCTGGCTACGGTAGTGGGCGCGCTTCTGGTCGGTGCGGGCTACGGCCCCATCACGCCGGCCAGTTCTCACGTGCTCGCGCGCACCACGCCCGCGCATCGCGTGGGGCTCGTCTTTTCCGTCAAGCAGACCGGTGTTCCGCTGGGCGGCGTTATGGCGGGTGCGCTGGTGCCCGCGTTGTTACTCGCCGGCAGCACGAGTACGGCCCTGCTTGCAGTCGCCGCTGGCAATCTCGTTTGCGCTGCCATCGCCCAGCCACTGCGTGCCGCACTCGATAGCGACAGGGAGCCCGGACGGCCTCTCACCCTGACCAGCCTCGCGGGCCCGATCCGTATGATCGGCTCGCACCCGGCGTTGGCGCGCCTCGCAGCCTTCTCGTTCGTTTTTTCGGCGGCGCAGATGTGCCTGGCTACCTATCTCGTAACCTACCTCAACACCGGGCTCGGGTACTCGCTCGTTGCTGCAGGTGGCTTGCTTGCCGCGGCGCAAGCGGGTGGAGTCGTGGGCCGCATCCTGTGGGGTTACGTTGCCGACCGCTGGCTCGGCTCGAGCGTTGTACTGGCGCTGCTTGGTGCCTTGATCGCAGCATGTAGCACGGGCACGGCGGCGCTGCACGCTGACGTGCCCTTCTCGATCGTTCTCGCACTGCTCATTGCTTTCGGCGCTTCTGCTGCCGGATGGAATGGAGTGTTTCTGGCCGAAGTGGCGCGAATCGCGCCTCCGGGAACGGCAAGCGCCGCGACAGGCGGCGCTCTGGCTGTCACTTTTCTCGGCGTGGTCCTCGGGCCTGCAATTTTTGGTGCACTCGCCGCCACTTTCGGCAGCTACCGCGCCGGATTCCTGGCGCTGGCAGTACCTGCGGCGATTTGCTGCTGGCTCCTTGCTTCACGCACGCGGGCGACTTCCCGTCCCGGTTGATCACAGCTGGGCACATTTCAGTCTCGTGCACGCTTGGGTAGTCAGGAGCTCAGCGGGCGAGGACCAGATTGGTGCGATGAATCATTTCCGGCTCCGCGATGTAGCCGAGCATTCGCTCGATGTCGATCGAAGGTTTACGACAAAGCATTCGAGCTTCGGAGCTCGCATAGTTTGCAAGTCCACGGGCGATCTCCGCACCTGACGGATCCCGGACAGCAATGACATCGCCGCGGGAGAACTCGCCTTCCACGGAGACCATGCCAATCGGAAGCAGGCTCTTGCCTTCGTCGCGGACTTTGGTCACAGCACCGGGGTCGACCGTCACCGCGCCTCGAAGCTGAAGCTGGTCGGACATCCATCGTTTGCGCGCCTGGCTCTTTTGCGTTGGTGCCACGAGCAAAGTGCCTATCGATACACCTGCCACGAGCCGAAGCAGGCAGTCGGGCTCACGACCCCAGGCGATGACGGTGGATGCGCCAGAGCCGGCCGCCCTTTTTGCCGCAAGAATCTTCGTGATCATGCCGCCCCGTCCGAGGCTGGAGCCAGCGCCGCCGGCCATCGCTTCGAGCGACGGCTCGCCGGCACGCGCTTCGCCGATAAATTTTGCACCGGGATCCTTGCGAGGATCTGCGCTATACAAGCCTCGCTGATCGGTGAGGATCACCAGTACATCGGCTTCAACCAGGTTGGCTACCAGGGCCCCCAGGGTGTCGTTGTCGCCAAATTTGATTTCGTCGTTGACGACCG
>JBKJKT010000198.1:0-4034 GCA_046597415.1 Ramlibacter sp.
CCCAGGAACGCGACTCGCTGAAGTCGCGACTGTCTGCGGCACGCGCGCGCGGCGAAGCGCTGCTCGAGCGCCTGCCTGAAATCAAGAGCGCCGCTTAAGCCTGGCTGAAGCCCGATACCATCCAATCCATGAGCGCAAAGATGAAGCAGCTGGAGGTCCAGATCATGGGCCAGAGCTACCTGCTCGCCTGCCCTGAAGGCGGCGAACAGCGCTTGCTTGACGCCGTCGAGCGGGTTGACACCGCGATGTGCAAAATTCGTGATGCCGGCAAGGTCAAAGCGCGTGATCGCATTGCGGTGCTGGCGGCGCTGAACCTGGCTTTTGATGTGAGCGATCGTGGGGCCGCTTCGCTGACGGCGCCGGTCATCCTTGCGGCACCGGCAGTCAATGGCGCCCCAGTCAATGCCACCGATGATCCGCGTCTTGCAAGCATTCTCCAGCGCCTGGACGCCGCCCTGGGCGGCGACGGACAACTGCTTTGAACAGTTCACTTGCCTGCATCGCTGTCAAGCAATTTATATTTTTCTCCGCGTCCGTCGCAGGGACAGCCCACGCATTGAATTCCTCGGCCTAGAATGGTCTTGTCTGCAGTGCGTATCGGGCCTTATATGTCCTTGAACCAATGCTCATTGAGCACGGGCCTGGAACATCGCCAATCGAGCGTGATCGTCTCGCGTCAGATGAACCCAACGGCTGGCTGACCTGGCCCACCTGAACCCCGGTTCAGGCTGCCGGCCCGGTGGCACTTGCAGACACCTTTTTTTCGCCCAAGAATGCTCCCATCTTCTACATGGGGGATTGACATGAGCGAACTTGAAGCCCGATTCAATGTGTTGCGCCAGTCAGCTGACGCGGTTGCAGGGGCAGCTATCGAGGCGCTCGTGCGCGACAGCACTGGCCGCCGTCGCAGGTATGCTCGCGGATGCCGGGCTCACGCCGGTGCCGCAGCAAGCCAATCTGCGCGGTATCGCCGATGAGCTGACGGTCTATGAAATTCCCTGAGTAGAAAATCCTGTTCGCTTCCCTGATAGACCCCCAACTCGTCGTCGAACTCCTGGCCCTGGGTCTGGCTACCGGTTTCCTCGCGGGCCTGCTTGGTATCGGCGGCGGGATGCTGATGGTGCCGTTCGTGACCTTCATCCTCACCTCCAAAGGCTATCCTGCCGAGTACGTGGTGAAGATGGCGGTGGCCACCTCGCTCGCCACGATCTGCTTCACGTCCCTGTCGTCCGTACGAGCGCACCACAAGCGCGGTGCGGTCAAGTGGCCCATCGTCCGGCTGCTCGCGCCGGGCATCCTGTTCGGATCACTCCTGGGCGCGCAGGTCGCCGTGGCATTGCCGGGCAAGGTGTTGTCTATCCTGTTTGCCATCTTCGTTGCGTTCTCGGCTACGCAGATGTTCCTGGACCGCAAGCCTCATCCGTCCCGCTCCATGCCGGGCGCAGTCGGCACGTTTTCAATGGGCACGCTGATCGGCGGACTCTCGTCGCTCGTGGGCGCAGGCGGCGCCTTTGTCTCGGTCCCGTTCATGACCTGGTGCAACGTGAAGATTCACGATGCGGTCGGCACCTCGTCCGCGCTCGGGTTTCCAATTGCCTTCGCAGGCACGCTGGGCTACATCTGGGCCGGCCGGCAGGGCTTGCCCCAAATGCCGCCGGGCTCCTTCGGCTACCTGTACCTGCCAGGCCTGATCGTGATTTCAATTGCCAGCATGACGATGGCGCCCGTTGGTGCACGCACCGCGCATCGCATGGATATCCGGCCGCTTCGAAAGCTCTTCGCTGTCGTGCTCTATATCCTCGCGGCATACTTCCTGTTGCGTTGAGCAGTCGTCATTTGGAGCCGCCATTTTGAGAATCGCAATCATCGGACAGCAGGATTTTGGCAAGGCGGCGATGGAAGCATTCATTGCGCGCGGCGATGAAGTTGCCGGCGTCTTCTGCATTCCCGACAAGCCGGGCACCAAGATCGACGCCCTGCGCGAAGCCGCTCATCAGCGAGGCCTGCCGGTGCTGCAGTTCAGCAGCCTGCGCAGCAGCTTCGCCCAGGATGCCTTGCGCGATCTGAAGGTCGATCTGGGCGTGATGGCCTATGTCGTGCAGTTTGCGCCGCAGGAATTCGTGAACATTCCCAAACACGGCATGATCCAGTTTCATCCCTCGCTCCTGCCCCGGCATCGCGGACCTTCGTCGATCAGCTGGCCGATTGCCCTTGGGCAGACCGAGACAGGCATCACGGTTTTCCGGCCTACCGATGGGCTCGATGAAGGGCCTGTGATCCTGCAGAAGTCATGCGCCATCGGACCCGATGAAACGCTCGGCGAGCTTTACTTCAACAAACTGTTTCCGCTGGGCATTTCGGCGCTGCTGGAAGCTGCCGATCTGGTCGTTGCAGGCAAGCACGAAGAACGTGCACAGGACGAATCGCAGGCCACCTACGAGGGTTGGTTTCACGAAGAAGAGTCGCGAATCAACTGGGCCAATCACGTGGACCAGGTTTACAACCTGATCCGCTCGTGCAATCCGGCGCCGGGGGCCTGGACAACTTTGGCGGGCCTGAAAACCTGGGTGTATGACTGCCGCAAGATTCCGATCGGGAAGTTCGCGGGGGCCGGACACAAGCCGGGCGATATCGAGGCGGTGACCGACACTTCGGTCATCGTGAAATCGCATGGCGGGCTGATTGAGATCCGGAAGGTGAAAGCAGAAGGTGGAAAGAAAATGAATGCCGGTGAATTCGCGCGGATGCACGGGTTGATTGCTTAAATCAGCTTCCCGCAATCATTTAGCAAGAACGTCTTGAACGCCTGCGCCACCGGCGGCAGGCGCTTGGCCTTGCGGTGCACCACATACCAGTTGAGCATCACCGGAAAGCCCTGCACGTTCAGCACCACCAGACTCCCGTCCTGAACTTCCCGGCGGATCGTGTGCGCCGACAGAAAGCTCACGCCCATCCCGGCCATCACAGCCTGCTTGATCGTCTCCGTACTCCGGATTTCCATCGCGATATTCAACTCGGCCATGTGATCGCCAAAAGCTTCGATCATTGAATTCGAGGTGTCCGACCCCTTCTCTCGGACAACGAACGCCTCCCGTGCAAGCCGGGCGACCGCAATGCGCTTGCGCCCGGCCAATGGATGGCTCGGCGCCGCCACGATCACATAGGGATGCGGCGCGAAGGGCTCATTGACCGTGTCGAGGTCCAGCGGTGGACGCACCATCACAGCGAGATCGGTGAGGTTGTCCGCCAGTTGCTCCAGCAGCTCCTCGCGATTGCACACATGGAAGTTCAGCGTCACACCGGTATGCCGGCTCGCGAACTCCACCAGCAACCGCGGAAAGAAATAGTCTCCGGCGCTGATGACGGCCACATTGAGCGCCCCACCCGAGACGCCCTTGAACTGCGTCATCGTGTTCTCGACCTCGCGAAACTGCTGGATGATCACGCGGCTCGCATGCAGCATTTCCGCACCGGCCGGCGTGAGATGGATCTTTTTTCCGAGCTGCTCGAATAGTGGCAAGCCCGCATGGTCCTGCAGTTTCTTGACCTGGATCGACACGGCAGGCTGGGTGAGGTGCAGCTCTTCCGCGGCCCGTGAAAAGCTCAGGTTGCGAGCGACCGCCTCGAAAACCTTGAGCTGGCGCAGGGTTGCGTTCATCATGGCCGGCACCTTTTATTCATAAGCTATTTTAAATGGATAGTATCAAATACTTTAACTATCATTAATCTTCTGGTCTCCGTACATTGGCCATGTCGGTCAATAAAAGGAGACAGCGATGACAAAGATGAAAGCGGCCATGGCCGCTGTGCTGGTGATGGAAAAGGAGGGCATCACACATGCCTTCGGGGTTCCGGGCGCTGCCATCAATCCGCTCTATTCCGCGATGCGCGAACGCCAGTCGATCACGCACATCCTGGCGCGCCACGTCGAGGCGGCGTCGCACATGGCAGAGGGCTACACGCGTGCAAAAGCCGGAAACATCGGCGTGTGCATCGGCACCTCGGGACCGGGCGGCACCGACATGATCACCGGC
>JBKJKT010000034.1:0-6137 GCA_046597415.1 Ramlibacter sp.
GGCGAAGAAAGGCAGTGAAAAAGACCCATGAAAAAACCGGGACGCACCCGGTTTCTAAAGGGAAGGGGATTGTACCCTCCAGGGCTATCTTGGGACGAGTGCCGGTCAATCAAGCGGTACGCGTTATTTTTACAAGGAAACGGCGCGCCTAGAATCGAGGGTTTGCAGTTCCCACTTCCCATGACCCAGCCCCCGTTCACACCCCCAATCAGTTACGAGGCGGCGCTCCAGGAACTCGAACAACTGGTCGGCCTCATCGAGTCAGGTCAACTGCCGCTCGAGCAGTTGCTGGCCGGCTACCAGCGCGGAGCCGGGCTGCTGGCTTTTTGCCGGGACAAATTGCAGGCAGTCGAGCAGCAGGTCAAGGTGCTGGACGAAGGCGTGCTCAAGCCGTGGACACCCGAGTGAGGCCCGCGTTCGATCTCTCGCACTGGAGCCGCACCCGGCTGGTCCAGGTAGAAGAGGCGCTCTCCGACTGGGTGGTGGATCATGCCCCGGCGGGCCTTGGTGATGCCATGCGCTATGCAGTGCTCGATGGCGGCAAGCGGCTTCGACCCTTGCTGGTGCTCGCTGCCAGTGAAGCGGTGGGCGGCAACCCGGCTGCCGCACTTCGAGCGGCCTGCGCGGTTGAACTCATCCATGCCTATTCGCTGGTTCACGACGACATGCCCTGCATGGACAACGACGTCATGCGGCGCGGCAAACCGACAGTGCACGTGAAGTTCGGCCAGGCGCAGGCGTTGCTGGCCGGCGATGCGTTGCAGGCACTGGCGTTTGAATTGCTCACTCCTGATGATCCGGCCGTTCCCGCCGCGATACAGGCGAGCCTGTGCCGCCTTCTCGCCAGGGCCGCAGGCCACGATGGCATGGCAGGCGGGCAGGCCATCGATCTGGCAAGCGTCGGCTTGAACCTCACCGAAAAACAGCTTCGCGAAATGCACAAGCGCAAGACCGGCGCACTGCTGCAGGGCAGTGTGATGATGGGCGCTGCATGTGGCCAGGCGCCTGTTGTCGCGCAAGCGGCGCTGCAGTCGTACGGCGCGGCTGTGGGGCTCGCGTTCCAGGTGGTCGATGACATCCTGGACGTCACTGCCGATTCGACCACGCTGGGCAAGACAGCGGGCAAGGACGCAGCGCAGGACAAGCCGACTTTTGTTTCACTGCTCGGCCTGGAGCAGTCGCAGGCCCACGCGCACGAGCTCCTGGCCGATGCCCAGGCGTCGTTGGAGGCAAGCGGTCTTTCGGACACCGCTGCTCTCGCGGCGCTGGCCCGGATGATGGTCAACAGGGACAGCTGAAAGGTCGCAGGAAAAACGATGTCATTGCTTCAAACGATCAACGATCCAGCAGAGCTGCGCCGCCTTGCGCGCACCCAGTTGACGCCCCTGGCGGACGAACTGCGCGCGTATTTGCTGGACAGTGTTGCCAGGACAGGTGGGCATCTCAGTTCGAACCTGGGCACGGTGGAGCTCACCATCGCGCTGCACTATGTCTTCAACACGCCCTATGACCGCATCGTGTGGGATGTGGGTCACCAGACGTATCCGCACAAGATCCTCACGGGCCGTCGCGACCGCATGGCTTCGCTGCGCCAACTGGGCGGCCTCTCCGGTTTTCCGCAGCGAAACGAGAGCGAGTACGACACCTTCGGCACTGCGCACTCGTCCACCAGCATTTCCGCTGCTCTCGGCATGGCGCTGGCGGCCAAGCTCAAGGGAGAAGACCGCAAGGCAATAGCCGTGATCGGCGACGGCGCGATGAGTGCCGGCATGGCATTCGAGGCACTGAACAACGGCGGTGTTGCCGACGCCGACCTGCTGGTGATCCTGAACGACAACGACATGTCGATCAGCCCGCCGGTTGGCGCTCTCAACCGCTACCTTGCCCAGCTCATGAGCGGCCGGTTCTATTCGACGGCCAAGAACGTCGGCAAGAACGTGCTGAAGGTTGCACCGCCGCTGTTCGAGCTGGCCAAGCGCTTTGAAGAACACGCCAAGGGCATGGTGGTGCCCGCAACGCTCTTCGAGAAGTTCGGGTTCAACTACATCGGCCCCATCGACGGTCACGATCTCGATTCGCTGATTCCCACGCTTGAAAACATCAAGCTGCTCAAGGGCCCGCAGTTCCTGCACGTAGTCACCAAAAAAGGCCAGGGCTACAAGCTGGCCGAGGCCGACCCTGTCGCGTATCACGGCCCGGGCAAGTTCGACCCGGCAGTGGGCCTGACGCCCCAAGCATCGCCGGGCAAGACAACGTTTACCCAGGTGTTCGGGTATTGGCTGTGCGACATGGCCGCGAAGGACTCGCGCCTGGTCGGCATCACACCGGCCATGCGCGAAGGCTCAGGCATGGTCGAATTCGAGAAGCGTTTTCCGGACCGCTACTACGACGTCGGCATTGCCGAGCAGCACGCCGTGACTTTCGCCGCCGGTCTCGCGTGCGAAGGGCTCAAGCCCGTGCTCGCGATCTATTCGACATTTCTGCAGCGCGGTTATGACCAGCTGATTCACGACGTCGCCCTGCAGAATCTGCCGGTCGTGTTCGCGCTCGATCGCGCGGGCCTGGTGGGCGCAGACGGTGCGACTCATGCCGGCGCATACGACATCCCGTTCCTTCGCTGCATTCCGAACATGGGTGTGGCTTGCCCCGCTGACGAAAACGAATGCCGCAAGCTGCTGACCACGGCGTTCGGGCAGGACAACCCTGTCGCGGTGCGTTATCCGCGCGGCGCAGGTGCTGGCGTAGCGATCGAGCCGGGCCTGGAGCCGCTGCCCTATGGCAAAGGTGAAGTGCGGCGAACCCGGCAGCGGTCTGCGGATGGCGCGCCACAGGGAATTGCCATTCTTTCGTTCGGCACGATGCTTTATCCGGCGCTGGTGGCGGCCGAACGCATTGACGCAACCGTCGTCAACATGCGTTGGGCCAAGCCGATCGACACAGCCCTCATGCTTGAAATTGCTGCTTCGCATGAGGCGCTGGTGACGGTGGAAGAGGGCGCGATCATGGGCGGCGCAGGCAGTGCGGTTTCCGAGGCGCTGCAAGCCGCAGGCGTTTCGAAGCCCGTGCTGCAACTGGGATTGCGCGATGAGTTCATCGAGCATGGCGACCCCGCGAAATTGCTGGCAATGCAAGGCCTGGACGCTGCGGGAATCGAGGCTTCCATTCGCGCGCGCTTCGCGGGTTCCGCCGGCCGCCAGTCACCGGTCCTGAAAGTGGTCGGCTAGCGCTTGAGCGGACTCGTTTGCTGAAACTTTACTGACTGGCGGCGCGTAACGAAAGCTTGCGCAAGGGAAAACCCCTGAATACCAAAGTGGCTGGGTTCCTAGAATGCACTCGTTGAACTGACAAAATCGTCAGCCCCGACGCAATGTTTCAAAACAACAGGAGCGCATCAAATGGATCGTCGATCACTAATCAAGAACGCAGGTATCGCCGGCGTACTGGCTGCCGGTATTGCGCCGGCGGTTCATGCGCAAGCAGCCATCCGCTGGCGTCTGGCTTCCAGCTTTCCCAAGTCACTGGACACTCTCTACGGCGGCGCCGAATCCTTTGCCAAATCCGTCAAGGCCATGTCGGGTGGCAAATTCGAAATTTCCACGCACGCGGCCGGCGAACTGATGCCGGCATTCGGTGTGGTGGACGGTGTGCAGCAGGGCACGGTTGAAGTGGCCCACACGGCGCCGTATTATTTCTTCGGCAAGGACGAAACCTTCGCGCTGGGTTGCGCAATTCCTTTCGGCCTGAACAGCCGGCAGATGTCCGCCTGGATGTACGAAGGCAACGGCATGAAGCTGATGCGTGAGTTCTACGCCAAGTACAACATCATCAATTTCCCGGCGGGCAATACCGGCTCCCAGATGGGTGGCTGGTACCGCAAGGAAATCAAGTCGATCGCGGACATCAAGGGTATGAAGATGCGCATCGGCGGCTTCGGCGGCAAGGTGCTCGAACGCATTGGCGGTGTGCCGCAGAACATCCCTGGCGGCGAAATCTATTCGGCTCTCGAAAAGGGCACGATCGACGCGGCCGAGTGGGTGGGACCTTACGACGACCAGAAGCTTGGCTTCAATAAGGTGGCCCCGTTCTACTATTACCCCGGCTGGTGGGAAGGCGGTCCGCAGCTGGACGTGTTCATCAACCAGAAGGCATTCGATGCGCTCTCCGCCGAGAACAAAGCCATTGTCGAAAGCGCAGCTGCCCACGCACACGTGGAAATGCAGGCCAAGTACGATGGGCGCAACCCGGTTGCACTCAAGCAGCTGGTCGGTGCAGGCACCAAGCTGCGCCCCTTCCCCAACGACGTGATGTCGGCCGCGTTCAAGGAAGCGATGGCCCTTTATGACGAGCTGAGCGCCAAGAACGAAAACTGGAAGAAGATCTACAGCGACTTCTCCAAGTTCCGCGCCGACCAGAATCTGTGGTTCCGCTTCACCGAAGCAACCTTCGATCGCTTCATGCAGTCGCAAAAGCTCTGACCGTAACGGTTCAGCAGCAAGATCGAAAGCCCGCGAAAGCGGGCTTTCGTGTTGGTGGGCAAGCCTTTCGACCGATTCATGCAGGCGCAAAAACACTGACCGGTTTGCGCTAACGAAGAAAAGGCCCTGCAAAGGGCCTTTTCATTTGGGGAGTGACGAAAACCTATTTCTTGTTGAACAATTCGTCGATCTTCTTTTGCTCGTCGTCAGCCGCCTTCTGTTGATCGGCTGGATTGGGCATGGCTTCCGGTGCCGCGCCGCTGGCCGGTATGGCCGGCGCATTGGCGTCGCGCATTTCCTGGTTCATCTGTATCTGGACCTTGTCCAGGTCCACCTTCTCGGCCTTGTCGAGCCCGCTGGACACGATGCCGGGGAACGCAATGATCATGCCTACCATCATCAACTGGATCACCACAAACGGGACCGCGCCCCAGTAGATCTGCATGGTCGTGACAGGCGGAATCATTTTGCCGGTGATTCGATCCTTGTATTCCTTTTCGGGGGCGACGCTGCGCAGATAGAACAGCGCGAAACCGAACGGCGGATGCATGAAGGAAGTCTGCATGTTCACCGCAAGCAGCACCCCGAACCAGACCAGGTCGATACCCAATTTCTCGGCTACCGGTGCCAGCAAGGGCACCACAATGAACGAAAGCTCGAAGAAGTCCAGGAAGAACGCCAGGAGAAAGATCATGATGTTGACCACGATCAGAAAGCCGAGCTGTCCGCCGGGCAGGCCGGTCAGCAAGTGCTCCACCCATATGGGGCCGTCCACACCCTGGAAGGTCAGGCCGAAAATTGTTGCGCCGATCAGGATGAACAACACGAAGCATGAAAGCTTGGTCGTTGCGGTGAGGGCCTGCTTGAGAAGAGAAAACGAGAGCCGCCCGCGCACCATCGCCATGATGATTGCGCCCAGTGCGCCCATGGCCCCGCCTTCGGTGGGGGTCGCGATGCCCAGAAAGATAGTGCCCAGCACCAGGAAGATCAGCAGCAGCGGAGGAATCAGCACGAAAGTGACTCGCTCTGCCATGCGCGACAACAGGCCCAGTCGCGTCACCTTGTTGATGACCGCGATGATGAAAGCGAGTATGACGCCCACTGCCATTGACACCACGATGGTTTCATCGAGCGCAACTGACTCGACAGTGGTGTTCTTCCACCAGCTCAAGACAGCTGCATAGTTCTTGGCAAACGTGATGGCCGAGCCGACGCACACCACGGTGAGGATCAGCAAGGAGGACAGGCCCGCCTGGCCGTTGTCTTCACGGATCGTGCGCGCCTCAAGCGGTAGCGCCGGCACCCACGCCGGGCGAACGAATGCGAGAACGATGACGTAAAGCGCATACATACCCATGAGCATGAAGCCCGGGATAAACGCACCTTTGTACATGTCACCGACGCTGCGGCCCAGCTGGTCGGCCAGGATGATCAGCACGAGCGACGGCGGAATGATCTGCGCCAGAGTGCCTGAAGCAGCAATCACGCCCGCGGCGAGCCGGCGGTCGTAACCGTAGCGAAGCATGATGGGCAACGAGATCAGGCCCATCGAGATCACCGATGCGGCCACCACGCCGGTCGTCGCGGCCAGAAGCGCACCGACAAAGATCACTGCCAGGGCCAGTCCACCGCGAACCGGACCGAAAAGCTGGCCGATGGTGT
>JBKJKT010000037.1:0-11192 GCA_046597415.1 Ramlibacter sp.
CAAAGCAGCCCTACAATCCGGGCTTTCGACTTCGCGCTGCCAGGGCTGTTCAGTCGTGGGTTCGATCCCCGCCAGCCGCACCAGTTATTTGTCCAACGTCACATCGGTGACCGCCACCCCTGTTGTCGACCGGCCCAGCAGCATCGGCTTTGGATGGGGTAGCGCGCCGGCAGGCCCAAATCGAACGCCCTCAAGCCCTGGGCACGGTCCCGCGCTTGCCCGGCTCGGCGAGAAAATCGAAATCGACTCCCTTGTCGGCCTGCATCACTGTCGTGAGAAAAAGTTTTCGATAGCCGCGCTCGGCTGTCGGCGGCGCGACTGGTTGCTCGCGCGCGCGACTGGCCACTTCTTCGTCGGAAACCAGGAGGGTGATCTCGCGCGCGCTTACTGACAGCCGGATGCGGTCGCCGCTGCGCACATACGCCAGCGGCCCTCCAATTGCAGACTCGGGCGTCACGTGCAGCACGATGCTGCCGAAAGCGGTGCCACTCATGCGGCCGTCCGAGATCCGGACCATGTCCTTCACGCCCTGGCGTGCGAGCTTGCGCGGCAGCGGGATGTAGCCGGCTTCGGGCATGCCGGGGGCGCCCTTGGGGCCGATGTTCTTGAGCACGAGTACGTCATCGGCGTTGACGTCGAGGTCGTCGCTGTCGATCCGCGCGGCGAGGTCGGCCAGGCCTTCGAACACCACGGCACGGCCTTCATGCTCCATCAGCTTGGGGTCGGCCGCAGACTGCTTGATGATCGCGCCGCCCGGCGCCAGGTTGCCGTGCAGAACGGCGATGCCGCCTTGCGGGTAGATCGGGTTGTCGCGCGAACGAATCACCTCCTGGCTGAAAGGCGGTGCATAGCGTTCCATTTCTTCGCCCAGGGTCCGGCCGGTGACGGTCAGGGCGTCCAGATGAAGCAGTGGCTTGAGTTCGCGCAGGAGGGCGGGCATGCCGCCTGCCGCGTCGAAGTGCTCCATATAGTGCTGGCCCGATGGCTTCAGGTCCACCAGCACGGGCGTCTCGCGCCCCATGCGGTCCAGCGCCTTCAGGTCCACCTCAAAGCCGAGTCGACCTGCAATTGCCGTCAGGTGCACGATGGCGTTGGTGGAGCCGCCGATGGCCAACAGCACGCGCATGGCGTTTTCGAAGGCCTTGTCGGTCAGGACTTTGTCGATCGTCAAGTGGCTCTTCGCCATTTGCACGGCCACCCCACCGGTCTGCTCCGCAACGCGCATCCGCGCCGAGGTCACCGCAGGCGGAGAGGCGCCGCCCGGCACGGTCATGCCCAAGCCCTCGGCGATGCACGCCATCGTGCTTGCCGTGCCCATCACCGAGCAGGTACCGACACTGGCCACCAACTGATCGTTGACGTCGGCGATCTCTTGCGAATCGATCTCGTCGGCCCGGTACTTGCCCCAGTAGCGGCGGCAGTCGGTGCAGGCGCCCACCGTCTCGCCGCGATGTGAACCGGTGAGCATGGATCCAGTGATGAGCTGGATCGCCGGCAGCCCTGCCGAGGCCGCGCCCATCAGCTGCGGTGGCACGGTCTTGTCGCAGCCGCCGATCAGCACCACGGCGTCCATCGGCTGCGCGCGCAGCATCTCCTCGGTGTCCATGGACATCAGGTTGCGCAGGTACATGCTGGTGGGCGTCGAAAAGCTTTCGCCGATGGAGATGGTCGGGAATTTCACGGGCAGGCCGCCCGCCAGCATCACGCCGCGCTGCACCGCTTCGATCAGCTGGGGCATGTTGCCGTGGCAGGGGTTGTAGCCGCTGCCGGTGTCGGCGATTCCGATCACGGGCCGGTCCAGCGCGTGGTCCGTCAGGCCTGCGCCCTTGATGAAGGCCTTGCGCAGGAAGAGCGAGAAGCCCGCGTCGCCGTAGTTGACCAGGCCCCTGCTCATGCCGGTTGCCTGTTCGTCGGCGGCAGTATTTTTGAAATCTTTGGAAGACATATGGTGGTCTCGCTTGTTCAGGATATATCCGGTACGGCTGCATTGTGCACAACGACCGCAATCCTTCCGTCTGCTCCAAAGCGAACACGCTCCTCAGGAAGAAAGTCTAGGCTACCCTGCTTGGCGTGGTCCGCGAAGACTTGTAACCAACGTCTGCGCTCAGCCAGCGAAGAACATGTATGGAACAGGCGCTCGATGAGGTGATCAAGGAGGTGCAATGAGACTGACTGCAAACGCGCGCCAGCGACTCACTGATCTCTTGGGTCCTATCGGTCTTGTCAAAGAGCCGGATGGAAACTCTTGGGAAGAAATGAAAGAGCCTGCCAACGGATTCCGTTGGCAGGCTCTTTGCTATTAACAGTGGTTGCGCGAGCAAGATTTGAACTTGCGACCTTTGGGTTATGAGCCCAACGAGCTACCAGGCTGCTCCATCGCGCGCTTGAATTATAACCTGACGATGCTTCTTATTCGGCTGTAGGGGAATCAGCATCATCGGTAGATACAGGGCGATCGACTAGTTCGACGAATGCCATCGGCGCGTTATCGCCCACGCGATAGCCGTTCTTGAGAATGCGCGTGTAACCGCCCGGCCGGGCGTTGTAGCGCGGGCCAAGTTCGTTGAAGAGTTTGGTGACGATATCGCGATCGCGCAGGCGGTCAAACGCGAGGCGCCTGTTGGCCAGCGTCGGTTCCTTGGCGAGCGTGATCATCGGCTCGACGACGCGGCGCAATTCCTTGGCCTTGGGAACCGTGGTTCGAATGACTTCATGCTGCAAGAGCGAAACCATCATGTTGCGCAGCATCGCGAGGCGGTGCGAAGTGGTGCGATTGAGTTTACGAAGGCCGTGGCCGTGACGCATGGTGTATTCCTTTCCTTATCTAAAACGCAGCCGTATCAGGTACTGCGAGTTCACCAATGATTAATTAACGCTTGTCGAGGCCAGCCGGCGGCCAGCTTTCGAGCTTCATGCCGAGCGTGAGACCACGCGACGCAAGAACTTCCTTGATTTCGTTGAGAGACTTGCGGCCCAGATTGGGAGTCTTGAGTAACTCATTTTCGGTGCGCTGAATGAGGTCACCGATGTAGTAGATGTTCTCGGCCTTCAGGCAGTTTGCCGAGCGTACCGTCAGTTCGAGCTCATCGACTGGTCGAAGCAGAATCGGATCGAACTGTTGCGAACTACGCTGTACCGGCGCGTCAAAGGCCGCGAGCTCGCTGCCCTCAAGCTGTGCAAACACGGCGAGTTGCTCGACCAGAATCTTGGCCGACGCGCGAACTGCATCCTCTGCAGTGATGGCGCCGTTCGTCTCTATCTCAAGTACCAGCTTGTCGAGGTCGGTGCGCTGCTCAACGCGGGCGCTTTCGACGATATAGCTCACGCGCTTGACGGGCGAGAACGAGGCGTCAAGCACAATGCGGCCAATTGACTTGGTTGGCTCGTCTGCGTACCTGCGCATCGTGCCTGGCACATAGCCACGGCCCTTCTCGACCTTGATCTGCATGTCGATCTTGCCGCCCTGGGACAGATGCGCGATCACATGATCAGGATTGATGATCTCAACGTCGTGCGGGGTCTGAATATCAGCAGCGGTGACAACGCCTTCGCCATCTTTGCGCAGGCTCAGAGTTACCTCATCGCGATTGTGGAGCTTGAAGACCACGCCCTTGAGGTTCAGCAGAATGCTGACAACATCTTCCTGGACGCCGTCAATCGACGAGTATTCGTGCAGGACGCCGGCGATCGTCACTTCAGTCGCCGAGTACCCAACCATCGAAGACAGAAGCACCCGACGCAGGGCGTTGCCCAGCGTATGGCCGTAGCCACGCTCGAACGGCTCCAGGGTCACTTTGGCGCGGTTTGTGCCGAGCTGTTCGACATTGATCGCTTTAGGTTTCAGCAGGTTGTGTTGCATTCAGGACTTCCTCTCAATACCCCCGGCTCGTTACACCGGTAAGGCTGGTGAAGCGCCCAAACCGCGATGCCTCGCGGCCGGGAACAAAAAACATGAATCCGGGGTCCGCACGTTACGCAAGGATCCCGGATGGGGTGCTTAGCGCGAGTACAACTCGACGATCAGCGCTTCCTTGACATCGGCAGCGAACTCGTCGCGATCCGGCACCTTCTTGAAGACGCCCTCGGCCTTGTCAGCATTGACATCGACCCAAGCTGGGATGCCAACCTGTTGCGCGAGCTGAAGTGCTTCGACGATTCGGTTCTGCTTTTTTGATTTCTCGCGAACCGCGATCACGTCACCCGTTTTGACGAGGTAAGACGGGATATTGACCGGCGAACCGTTGACGGTGATCGCCTTGTGCGAGACAAGCTGACGCGCTTCAGCGCGAGTGGAGCCGAAACCCATGCGATAGACAACGTTGTCCAGGCGGGATTCGAGAATGAACAGCAGGTTCGCGCCGGTGTTGCCCTTGCGGCGATCAGCCTCTTCGAAGTAACGGCGGAACTGGCGCTCCAAAATACCGTACATACGCTTGACCTTCTGCTTCTCGCGCAGCTGCAAACCAAAGTCGGATGTGCGCTGGCCAGAGGTTCGGCCATGCTGCCCCGGCTTGGAGTCGAATTTGGCCTTGTCTGCGAGTGAGCGACGTGCGCTCTTGAGGAACAGGTCAGTGCCTTCACGGCGTGAGAGTTTGGCCTTGGGGCCGAGGTAACGTGCCACTTTGCTTCCTTTTCAGTCTCTGCCGCAGCCGTACATCGAGATGTCACCGCGGGAGCCGGACCCGCATGCGAGTCCGGCGGTGGGCTTGGTTGAAAAACTAACTTCGAAGACGGATCCAATCGCGCGGGCGATCAGATACGACGCCTCTTCTGCGGTCGGCAGCCATTGTGCGGAACCGGAGTCACGTCGGCGATCGAGGTGATGCGGATTCCCAACGCGCCGAGTGCACGAACCGACGACTCACGACCGGGGCCAGGGCCTTTGATCTTGACGTCGAGATTCTTGATGCCCTGCTCAATTGCGGCGCGGCCAGCAACTTCAGATGCGACCTGGGCTGCAAAAGGCGTCGACTTACGCGAGCCTTTGAAACCTTGGCCACCCGAAGACGCCCAGCTCAAGGCATTGCCCTGGCGATCAGTGATCGTGATGATCGTATTGTTGAAAGACGCGTGAACGTGACAGACGCCATCGGACACGTTCTTGCGAACCTTTTTACGCACGCGCTGCGCGGCGTTATTGGCGGGAGCTTTTGCCATAACTGTTCTCTTTCCCGATTATTTCTTGAGGGCCTGAGCGGCCTTGCGCGGACCCTTGCGGGTGCGGGCGTTGGTACGCGTGCGCTGACCGCGCATCGGCAAACCACGACGGTGACGGAAACCACGGTAGCAGCCGATGTCCATCAAACGCTTGATGTTCATGGTCGTCTCGCGGCGCAAGTCGCCTTCGATCGTGAACTGGCCAATTGCGTCGCGGAGTTTCTCCAGATCGCCGTCGGTCAGGTCTTTGACCTTCTTGGAATACGGAATGCCAGTCGCTTCGCAGATCTTGCGTGCGCGAGTGCGGCCAATGCCGAAGATTGCCGTCAAGCCGATTTCGGCGTGCTGATGCGGCGGAATATTGATGCCAGCGATACGTGCCATGTTAATCCTCTGAAACTCTTGCTAATCAGCCTTGGCGCTGCTTGTGACGCGGATCTGTACAGATCACGCGAACAATGCCCTTGCGGCGAATGATCTTGCAGTTACGGCAAATTTTCTTGACTGAAGCCGAGACTCTCATTTGTCTTTCTCCTAAACCATTTAGCTAACTAGAGGTACCCGAGCATCCGCTTGCGCTTGCTGGTCCGGCCCTTGCGACAACTTTGCCCGAAACACAATTCGTGCCCCCGACAAATCGCGGGGCGTCAATTTCCTAGTGACTTCGTCACCCGGCAGGCTAGCAACCTCACCCAGCATTTGGATGGAATCGCCTGTCCGCGCCCCCACTAACCATTGAGGGAAGTCTTGAAGTTTGCTTTCTTCAACAGCGATTCATACTGCTGCGACATCAGATAGTTCTGAACCTGCGCCATGAAATCCATGGTCACAACCACAATGATCAGAAGGGAAGTACCACCGAAATAGAACGGCACGTTGTACTTCAGAATCAGGAACTCCGGCAGCAGGCAAACGAACGTGATGTACACGGCGCCAGCCAGCGTGAGTCGAACCAGAATCTTGTCGATATACCGGGCGGTTTGGTCGCCGGGACGGATCCCGGGGATAAACGCACCACTCTTCTTCAGATTGTCGGCAGTCTCGCGGCTGTTGAACACCAACGCGGTGTAGAAGAAGCAGAAAAATATGATCGCACTTGCATACAGCATCACATAAATAGGCTGACCCGGAGTTAGCGTCGCAGCTATGTCCTTGATCCAGCGCATGCCATCGCCCGTCGAAAACCAGCTCACCACTGTTGCCGGCAACAAGATGATTGATGACGCGAAGATCGGCGGAATCACCCCAGCCATGTTGAGCTTGAGTGGCAGGTGCGAAGACTGGCCCCCATAAACCTTGTTGCCAACTTGACGGCGCGCATAGTTCACCAGGATCTTGCGCTGCCCACGCTCAACGAACACCACGAAGTACGTGATGAGTGCAACCAGAATAACGATGAAGATGGCGATAAG
Source organism: Ramlibacter sp. (assembly GCA_046597415.1). Classification (GTDB taxonomy): domain Bacteria; phylum Pseudomonadota; class Gammaproteobacteria; order Burkholderiales; family Burkholderiaceae_C; genus Ramlibacter. Next base: position 6,570 of record JBKJKT010000037.1, read on the forward strand.
AATACTCATCGCGCCAGTCCGAACCAGCTCCAGCAATCCGCCAATGGCGCTCGGCAAACCCGCCGCGATACCCGCGAAGATCAGAATCGAGATGCCATTGCCAAGTCCGCGCTCAGTAATCTGCTCTCCCAGCCACATCAGGAACATCGTGCCGGCTGTCAGGCTGACCACTGCTGTCATTCTGAAGCCAAGGCCCGGGCTCATGACCAATCCGGCCGATCCTTCAAGCGCAAGTGCAATGCCAAGCGACTGGAAGATGGCAAGGCCAAGCGTGCCATATCGCGTGTACTGTGTGATCTTGCGGCGACCCGCTTCGCCCTCTTTCTTCATTTGCTCGAACGTCGGAACAACGTAGGTGAGCAACTGCATGATGATCGAGGCCGATATATACGGCATGATGCCCAGCGCGAACACAGTGAAGCGCGAAAGCGCACCGCCTGAGAACATGTTGAACATGGCAAGGATGCCGCCTTGCTGGCCCTTGAACAGCTGTGCAAGCTGATCAGGATTAATTCCAGGGACAGGAATGTGGGCACCGATTCGATAGACGACCAGCGCGAGCAGCAGAAATACCAGCCGGCGACGCAGGTCGCCGAACTTGCCGGTTTTCGCAATTTGTGCGCTAGTTGCCACCCGTCGAGTCCTTTTCTTGATTCAAATCAGGCGACGCTGCCGCCAGCCGCTTCGATCGCAGCCTTGGCACCTGCCGTAGCCAGGATCCCAGTGATCTTGACGGCGATCTTCAGTTCGCCGGCCTTGATGACCTTGACGTTCTTGATCATCTCCCCCACCAGGCCGGCTTGCTTGAGTGCCAGCAGGTCGACTTCAGCAGCGCCCAGACGCTCCAAGGCAGCAAGGCTGACTTCGGCGTTGTACTTGGCAGTTTGCGACTTGAAGCCACGCTTTGGCAGGCGACGCTGCAGAGGCATCTGACCGCCTTCAAAGCCCACTTTGTGGTAGCCACCAGCACGGGACTTCTGACCCTTGTGACCGCGACCAGCAGTCTTACCGAGGCCCGAGCCGATACCGCGACCCACGCGTCGCTTGTAGTGTTTTGCGCCTTCTGCAGGCTTGATGTCATTCAGTTCCATGATCGTCCTCAGAGTACCTGGACCAAATAGTCGATCTTGTTGATCATGCCGCGCGTTGCGGGTGTGTCTTCAATCTCGCTGACGCTATTGAGCTTGCGCAGACCCAGACCGCGCACGGTAGCGCGATGGTCGGCCTTCGTTCCAATCGGGCTGCGAACCAGCTTGATCTTCACGGTTTTCTTTTCGGTTGCCATATTTGCGTCCTGATCAGGCCGTAAAGAGGTCTTCGACCGACTTGCCACGCTTGGCCGCCACGGCCGAAGGCGTCGTGGACTTGCGAAGCGCGTCAAAAGTGGCGCGGACCATGTTGTAAGGATTGGTTGAACCATGGCTCTTGGCCACGATGTCAGTAATGCCCATCACTTCGAACACAGCTCGCATCGGGCCGCCAGCAATGATGCCGGTGCCGCGCGGAGCGGGCGACATCATGATGCGGGCAGCGCCATGCTGGCCATAAACGGTGTGATGGATCGTGCCATTCTTGAGCGACACCTTGGTCATGTTGCGACGGGACTCTTCCATCGCCTTTTGAACCGCGGCCGGCACTTCCTTGGACTTGCCTTTACCCATGCCGACCTTGCCATCCCCGTCGCCCACCACCGTGAGTGCCGCGAAACCGAGAATTCGGCCGCCCTTCACCACTTTGGTCACGCGGTTGACCGCAATCATCTTTTCGCGCATCCCGTCTTCGGGACCGTCACCTTGGGGCTTTGCCTGAACTCTTGCCATGATCTGTTTCCGGTTCGTTAGAACTGCAGGCCGGCTTCACGCGCGGCTTCAGCCAGCGCCTTGACGCGGCCGTGATACGCAAAACCTGCGCGGTCGAATGCAACCTTCTCGACGCCGGCGGCCTTGGCCTTCTCGGCGATCAACTTGCCCACTTGCTCGGCAGCAGCGGTGTTTCCACCTTTGCCGGAACCGCCAAGCGACTTGCGCAGGTCTGCTTGGGCCGTCGAGGCCGTCGCTATCACTTTGCTGCCGTCGTCGGAAATCACCGTCGCGTAGATGTGGAGATTCGTGCGATTCACGGTCAAACGCGCGACGCCTTGCGTTGCGATGCGGATGCGAGTCTGGCGCGAGCGACGCAGTCGCTGTTCTTTCTTGGTCAACATGGTGCTGCCCCTTACTTCTTCTTGGTCTCTTTGATCGTGATCTTTTCGTCCGCGTAGCGGATTCCCTTGCCCTTGTAGGGCTCGGGCGGACGAACAGCGCGGATCTCGGCGGCGATCTGACCAACACGTTGACGATCCGCCCCCTTGATGACAATTTCAGTCGGCGTCGTTGTCGCTACAGAAATACCAGCCGGCATTTCTATATTGACAGGGTGCGAATAACCCACAGTGAGGTTCAGCTTATTGCCCTGTGCGGCGGCCTTGTAGCCCACCCCGACGAGGCTCAGCTTCTTCTCGAAGCCCTTGGTCACACCGACAACCATGTTATTGACAAGCTGACGCATCGTGCCGCTCATTGCATTTGCTTCACGCGATTCATTCGCGGGAACGAAACTGAGCTTGCCGTCTTTACTGGTCACTGTAACCAGTGCGTTCTGAGTCAGCAGCAGCGTGCCACCGGCTCCCTTCACACTTATCTGGTCATCCTTCAGCGCGACATCCACGCCATTCGGCACGTCGACGGGCATTTTTCCAACTCGGGACATTTTTATTCCTCCCTTATGCGACGTAGCAGAGCACTTCGCCACCGACACCGGTAGCGCGCGCCTTGCGGTCGGTCATCACACCCTGCGGCGTGGTAACGATGGCAACGCCCAGTCCGTTTTGGACCTGGGGAATAGCGTCACGACCCTTGTACACACGCAGGCCAGGGCGACTCACGCGCTCGATGCGCTCTATCACGGGACGGCCGGCATAGTACTTCAGGCTGATTTCAAGTTCGGTCTTGCCAGCGTCGGTAACAACGCGAAAGCCGTCGATGTAACCCTCATCCTTCAGGACTTGGGCAATGGCCACCTTCACTTTGGAAGAGGGCACCGAAACCGTTGGCTTAGCCACCATCTGCGCGTTGCGGATGCGGGTCAACAGGTCGGCGATGGGATCACTCATGCTCATATCAATTGCTCCTGGCCGTTACCAGCTGGCCTTGGTGATACCCGGGATGTCGCCAGCAAAGGCCATCTCGCGAATCTTGGCGCGTGCAAGACCGAACTGGCGGAACGTTCCGCGCGGTCGGCCGGTGATGCCGCAGCGGTTGCGCTGACGGGTCGGGTTTGCGTTGCGCGGGAGTTTTTGCAGCGCCAGACGGGCCGCTGCGCGCTCTTCGTCGCTCTTCTTCGCATCGTTGGAGGTCGCCTTCAGTTCCGCGTGCTTCTTCGCGTACTTGGCCACCAGTTTGTCTCGCTTGAGCTCGCGCTCGATCAAAGCCATTTTTGCCACTGGGAACCTCAGTTCTTGAAGGGGAAACGGAAGCCAGCCAGGAGCGCCTTGCACTCTTCGTCGTTCTTGGCTGTCGTCGTGATGCTGATATTGAGGCCGCGCAATGCATCGACCTTGTCGTATTCGATCTCGGGGAAAATGATCTGCTCTTTCACGCCGATGTTGTAATTGCCACGGCCATCGAAAGCGCGACCGGAGATTCCGCGGAAATCGCGAACACGCGGCAAAGCCACGGTGACGAAACGGTCCAGGAACTCAAACATGCGCACGCCACGCAAGGTGACCATCGTGCCGATGGCCTGACCTTCACGGATCTTGAACCCGGCGATTGCCTTCTTGGCCTTGGTGACAACCGGCTTCTGGCCGGCGATCTTGGTCAGGTCACCCACCGCGTTGTCCATGACTTTCTTGTCTGCAACCGCCTCGGAAACGCCCATGTTCAGGGTTATCTTCGTCAGACGCGGGACTTCCATCGGCGATTTGTAGCCGAACTTGGTCATGAGCTCGGGCGCCACTTTGTCCCGGTAATGCTGCTGCAGTCGCGCAACCGCGCCCTGCTGTTTCTGTTGCTGCTGAGCCATGGTTATGCCACCTTGATTTCTTCGCCGCTGGACTTGAAGACACGAACGCGCTTATCGCCGTCAGTCTTGATGCCCACACGATCGGCCTTGCCGGTAGCGGCGTTGAAAATCGCCACATTGGACTGGTGAATGGGCATTGACTTCTCAACGATGCCACCAGTCTCACCCTTCATGGGGTTCGGCTTGGCGTGCTTCTTGACGATGTTGATGCCCTCGACGATCAGATGAGCGTCATCCTTGCGAAGCGTCACCTTGCCACGCTTGCCCTTGTCACGGCCCGCGAGCACGATGACTTCGTCGCCTGTGCGAATCTTGTTCATGAACGCGTCCTCTTCAAAGAACTTCAGGAGCTAGGGACACGATCTTCATGAACTTCTCGGTACGCAGTTCACGCGTCACGGGCCCGAAGATGCGGGTGCCAATGGGCTCCAGCTTGTTGTTGAGCAGCACGGCGGCATTGCCGTCGAACTTGACCAGCGAGCCGTCGGAACGGCGGATGCCCTTGGCAGTGCGAACCACCACGGCGCTGTAAACCTCGCCTTTTTTGACGCGGCCACGCGG
>JBKJKT010000032.1:0-8959 GCA_046597415.1 Ramlibacter sp.
GCTATTGCAACTTTGGGCCTGGCGGCCTGCGGCAGTAGTGGTGATGAGTCACCAACGCCCACCCCCGGCCCTTCGTCTCCGGTGGCCGTAGGCGACACCGTCGTCCTGACCGTTTCCGGAAAACTCAAGTCGTTCAATCGCGCGACGCCTGGCACCGAGGTTGGTTCAGTGACCATCACCGGCCTCACCAATGAATCGCTGCTGGGCATCGACTACCGGCCCGCCGACGGCAAGCTCTACGGTTTGAGCAACACTGGCAACCTTTTCACCGTCGATCCAGCAACGGGTGTTGCGACTTTCAAGTCTGCATTGCGGCCCTTGGTGGGCGATGACAACCCCTACACGACGCTCGTAGGCGGCACGCACTTCGCAGTGGATTTCAACCCGGTTGCTGATCGGCTTCGTGTCGTCACCAACACTGGCCTGAACCTGCGCATCAATGTAGATACCGGCGACACCACCACCGACGGCGTGATCAACCCCACCGGGAACACAGTTTCGGCGGCGGCGTACACGAACTCGTTCGCCGGCACCTCGACGACCCAGTTGTTCGATCTGGACGTGATGGCCGGCCGGCTGCTTTTGCAAGATCCGCCCAACGCGGGAACAGTCAATGCAGGTGTGGCGCTCGGGCTGGTAGCGGACGGCGCGAACGGCTTCGACATCGATGCGAGAACCAACATCGGATATGCAGCGTTGCGCGTCGGCACCGAAACCGCGCTCTACACCATCAACCTGAGCGCGACGGCCGGCGCGGCGACACGCGTTGGCGCGATCTCCGGTGACGACGTCATCCGGGGCTTGGCGGTTGCACCAACCGCCCGGCCAACTGCACTTGCGCTCACCAGCGACAACCGTCTTTCGTCGTTCGACCTGCGCACGCCCAACACGCTGGCCTCGTCCGTCGCGGTGACCGGTCTGGGCATGGGCGAAACATTGGTCGGCATTGACTTCCGCCCGCGCGACGGCGTGCTGTTCGGCCTGACGAACACGGGGAAGCTCTACACCATCGACGCCACCAGCGGCGCTGCCGTGTTGCGTGCAACTCTGTTCGCTGACTCGGGCGATGTCACTGCGCCGTACACCGGGCTCAGCGGGACTGTCACCAGCGTTGACTTCAACCCGGCGGCGGACCGGTTGCGAGTCATCACCAGTGACGGGCAGAACCTTCGGATCGTCGTCGAGACGGCGACAGCTGCCGGCACCACGGTGACGGCGGGAGCGACCACCACCGATAGCGCAATCAATCGCGTGTCGGCACCCGCTGTCGTCGCCGCTGCTGCCTATTCCAACAGTTTTGGCGGAACCACGACCACATCATTGTTCAACCTGGAGCGAAACACCGACCAGCTGACGCTGCAAAACCCGCCCAACAACGGCACGTTGACCGATATCGGCCCGATCGGAGTTGACATCTCTGGCGCGGCAGGGTTTGACATTGGCGGCGGAAGCAACGGCCTCTCCCTGGCCGCCTTGCGCGCTGGAACAACTGGCCCGTTCACGCTCTACAGCGTGTCGCTCACGACCGGCGCAGCAACGCCCTACATTGCGGCGCCAGGCGCAGCAGTAATCGGCGGTTCGGGGGGCCCGGCAAACCTGATCGATCTTGCCATTCGCTTCTAGGCATTCGCGGATCACGCACGCCCGGCTTCCCGAGATTTCGGGGGGCCGGGGCTCGGTCTTCATTGGGGCCGGCACCGGGTACAGTGCGGTGGCCATGAAAGTTACCCCCGATACGCACGGAACCGAAGCTCCATCGACATGGGTGCAACGCTGGTCGCACCTGGTAGCGCCTGGCGGACGCGTGCTGGATGTCGCGTGCGGCGCAGGCCGTCACATGCACTGGTTTGCTTCGCGCGGGCATCCCGTGACCGGTGTCGATCGTTCCGCTGAAGCGATCGCTCCCCTGGCTTCCATCGGCGAGATTCTGCAGGCAGACATCGAGAACGGGCCGTGGCCGCTCGCCGGGCGCATATTTGACGCGGTCGTCGTCACCAATTACCTGTGGCGGCCGCTTCTCGGCGTGATCGTACAGAGCGTGGCTCCGGGTGGTGTTCTGCTGTATGAAACCTTTGCGGCAGGCAATGAAACCGTGGGCAGGCCTTCACGTCCCGACTTTCTGCTTCAGCCCGGCGAATTGCTGCAAACCTGCGCCGAACTTCGCGTTGTTGCATTCGAAGATGGATTCATCGAGCAGCCGTCCCGCTATGTCCAGCGGATCGCCGCCGTCCGGCCAGTGGCAGGGGAGCTTGCGGCACGTTATGCCCTCTAGCGGTCCTCTAGCTACAATCGTTCTTTCAGCCAGATTTCCCCCCCGACAATGACACCGATTACAGGCAGCATCGTGGCCCTCGTGACCCCGATGCACGAAGACGGCAGCGTGGACTATCCCACCCTGCGCAAGCTGATCGACTGGCACATCTCCGAGGGCACGGATTGCATCGGCGTCGTCGGCACCACCGGCGAATCGCCGACAGTGAGCGTGCTGGAGCACCAGGAGATCATCCGTGTTTCCGTCGAGCAGGCCAACCGGCGCGTGCCGATCATGGCTGGCTGTGGCGCCAACTCCACAGCCGAAGCGATTGAACTGGCCCGTTACGCGAAAGAGGTCGGGGCCGACTGCCAGTTGCAGGTCGTTCCCTACTACAACAAGCCAACGCAGGAAGGTCAGTATCTGCACTTCAAGGCCATCGCCGAAGCTGTCGGCGACCTGCCGATCATTCTTTACAACGTGCCCGGACGTGCTGTCGCCGATATGGCCCACGACACCGTGCTTCGCCTGGCGCAAGTGCCCGGTATCGTCGGCATCAAGGAAGCAACCGGCAACATCGAGCGGGCCCAGTGGTTGATCCGCGATGTGCCCAAGGGCTTTTCAATTTACTCGGGCGATGACCCGACCGCCGTGGCCTTGATGCTGTGCGGCGGCCAGGGCAACGTGAGCGTCACCGCCAACGTCGCGCCTCGCCTGATGCACGAGCTGTGCGTGGCCGCTGTCAAGGGCGATACCCGCTCGGCCATGGAAATCCAGCGCAAGCTGATGCCGGTGCACCGCCACCTTTTCGTGGAATCCAATCCGATTCCGGTCAAATGGGCGATGGCGCGCATGGGACTGTGTGGTCCTGCGTTGCGTCTGCCGATGACACCGCTGACCGTCGGCAATGAAGCAGACGTCGAAGCCGCGCTGCGCTCGGCTGGCCTGGTTTCCTGATCCTGATATTTTTCGACGTATCCAATCCTGAGGGGATGAAGTGAAGCAATCTGCAAAACTGGGCCTGCTGGCGATGTGCGCCGCGCTCTCGGCCTGTTCGGTCCTTGATGGCGACAAAGTTGATTACAAGAGCGCGGGCCGCGGCGTCTCGCTGGAGGTGCCGCCCGATCTGAACCAGCTTTCGCGCGATTCACGCTACCAGGTGCCCGGTGGCGCCGTGACTGCAAGCGCCTTCGCAGTCGGCCAAGCCGCACCCGGCGCGCCTACAGCCACCAACACTTTGGGCGACGTGCGCATCGAGCGTTCGGGGTCGCAGCGCTGGCTTGTAGTCAACCGGCCCGCCGATCAACTCTGGGGACCCGTGCGGGAGTTCTGGCTTGAAAACGGTTTCCTGCTGACGCTCGACCAGTCGAGCCTGGGCATCATGGAAACCGACTGGGCCGAAAACCGCGCCAAGATTCCGCAGGATTTCATCCGTAGCACGCTGGGCAGGCTGATCGACTCGGCTTACTCCACCGCAGAGCGTGACCGCTTCCGCACGCGCCTGGAGCGCTCGGCATCCGGCGGCACCGAAATCTACATCAGCCACCGCGGCATGATCGAGGTCTATAACAACAAGGAAAGGGACCAGACGGTCTGGCAACCCCGCCCGAGCGATCCGGAAATAGAAACCGAATTCCTGCGCCGCATGATGGTTCGGCTGGGAGTGCCGCAGGAGCAGGCCAGGGCGCTCGTCGCCTCCGCGCCGTCGAAGGCGTCTTCCCGTATTGCAGTCGTGAACAACTCGCCTGTTGTGCAAATGGACGAAGGGTTCGACCGCGCCTGGCGCCGTGTGGGTCTCGCGCTCGATCGCACCGGTTTCACCGTTGAAGACCGTGACCGCACGCAAGGCACGTACTTCGTGCGATACGTCCAGCCGAGCGCCGACAAAAAGGAAGGCGGCTTCCTGTCCAATCTGTTCCGGTCCGACAGCAGCGACCCACCGCTGAAGTTCCGCATCACGCTACGCAGCCAGGGCGAATCGACGACGGTCTCGGTGCTCAATGCGCAGGGCGCTCCCGAGACTTCGGTCAACGCGCAGCGCATCGTCCAGGTCATCGCCGACGACCTGAAGTAAGTCTGCGGGGCCACCACGAGCGCCATCCGATTCAAGAGCCTGGGCAGCGGCAGTTCCGGTAACGCAACTGTCGTTCAGGCGCGCAGCGGATCCTCGATCACGCACCTGCTGGTGGATTGCGGACTTGGGATCCGGCAGCTCGACCGCCGGCTGGCGCAGGCCGGCATGACGGCCGACCAGATCGATGCCATCTTTATCACCCACGAACACGCAGACCATATCGGCTGCGCTCGCCAGGTCGCCTTGCGAGATCGCATTCCGGTATGGATGAGCCACGGCACCTATGTGGCCATCGGTGAGCCCGACTTTGGCGGATTGCTGCGAATAGCCTGCGACTCGATCGCGATGGACCTGGGTGCAATGGAAGTGTTGCCGTTCACGGTTCCGCATGACGCGCGAGAACCCTTGCAGCTCACGTGTAACGACGGCGCTTCGCGGCTGGGTCTGTTGACGGATCTGGGCCATGCGAGCACGCACGTCCTGACCAGGCTCGCAGGGTGCCGCACGTTGGTACTGGAGTGCAACCATGACCCGGACAGGCTCGCCGAATCGAGTTATCCGGCGTTTCTCAAGCGCCGCGTGGGTGGTGCTTATGGGCACCTTTCCAACGACGCAGCAGCGCAGATTGCTGCGGCCATTCTTCCATCTGGCCTGAAGCAGGTAGTGGCGGCGCATCTCAGTGAACAAAACAACCGGCCAGAGCTCGCCCGGCGAGCGATCGCAGCAGCGCTGTCTTGCGGCGAAGAAGACATCCACGTCGCTGACGGACCCAGTGGTTGTGGCTGGCTGACCGCCTGACCCCCCACACTGTTTTCCAGAAACAGAAAAGCCGCCCGAGGGCGGCTTTTCTGAGGATCGCTTAGACGAATTTCTTCGGAAAGCGAATTATTTCGGCGTGCCAGATTGCGAAGCGGCACCAGCAGCGCCGGAAGCGGCAGCAGCTGAGCTGTTAGCAGCAGCAGCAGCGTCGGTAGCGACAGCAGCAGCGCTGGAAGCAGCAGCAGCGGCACCGGAGGCAGCAACGGCAGCGGCCTCAGCAGCAGGAGCCGGTGCTGGTGCGGGAGCTGGCACAGGCACAACGACAGGAGCAGGAGCCGGAGTTTCGGTCTTGCTGCAAGCGCCAAGGGCTGCAGCGGCAATCAGGGTCGCCAGTACAAGCGATTTCTTCATTTCAAGGTTCCTTCTTTGGGAGATAAAAAACGGGGACAACAATTTCCGGAAATTGTCAGTGCGAACCACTGGTTTCGCATGACAGAGAAGCAAGGACTCGAGCTCTTGCTGCTCAGCCCGCGATTATATGATGTTTCCGTCAATAGGGTCGACCCGTAGCCAATGGCAACAAGTGAATGCAATATCGCTACAGATGAGCACACCTACAGTCCAAGGGTCACGGCGGGAAACGATGGCGAACTCTTTTGCAGCCAGCTGTTGAGGTTCTCGTGCAGCAGCACCCGGCGGTCAGGTTCGCCTCCGCACACGCCGTTGGAACGCTCGGTATCGAGCCGCCGCAAAACCCAGACCGGGCTCCAGATGGCGCTGGGCAATTCGAGCGGGTCGGCCGACGTGCAGGCCCGCGCATCGATGATGTGCGACCACGTCCTTCGCCATGTCACGAATCGCGCATGACTGCGCTGCACGACGTCGTATTTACGTGCCAGAAGCGTCATGTGCCGACCGCTCGCCGACCACGCTTGAAGCGATTCGGCGACGGCCCGCTCGCCCAGTGGCCAGTCCGCAAAGTCGGCATCGGACAGGATGATCTGCCGCCAGCCTTCATGCGCCGCGCACGCCAGTGCATCACGGATGAGTTGACGAAATTCGTCCCTGCCGCTGAATCGGCGCGAGGGCAACTGCGGTGCGCTCTTGCTCGGGTCCTGTTCGGGTTCGGTCATCGCGATTGTCCTTTCTGCCACACAGTGCCGGGTTCATGAAGCTGCCGCATGCGCCCAACCTGCCTCGCACCATGATTCGATCAATCCAAGGGCATCGTCACTGGCCCTGGCCAGGTCCTGCCCGGACAGCGACCGGCGGTCGGCGAGCATTCGCATCAAGGTCGCATCGCCCCCTGATGCCAGATAGCTGTCGCCATTGATGAAGATGTGCTTCGCGTCGTACATCATTCTCGTGCCCTGATCGAGGATGACGCAGTTCAGCGGAGTGGCAAAGTCGCTGGCTTCAAACCAGACGCTCGCTTTGGGCTCGGTCAGATATTCGCCCAGCGCGCATTCCAGCGCCAGAGGCACTTTCAACGCCGCTCGCACTGCATCGAGGGCGAAGTCCCGTAACTGCTCCGGAATCGCCCCTGGTGCTTGCGTGGCAACCTGCCTGGAGTCGCTATAGAGGGCGACTCTCAAGTTGTCCGCAGCATCTTCCGCCACGCGCTGGAGCAACTCGCGAGCGAGTTCCCCGCGCGCCGGCGCGCGAAAGCCAATAGAGTAGGTCTGGCACTCGTCCATCGCCTCGCCGTCGTGCGCGTAGCCCGGCGGCAGATACAGCATGTCTCCAGCCTCCAGCACGTATTCCGCTTCGGGCTCAAAGCGGGCAAGAATCTTCAGTGGCACATCGTCCCGCAAGCTCAGATCTTTCTGCTTGCCGATGCGCCATCGACGCCGACCCTGGGCCTGCAGCAGAAAGACGTCGTAGCTGTCGAAATGCGGACCGACGCCACCGCCCTGGGTCGCATAACTCACCATCAGGTCATCGAGCCGTGCGTGCGGGACGAATGCAAATTGCCGAAGGAGGTCGTGGGCCCGGCGGTCATGCAGATCGACGCCCTGCACCAGCAGCGTCCAGGCCGGTCTGGTGAGTGCGGGCAAAGCGCGGCGCGCAAACGGCCCCTGGCGCATCGTCCAGTGCTCTGCGTCTCGCATCACGAGCCGAGATTCGACTTCGTCGCGCTGTGCCAGGTTAAAGAGTTCACTGCGACTGAGCGGGGGCTTGAAATGGGGCAAGGCGCCGCGAACGAGCAGGGGCTTTTTCTGCCAGTGCCGTTTCATGAATTGGTCCGGCGTGAGGTCGCCGAGAAGTGTGAGCGGTTTGGTTGTGTCCATGTGAGTGAGACAATTCTCCTATGGAAATTAAACCGCAATGCGTCGTGGCGCTGACCTGGACGCTTAAGGACTCTTTGGGCGAAGTGCTGGACGAACTGGACGAGCCCGTCGAATTTCTCATTGGCGCAGGAGACTTGCTCACCCGGATTGAAGATGCATTGCAAGGTCATGAGAAAGGTGCCGAGCTGGATCTTCACCTCGAACCTGAAGAAGCATTCGGCGACTTCAACGACCAGCTGATCTTTCTTGAACCCCGGACGCTGTTCCCGACAGAAATTCAGGAAGGTATGACGTTCGAGGGCCTGCCGCCCGGAAGCAACCCTGCTGCGCCGAAGGAAGTGCTTTACACAGTGACCGAAATCTATCCGGAGCATGTCGTGCTCGACGGAAATCATCCCCTTGCAGGCATCTCCATCCGCCTTCATGTGAAGGTTGTGGATGTGCGGGAGGCGACGGAAGAAGAAATTGGTGCCGGATCAGCCGGCACCGGATTTTTCAAGTTGCCGGGCGGACCCGGCAACTCGACGATCCATTGAACCGAGCAGCCAGGGGCGACTCGGCTTCAGGCGCTTAGCCCATGTAGATCACGCCGTTCTGGATACGCACGCGATCGCCAACGCGCAGGTCGCTGCTGGCGCTGACGTCATATTCACGCACAGAACCTTGGTCGGTCGTGACCGAAACGCGATGGACCGGGTCGGCATTGTTGCTATACACGGCGGCGTTCTGATTGGCCTGGAGGCGGCTACCAATGGCGGCGCCGCCCACTGCACCCAGGATCGTTGCCACGGCGCGGCCAGACCCGCCGCCGATGGTGCTGCCAAGTACGCCACCCACCACAGCACCGGCGATAGTGCCGGCAGTCGTGTTGCCTGAGGCTCGCGTGCCAGGGTGGATCATGCTCACGTTGGTGATGCGGCCGTATTCAACATAGCCTGATGGGGCGCTCTGCATCGTCGTGACGCTCGACGTAGGGTAGTAGTTAGGACCGTAGGGGCCGTACGGGTCGGACGCACAGGCGGAAAGGCCAGCGACGAGAACGGCGGAAGTAGCCAGGGTAGCAAGACGAAATTTCATGATTTATCTCCTGATGACATTGGCGTAGCCGACAGGGCCGCCTTTGAATCTTCATTAGAGATAGCGGTCGGCGGCAAATACCCAAGCCAGAGGCGCAGGACCCTGTAGGACCTGCTTGATGTTGCGTGTAAGCAGAAGACGCGTCAGCTCTTGCCCGTCGAGCCGTAGCCGCCCTCACCGCGCTGCGTGGCAGGGAATTCATCAACGACATTGAACTGCGCCTGTACCACCGGCACGATCACCAGTTGCGCAAGGCGCTCCATCGGTTGCAAGGTAAATTCGATGTCGCTGCGATTCCACGCGCTGACCATCAGCTGCCCCTGGTAGTCGCTGTCGATCAGCCCCACCAGATTACCTAGCACGATGCCGTGCTTGTGGCCCAGGCCCGAGCGCGGCAGGATCATCGCGGCAAAGCCGGGATCCTTCAGCCAGATCGCAATCCCGGTCGGCACGAGTCGCCACGCATTGGGCGCGAGTGTCAACGGCTCGTCGATGCAGGCACGCAGA
>JBKJKT010000207.1:0-10041 GCA_046597415.1 Ramlibacter sp.
CCCCAGAAGCCCGCGTGCGACACGTCCGCTGCCAGCAGCATCAGCGCAAACCGGCCGTTCTCGATGATGCGGTTCGCCTTGACCATCTCGTTGTTGCTTCGGCTGACGCTGATCATCAGCGTCAACAGCGCCAGGATGATCAAAAGCCCGATGGCCAGCGAAACCATGAGCTCTACCAGCGTGAAGCCTCGCTGGCGCAAGGACAATGAATGCAGCTTCATAGCGTAGCCATCCGCACAACAGTGGTCACAACCCGCCGGCAAGCATCATTGACGCACGCCGTGCCTGTGGTGTTGTAGCTGCCCTGCCCGCAGGCGACCGACGCAGGCGGCGCTGACACCGCGCCCATGCCCTGCCACGCGACGGTGATGAGGAAATCGGACCCGACCGCCTGCACACAACCACGCCCGCCCACCATCACGCCGACCCTGGATGTCACAGCACCGACTGTCGTCGTTTCAGATGCACCCTGTAGCGCGTTGCACCACTCGTTCAGGTCGCGCTGAACGACAGTAGTCGTGCCGGTCGGGCATGTCATGCCGGCACCCAGCGGGTTTGCGCTTCCGGTGACATACGAGGCGGCAACGGCTCGGTTGGTCATGACCCGGTTGGCCATGTCGTTAAGCAGCAAGAGCGCCTGCGACCGCTGATACGACTCCAGTTCGACGGTCTGCAAACGCAGGTGCATACCCGAAATCCCGAGCAGGCCGAAGGCGATGATGACCAGCGTCACCAGGACTTCGATCATCGATGTCCCGACTATCGCGCGCCGGGGCGTTGATCGCTTGCTCACCATTTGTTGGCAGGGAGCTTTGTCCCTTCGCTGCTGAGGGTGAGGTTGCCGTCACTCGCCTGGGTGCCGATGGCGGTGAAGGTGATGGTGTAGGAAGGAACTGTGCTCGTGCCCACGGTGATGGACGGCGTGTATTTCTGGGTCAGGTCTGCCGGAAGCGCGTAGCCGCTGCCAGTGATCGTGGCGTAGGGAACATACGCGCGATTGGACAGCATGTATTGCTGCTCGCGGCTGGCCAGGTCGATCATCTGGGCCTGCGCTGCGCGACGCACACCTTTTTTCACGTGCCCGGTGTACGCCGGGTATGCGACGCTCGCAAGGATGGCGATGATAGCCACCGTGACCATCAGCTCGATAAGCGTGAAACCCCTGGAAATCCCTCGTCGCATACCGTCTCCTTGAACGCGTTTGCCCTCGGGTCCGAATGTACTCAGCGGTCTGCGGCGTGCCTCCACAGCTCCGACAGCCGGTAGCGCGACCGCGCCAGGCGGTCTTGAGGCAGCCATCACCGAACCTGATTTCAGGGGGCAATCCGGTTCTGGGCGAAAATGGCGGGATGTTCACCGGAATCATCACCGGCGTGGGGCGCATCGCCGCCGTCCACGACCTGGGTAGCTCTTTGCAGCACGGCAAGCGTCTCACCATAGAAGCGCCAGCCGGGTATCTCGACGACGTCGGCGCGGGTGACAGCATCGCCCTGAATGGGGCCTGCATGACAGTCACCACCTTTGACCGGACATCGTCCACCTTCGATATCGACATTTCTGCCGAATCGCTTCGCCTGACCGCCGGTCTTTCCAGCTCCGGGCCGATCAATCTTGAAAAAGCACTGCGAGCCCACGACCGGCTGGGCGGCCACATCGTCTCGGGCCATGTGGACGGACTGGGTGAGGTGACCCGGTTTGCGCAAGTCGGCGAAAGCTGGGAACTGCGAATACTGGCACCCGCGAGCCTGGGAAAATTCCTCGCTTACAAGGGCTCCATCACAGTCAATGGCGTCAGCCTCACCGTGAATTCGGTTGCCGATAGCGCTCAGGGATGCGAGCTGAGCATCAACCTGATCCCCCACACCGTCCAGAACACCGCCCTGAGCAGCCTTGCCGCCGGTTCACGCGTCAACCTGGAAATCGACCTGATCGCCCGCTACGTGGAACGCATGCTCACTGCGGGCACCACTCTTTCGAAAGCCGCCGCATGAGCGCCCCTGCTCCCGCCTCCCAGTCTTGCGCTTCCATATCCCCGGTCCGGGAGATCGTCGAAGACCTGCGGGCAGGCCGCATCGTGATCCTCGTGGACGAAGAAGACCGCGAAAACGAAGGCGATCTGGTCATTGCCGCCGAGCACGTCACCCCTGAAGCCATCAATTTCATGGCACGGTTCGGGCGCGGCCTGATCTGCCTCACGCTGACCCGCGAACGCTGCGAACTGCTGCAACTGCCGCCCATGGTCGCGCGTAACGGAACCAAGATGGGCACCGCCTTCACGGTGTCCATCGAAGCGGCGCAAGGCGTGACCACCGGGATTTCCGCCGCAGATCGTGCACGCACCGTGCAAGCTGCGGTGTCGCGCACGGCGCGGGCGGACGATCTTGTGCAGCCCGGCCACATCTTTCCATTGCAGGCGGTTGACGGCGGCGTGCTGATGCGCGCCGGTCACACTGAAGCCGGCTGCGATCTCGCGGGCATGGCAGGGCTGGAACCCGCGGCTGTCATCTGCGAGATCATGAAAGACGATGGCACGATGGCGCGTCTGCCGGACCTGCAGCAGTTCGCCAGCGAACACGGCCTGAAGATTGGCACCATCGCGTCGCTGATCGAGCATCGCAGCCAGAGCGAATCGCAAGTCGAAAAAGTTGCCACGCGCATGTTGCAGACGGCGCACGGCGGCTTCACCGCCCACGCATGGCGAGACACCCCGACCCATGGCCTGCATCTGGCATTGGTGCGGGGGGAATGGGCGCCTGACGAGATCGTTCCGGTGCGCGTCCACGAGCCGCTTTCGGTGCTCGATGCGCTGGAAGCCGGCCGTTCCATGCACTCCTGGACGGTCGACGCCGCGCTCATGCACATCGCCTCGGCTGGCAAGGGCGTTGCGGTGCTGCTCAACTGCGGCGAAAGCGCGGCCCAGCTGCTGGCGCAGTTCGAAGGTACGGCAAGATCATCGCAAGCGCCCGAGCGGGGCCGCATGGACCTGCGCACTTACGGCATCGGCGCGCAAATCCTGCGCGAATGCGGGGTGCACCGGATGAACCTCATGGGCAATCCGCGGCGGATGCCGAGCATGGCGGGCTACGGACTGGAAATCGCCGGCTACATCAAACCCCCAGAGAAGAAAGACCACTGAAAACATGTTTGGCGCTGACAAAGGAACGAGCGCAACGCTCGGAGGAAAAAGCAACACGCTCGATGGCAAGGGCCTCACCATCGGCATCGTGCAGGCACGATTCAACGCATCGATCACCGATGCGCTTGCAGCGGCGTGCATGTCGGAACTGATTGCGCTGGGCGTGCAAGAAGACCGCATCGACCATGTGACAGTGCCCGGCGCACTGGAGGTGCCGGTAGCCCTGCAGGCGATGGCCGAGAAAAGCAACTACGACGCACTGATCGCTCTGGGCTGCGTGATTCGCGGCGAGACCTATCACTTCGAGCTGGTCGCCAACGAATCGGCAGCCGGAGTCACACGTGTGTCCCTCGACTACCAGGTGCCGATTGCCAATGCAATCATCACCACTGAAAACATGGAACAGGCGGTTGCACGCCAGAGCGAGAAAGGTGTCGATGCGGCGCGCGTCGTGGTCGAGATGTGCAACCTGCTGGACGAAATCTGATGAACGAAATCCCCAGGCCTGCTGCCGGCCGGACCTCCACCGGCGCGCGCAAAGCTTCTGCCAAATCCGACCGCAGCCGGGCCCGTGAGTTTGCGTTGCAGGCGCTCTATCAATTCATCGTCGGCGGCAATGACGCACAGTCGATCGACACTTTCACCCGCGAACTTTCAGGTTTTCACAAGGCCGACTCCGCGCATTACGACGCGCTGCTGCATGGCTGCATTGCAGAAGCAGCGCAGCTCGATGAGCTCATCGTTCCGCTGCTGGATCGCAAGCTTGCCGAAATTTCGCCCATCGAGCGGGCGATCATGTGGATTGGCGCCTACGAGTTCAAGCACGCGCTTGAAGTGCCGTGGCGCGTGGTGCTCAATGAATGCATCGAGCTGGCCAGGGAGTTCGGTGGCACCGACGGTCACAAATACGTCAATGCGGTCTTGAACGCAATTGCCCCGGCCCTGCGTCCCGCCGAAGTCGAAGCCGACAAGAAACGTGGCAAGGCGCGATAAGGCCATGACACCGATGACCCCATGAGAATTTCGAGCCTGGTCGACCGCATCGAGCCCTTCTACGTGATGGAGGTCGCCAAGGCCGCTTCCGCGCTGGCCAGGGAAGTCGCCCACACCGACAGGCCGATGATCTTCCTGAACATCGGCGAGCCGGACTTCACCGCTCCTCCTCTGGTGCAGGAAGCAGCCGCGCGCGCCGTCTCTCGCGGCCTCACGCAGTACACGCACGCAACGGGGCTTGAAGCGCTGCGCGAACGCATCAGCCAGTGGTATGCCGATCGTTTCAAGGTCGATGTGCCTGCGCGGCGCATTGTCATCACTGCCGGTGCATCCGGGGCGTTGCAACTCGCGTGTCTTGCGCTGGTCGAGCCCGGCGACCAGATCCTGATGCCCGATCCGAGCTATCCCTGCAATTGCCACTTCGTGACGGTGGCCGGTGGCGAGCCGATCCGCATCCCGGCCACTGCCGCCGAGCGCTTCCAGCTCACCGCCGATAAGATCGAAGCGCACTGGGGACCAAAGACACGCGGCGTGCTGCTCGCATCGCCCTCCAATCCGACGGGTACGTCGATTCATCCGGACGAGCTGCGGCGCATCCACGAATTTGTGAAGGCGAAGGGCGGCATCACGCTGCTTGACGAAATCTACCTCGGGCTTTCCTACGACGACACGTTCGGGCATACGGCGTTGAGCATCGACGATCAGGTGATCAGCATCAACAGCTTTTCCAAATATTTCAACATGACCGGCTGGCGGCTCGGCTGGATCGTGGCGCCTGAAGAAGTCGCGCTCGGCATCGAAAAGCTGGCCCAGAATCTCTACATCTGCCCAAGCACGATCGCGCAACATGCAGCCCTGGCCTGCTTCGAGCCCGAGAGCCTCGCCGAGTACGAGCGTCGCCGCGCCGAATTCAGGGCGCGTCGCGACTGGTTCATTCCGCAACTCAACGCGATGGGCCTGAAGGTGCCGGTGATGCCCGACGGGGCGTTCTACGCGTGGGCCGATTGCACCGATGCCTGCCGCAAACTCGGCGTCAGGGACAGCTGGGACCTGACGTTCGAAATCATGAAGCGCGCCCATGTGGCTGTGACACCGGGGCGCGACTTCGGCGTGGCCGAAACGGGCAACTTCATCCGGTTCTCGACGGCAAGCTCGATGGAGCACTTGCAGGAAGCGGTGCAGCGATTGCGCCCTCTGTTCGGCTGATATGGCGTTCGCCTTCCCCATCCGCGTTTACTGGGAGGACACAGACGCGGGCGGTATCGTCTTTTATGCCAACTATCTGAAATACTTCGAGCGCGCACGCACCGAATGGCTTCGCTCGCTGGGCATCAGCCAGCGCGAACTGCGCGAGACGACGGGCGGCATGTTCGTCGTTGGCGGCACCACTCTCAAATATCATCGCCCCGCACGCCTTGACGATGAACTTCTTGTTACGGCGCGTCTCGAAGAAACAGGCCGCGCGTCTTTGATAATCGCCCAAGAGGCCTTTCTTGCACCGGACCGCGTCCGGCTGTGCGAAGGCACCATCCGCATCGGCTGGGTTCAAGCGCCATCCATGAAGCCTGAGAGAATCCCGCCCACTATCCTGGAAGCACTGAACCAAAGATGACCCCTGACCTGTCGATCCTGCAATTGGTGCTTCAAGCGAGCTGGGTGGTCCAGCTTGTGATGCTGCTGTTGGTGGGCGTCTCGATCGCGAGCTGGGCAGCGATTTTTCGCAAGCTCTTCGCGATCAAGCGCATCAATGCACTTAACGACGAATTCGAACGCGAGTTCTGGTCAGGCACCAGCCTCAATGACCTCTTTTCCGCTGCCGCACAAAATGCCAAGCTCTCCGGACCGATGGAACGCATCTTTGCCAGCGGCATGCGCGAATACCAGAAGCTGCGCGAGCGTCGCATCGAAGACGCGGGCACGCTGCTCGACGGTGCCCGCCGTGCGATGCGGGCCAGCTTTCAACGAGAGATGGACGCGATCGAGACCCACCTGTCGTTCCTCGCCTCGGTGGGTTCCGTATCGCCGTACATCGGCCTCTTCGGCACGGTGTGGGGCATCATGCATGCGTTCACCGGGCTGGCTGCGCTGCAAACCGTGACGCTTGCCACCGTCGCGCCGGGCATTGCCGAGGCGCTCGTTGCCACCGCTATCGGCCTCTTCGCAGCGATTCCTGCTGTCGTTGCCTACAACCGTTTCGCACGCGACATCGACCGCATTGCCATCAAGCTGGAGACCTTCATCGAAGAGTTTTCCAACATCCTGCAGCGCAACCTCGGCGCCCATTCGGCGTCGGGCCACTAGCATGCCGTCCATGGTTTCCCGCGGCCGTGGCCGCCGCACGATCAACGAGATCAACATGGTCCCGTTCATCGACGTGATGCTGGTGCTGCTCATCATCTTCATGGTGACAGCGCCGCTGATCTCGCCGAGCATGATCGACCTGCCGAGCATCGGGAAGGCCGGCAGGCAGCCCGACCAGGTGATCCAGGTTGTGATCGCGCGTGACGAGGGTCTCGATGTGAAGATCGGGGACCGCACCACCCGCCTTCCTCCCAATGCGATCGCGGCGGCAATAACCAAGGCGCAAGCCGACAAGCCAGCGGGTTCGGTGGCCGTCGTGATCAGCGCCGACAAGAACGTGCGTTACGAAAACGTCGTGAAGGTCATGGACATTCTTCAGCGAGCCGGCGTGCAGCGCGTCGGCCTGTCGGTTCAAGTGGCCAAGTAGGCAATGGACGCGGCGGCAGAACGACTCGAATTCGCCCCGCCGGCAGAGCCGGCAGCAGTGCGTGGCTTCGTCATTGCCGTCGTTGCTCACCTGCTGTTGGCCGCTGCGCTCACCTGGGGAATCAACTGGAAGAAGGACGTTGAGGAAGTCGCCGCCGAGGCAGAACTGTGGTCGGCAGTGCCGAGTGTCGCTGCGCCACCTGCGCCAGCGCCCATGCCGGTCGCTCCTCCCCCGCCTGCTCCGGTTCAGGCGCCGCCTCCACCACGCCCTGCGCCGAAGCCGGAACCTGTAGTGGAGCCACCCGCGCAGCGTGACGCGCAGATCGCGATCGAGCGTGAGAAACGCAAGCAGGAGCAGCTTGAAGAAAAACGAATCGAGCAGGAGGCCTTGAAGAAAGCACAGGCCAGGCGCCTGAAAGAACAAGAGCGGCGCGAAGAGCTGGCGGAGCAGCTGGCTGAGAAGAAATTGGCCGAGAAAAAATTGGCGGAGAAGAAACTCGCAGAGAAAAAACTCGCGGACCGGCGCGCCGCGGAACTGGCAGCCGACAAAGCTGCCGAAAAGGCGGAAGCCGAGGAGCGAAAACGCGACGAACTTGCCAAGGCGGCGAGCGCAGCCAGGGCCCGGCAGGAGGCGGCGAGTGCTGCAAAGTCTAAGCAGGAAGTCGCACGCCTCGAAGCGCTGCGCAAGGAAAACATCGCACGCATGATGCAGAGCGCAACGGGCGGAGCCGGCTCGCCCGATTCCGGTGGCACCGCCAAACAGGCAAGCGGCCCTTCCGCAAGCTACGGCGGTCGCGTGCAGGCGCGTGTGCGTCCCTACATCGTGTTTCCCGATGATGCGCCCGGCAATCCGCAAGCTGAAGTCGAAGTGCGCACCTCGCCGGACGGCACGATTGTGGGCAGTCGCATCGTCAAGCCTAGTGGCGTAAAAGCATGGGATGACGCTGTACTGGCCGCGCTCACCAAGGCTGAAGTGCTTCCCCGCGATGTCGATGGCCGGGTGCCCACGCCGCTTGTGATCGTGTTCAAGCGACGCAACTAGATCAAGTCCGCAATAACATCCTTCTAATCACACGCGACAGCCCGGATCACTCATAGACAACCTGCGCCTGCCCCTGGTCCGCCTGCGCCATCCAGCTGGCCAGGGCGGCATCACTGGGGTAGAACTTGCCCTCTTCCCCCAGCTGCAATTCGACAGATGCTGCATCGCGCTTCACCGCAAGTCGAACAGGCAAGCCACGCAGGAATTCGCCTTGCTCCGATGTCACGCGCTGAGGCGGAAAATCGCGCACCAGCCGCTTGATGTCGGGCGCTTTGCCATTCACCGCCACGCGCAGGAACTTTCCGAAGCGGCATCGCGCCGTCGCCAGGTCCCACACCTGCGTAACGCTTAACCGATAGCCGCCCGTGAATCGATCCGGTTGGAGCTTTGCCATCACCACCACGAACTCATCGTCTTTCAGCAAGTTGCGATTCGCGTTGATCACCGCCTCATCGGCGGTCGCTTCGATCGTGCCTGACTTGTCATCGAGCTTGAAGATCGCGAGCTTGCCGCGCTGACCGTTGATGACGCGCATGTCGCTCACGATGCCCGCGAGCAATTGCGGCTCGCGCGAGTCGATCAGGTCTTCGATCTTGCGCTTGACGAAGCGCCGCACTTCCGCGCCGACCTCGTCGAAGAGATGGCCCGAGAGGTAGAACCCGATGGCCATTTTCTCCAGCGTCAATCGCTCTTTCACGCCCCACGGCGTTGCTTCGACGAGCGGAGGCTCCTGCGTGCTGGCCGCATGCGAATCGCCCATGTCGAAAAGACCGCCCTGGTTCGCGTTGGCAACGGCCGCCGCAGCGAAGTCAAACGCGCGATCGACCGAGGCTGAGAGCGATGCACGATTGAGTTGCAGTGAATCAAAAGCACCCGCGCGGATGAGCGCCTCGACCGTGCGCTTGTTGATCTTCGTGCGGTCCACGCGCACGCAGAAATCGTAGAGGCTCGTGAAGGGGCCGCCCTCTTCACGCGCCTTCACGATCGCTTCAATCGCCTGCTGCCCCGTGCCCTTAACGGCGCCGAGCCCATAACGCACAACCCTGTCCGAGATCGCTTCGAACCGGTAGTTGCCGCGATTCACGTCGGGCGCTTCGAAAGTGATCGCAAAGTGATTCTGGGCATCCTCGAACAAGGCCTTGAGCTTGTCCGTGTCGTCCATTTCCACCGTCATGTTCGCGCAGAAGAACTCGGCCGTGTAGTGAACCTTGAGCCAGCCGGTGTGATACGCGAGCAGTGAGTAAGCCGCCGCGTGCGACTTGTTGAAGCCGTAGCCCGCGAACTTCTCCATCAGGTCGAAAATCTCGTCGGCCTTCAGCTCGCCGATGTTCTGCTTCGCTGCTCCGTCGCGAAAGATCTGGCGATGCAGCGTCATCTCTTCGAGCTTCTTCTTGCCCATCGCGCGGCGCAGCAAGTCGGCGCCGCCGAGCGAATAGCCACCCAGGATCTGCGCGGCCTGCATCACCTGCTCCTGGTAGACCATGATCCCGTAGGTCTCGGACAGCACGGGCTCGAGCAGCGGATGCGGATACTCGACTTCTTCGCGGCCGTTCTTGCGCGCGCAAAAGCTCGGGATGTTCTCCATCGGGCCGGGTCGGAACATGGCGTTCAGCGCGATAAGGTCTTCGAGGCGTGACGGCTTTGCATCTTTCAACATGCCCTGCATGCCGCGCGATTCGAACTGGAAGACCGACTCCGTCTTGCCGTCGGCGAAGAGCTTGTAGGTCAGCGCGTCGTCGAGCTTCACGGTTTCGAAGGTAAAGCCCTCTTGCCCCGGATGCCGCGCGCGGATCATGTCCTTCGCGATTTCCAGGATCGTGAGTGTCGCCAGTCCCAGAAAGTCGAATTTCACGAGACCCGCAGCCTCGACGTCGTCCTTGTCGTACTGGCTCACGGCGGACTCGCTGCCCGGCTGCTGGTACAGCGGCGTGAAGTCGGTCAGCTTGCCGGGCGCGATCAAGACACCACCTGCGTGCATGCCGACGTTACGCGTCATGCCTTCGAGCTTTTGCGCGAGCGCGAGCAGCGTCTTGACGTCGTCTTCCTTCTCCAGCCGATCAGCGAGCACCGGCTCCTGCTTGATAGCTTCCGCGATGGTGATGTGAGTGCCCGGCTTGTTCGGAATCAGCTTGCTGATGCCATC
>JBKJKT010000222.1:0-30676 GCA_046597415.1 Ramlibacter sp.
ATGGCCAGATTCATCATCGCCATGTAGGCAGTGAACTGCGTGGCGGCAACCGCCGGGTTGGTCACGTCCATCATGATGGCCGACCGGGTGCCGTACATCAGGCCCTGGAACACCGAATACCAGAGGCTCGCAATCCACAGCACGGTGATCAACTCGGGGATGGGCGCGCCGCCCGGTGCGCGTGGCATCACATAGCCGTACTGCTGCAGCTTCCACATCAGGTACAGCACCGGAAAACTCATGCAAAACAGATAGACCGCAAGTGTGCGGCGACGGCCCCATCGGTCGGACAGCCATCCGCCCAGCACCATGCATCCTGCCGACAGGATCATCGACCAGAGTGTGAGCGTCGCGACGGCCCTGTCATCCATGCCGACTTCCACCGCGAGGTTCGATTGCAGTGCCAGACCGAGCGACATCGCACCTGCTGGCAGCAACGAGAAGAACACGCCCCGAAATGCACCACTGGTCCCCAAAAAGGAGCGAAACGACTGCACCGCGAATGCTTTCATCTCGGCGCCTGCGGTTCGCCAGGCGGAGCCCGCGGCCTGGATCGGCGGCGCAAGGTTGGCTACGATGGCTTCCTTCATCGGCAGCACGATGAACGCCGTCACCATCAAGATGACTGCGGCGACGAAGAAGAAACTGAACTGGAACCCGGTGTACTCGACCATGAACAGGACGCCACTGCCGCCGATGGCTTGTCCCACTGAAGCACCGGCAAACATCAGGCCATTGGCCAATCCGCGTTCGTCCTCGCTCAATGTGTTGACCGCCAGCGAATCGATGGCCACGTCCTGTATCGCACCGAACGTGTTGTGCACCAGCAAGATGGCCGTGAAGATGGCGAGGCCCGTGGGCAGTTCCACCGGAACGAGCATCAGCAGGGTGAGCACCATGACGAGCTGGGTGAACAGGATCCAGCCGCGCCGATGCCCGAATCGCTGCGAGCGGAACACGTCCACCAGCGGCCCGAACGCCCACTTGAAAGCCCACGGCAGATAGAACGAGGCAACGAACGCGCCGATCTCTGCCGGGCCTACGCCCTGACGCCGCAGCTGCGTCGCCACGGCGGTGGCAGCAAAACCAAGGGGAATACCCTCAGTCATGTAGAGACTGAAAAAAGCAAAGAGCCGGCCGCGCCGGGTCGCGAGCAGGTTCGGAAGTTGCATGGGGCATCCTAACGCGGCTGGATGCGGCGACACCGCTGAAACCCCGCTTGCCGATTCTGCCGACCCTCAAGTACTATGGTTTGCAGGGGCTCCCCCGGTTTTCTTAAAGCAGGAGATTCGAGATGCAGGAACAAGAGATTCGCGACCTGGTCGAAGATGTTCGCGATGGGCGCCTTGCGCGCCGCAGCTTCATCCAGCGCATGGTTTCCGTCGGCCTGACGGCGCCGATGGCCTCGATGATGCTGATGCACTACGGCGTGGCGCAGGCCCAGCCGATTCCGGTTTACAAGCCGACCAAACGAGGAGGCGGTGGTGCTCTCAAGGTCTTGTGGTGGCAGGGCACGACGCTGCTGCAACCGCATTTCGCCAACGGCACCAAGGACCAGGAGGGCTCCCGCATCTTCTACGAACCGCTCGCTTCGTGGGATGGCGAAGGCAATCTGATCCCGGTTCTCGCAGCCGAAGTTCCGACCCGCGAAAACGGTGGCCTTTCCCCCGATGGCCGTTCGGTCACCTGGAAACTCAAGCGCGGCGTCACCTGGCACGATGGCCAGCCTTTCACCGCCGACGACTGCGTTTTTACCTGGGAATACGCCAAGGACCCGGCCACAGCCGCCGTCACCACTGGTGTCTACAAGGATGTGCAGGTCGTCAAGGTCGATTCGCACACGGTGCGCGTGACGTTTGCGAAAGCCTCGCCGTTCTGGGCCACTGCCTTTGTTGCAGCCGAAGGCATGATCATCCCCAGGCACCTGTTCGCCCCCTTTGCCGGCGGCAAGTCGCGCGACGCGCCCAACAACTTGAGGCCCGTGGGAACAGGCCCCTACAAGTTCGTGGATTTCAAGCCGGGTGACATGGTGCGCGGCGAGATCAACACCAACTATCACATGGCCAACAAGCCCTATTTCGACAGCATCGAAATGAAGGGCGGCGGCGATCCGACATCGGCTGCGCGCGCCGTGTTGCAAACCGGTGAGTACGACTACGCCTGGAACCTGCAGGTCGAAGACGAAGTGCTCAAGCGGATGGAAGAAGGGGGCAAGGGCAAGGTGCATATCGTGCCTTCGGGCGACATCGAGTTCATCATGCTCAGCCTTACCGATCCCTGGACCGAGGTCGATGGCGAGCGCTCCAGCATCAAGAGCAAGCACTTTGCCTTCAGCGAGCCTGCCGTGCGCGAAGCGATGTCTCTTCTGGCCGACCGCCAGGCGATTCAGCAGTTCATCTATGGCCGCACGGGCGTTGCCACCGCGAACTTCCTGAACAATCCGCCCAAGTACCGTTCGCCCAACACGAAGATCGAATTCAACGTCGACAAGGCGAACGCCCTTCTTGAAGCAGCTGGCTGGAAGAAGGGCTCTGACGGCGTGCGCGAAAAGGGCGGCAAGAAGATGAAGTTCGTCTATCAGACGTCCGTCAACAGCCTGCGTCAGAAGGAGCAGGCGGTCGTCAAGCAGGCTGCGCAAAAGGCCGGCATCGACCTGGAGCTGAAATCGGTGACGGCGTCGGTGTTCTTCTCGTCTGACGTCGCCAACCCCGACACCTACGGCAAGTTCTGGTGCGACATGCAGATGTACACCACCACGCAGACCCAGCCCGACCCAGAGCGTTTCATGGACCAGTACCGGTCACACGAAGCTTCGACCAAGGCCAACAAGTGGCAGGGCCGCAATATCTCGCGCTGGCGCAATGAGGAGTACGACAAGCTCTTTGCCACCGCCGAAGGCGAACTCGATCCGGTCAAGCGCACGGCCATGTTCATTCGCATGAACGACATGGTGGTCAAGGACCACGCGATCATTCCGCTGATCAGCCGTCCGCGGGTGCGCGGCGCAAGCCACAAGCTCGTTACGCAGCTTTCAGGCTGGGACCTGGACTTCTCGCAGTTGCAAAACTGGTTCCGGGAAGCCTGAGAAACTGCCTTTACGCCCTGAGCCCGCCTGCCCCCCGAAGGCGGGCCGGGCTTCTCTGCGACTGGCCACTGGGAATTCATGGGTAACTATCTCTTCCGGCGAATCCTGATTGCCCTCCCGAGCCTGCTGGGCATCAGCGTGGTGCTTTTCACCGTGCTGGCGCTCGCACCCGGGGACCCGTTCGCCGAGATGGCACTCAACCCCAACGTGCCGCCGGAAGTGCAGGCCAACCTGCGCAAGCAGTTCGGCCTGGACGATCCGATCTGGCAACGTTACTTTCGCTGGCTCTGGGCGATGGTTCAGGGCGACTGGGGGTTCTCGTTCATCAGCCGCGTCAACGTCGACGATCTGATCTGGCAACGCGTGCCCGTCACGCTCGCCGTGATCGGCGCGTCGCAGCTGTTGGCGCTGCTCGTGGCGCTGCCGGTGGGCATCTATTCGGCCATGCGTCCGTACTCGATGTTCGACCGCATCGCCAGCGCACTGGCCTTCGTCGGCTTCTCGCTGCCGACCTTCTTCACCGGCCTGCTGCTGATCCTGCTGTTTTCGATCAAGCTCGACTGGCTGCCATTTGTGTACCGCGCCGACATAGCCGCCACCGGCTGGCAGTGGTGGTGGGAGCACATCCGCCAGGCGCTGATGCCGGTGATGGTGCTGGGGCTTTTCCAGGGCGCAAGCTGGACGCGCTATGTGCGCTCGGCGATGCTGGATGTGATTCGACTGGATCATGTGACAACGGCGCGCAGCAAGGGTTTGTCCGAGTGGGACATCGTGATGAAGCACGTTGTGCGCAACGCCATGATCCCGGTTGTCACGCTGGTGTTCCTGCAGATGCCCGCAATTTTCGGTGGCGCCATCGTCACCGAGCAGATTTTTCGCATTCCAGGCATCGGCTCGCTGCTCATCGACGCAATCCTGCGCAACGACACACCTGTGATCATGGGTGTGACGTTCGTGTTTTCGTGCCTTGTGATTCTCTTTAACCTGATTGCTGACTTGCTCTATGGCTGGCTCGACCCCCGCATCAGCTACCGCTAGCATCGCAACCCCTGAGGGTGGTGATGCTAGCGGCCGGCGTGTCTCGCTGGTAGCGGACGCATGGCGGCGCTTCAAGCGCCACAAGCTGGCGCTTGCCAGTCTTTTCATTCTCGGCTTCATGGTGCTGCTGGTGGTCTTCGGACCGCTGATCTGGAAGGTCGCGATCAACGAGATCGACTTTTCGGCTCGCCTGAAAGGGCCTAGCGCAGCGCATCCGTTCGGCACCGATGACCTGGGCCAGGACATTTTTGCGCGCATGCTTTATGGCGGACGCATTTCACTGGCCGTCGGGCTCGCCGCGATGGCCATGGCGATCCTGGTGGGCGTGACGATCGGCGCGATTGCAGGCATCTCGCGTGGTCCCATCGACACGGCACTGATGTGGCTGACGGACCTGTTCCTTTCGCTGCCGCAATTGCCGTTGCTACTGCTGCTGATCTATCTCTTTCGCGACGCGCTAAAGGGAGCTTTCGGGCCGGAGGTGGGCGTGTTCATGCTCATCGTGCTGGTGATCGGCGGCTTTCGCTGGATGCCGGTCGCGCGTCTGGTGCGGGCGCAATTTTTCTCGCTGCGTGAAAAGGAATTTGTCGAGGCTGCGCGCGCTCTCGGAGCGAGCACCTCGCGGCAGGTGGTGCGGCACATCCTGCCGAATGCACTCGGACCGGTGATCGTTGCAGGAACCATCGACGTGGCGGCGGCCATCATTGCCGAATCGACACTGTCGTTTCTCGGCCTTGGGTTTCCGCCCGACATCCCGACCTGGGGACGCATCCTCTTTGACAGCAAGGAGTACCTGGATATTGCACCGTACTGGGCCATGTTCCCGGGCGCCGCGATTTTCCTCGCCGTGCTGGCCATCAATTTCATCGGCGACGGGCTGCGCGATGCGCTCGACCCGCGGGATGTGCATTAAAAAAAGCCCAAATGCCTCTGCTAGAAATCAAGGGCCTCAAAACCCACTTCAAGACCGAAGACGGCTGGCTGCATGCGGTCGATGGCGTGGACATCAGTGTCGAGCGCGGTGAAACGGTCTGCGTGGTCGGCGAGTCCGGTTGCGGCAAGACCGTCACGGCCATGACAGTGCTCAAGCTCATTCCCATGCCGCCCGGAAAGATCGTCGAGGGCCAGGTGCTGTGGCAGGGCCGCGACCTGGTGCCGCTCGATTCGAACGCCATGCGCCGCGTGCGCGCCAAGGAAATCGCCATCGTGTTCCAGGAACCGATGACCTCCCTCAACCCGGTGTACACCGTGGGGGACCAGATCGCGGAAGTGGTGCGCGAGCACGGCGGCTTCAGCCGCAAATCGGCGATGGAACACGCTGTCGAAATGCTCAAGCTGGTTCACATCCCGCAGGCCGAGCGGCGCATTAACGACTACCCGCACCAGTTCTCGGGCGGCATGCGCCAGCGCGTGATGATTGCGATGGCGCTGTCGTGCAATCCGCAATTGCTGATCGCCGACGAGCCGACCACTGCGCTCGATGTCACGATCCAGGCGCAGATCCTCGACCTGCTCAATGAACTGAAAGAGCGGCTGGGCATGTCGATCATGCTCATCACGCACGCGATGGGCGTGGTCGCCGAAATGGCGCAACGCGTGGTGGTGATGTATGCGGGCAAGGTGGTCGAGGAAGCCAGTGCAACAGAGCTGTTCGCGCGTCCCCGCCATCCCTACACGCAGGGCCTGATCCGTTCGATCCCGCGCATCGACCGTGCGGCGATGCATCGCACGCGGCTGGAGTCTATTGCGGGCAGCGTGCCCAAGCTGATCGACCCGGCTGAAGGTTGCCGCTTTGCGCAGCGGTGCAAGTACGCAATTGCCGCTTGCGTCGCGGCCACGCCGCCGCTGCGCGAACTGGATAACGGCCACAAGGTGGCCTGCATTCGCGCCGAAGAAATTGCCGAACTGGCCGTTGCAGAGGTGGTCGCATGACCGAGCCGCTTCTGAGAGTCCGCGACCTGGTCAAGCATTTCCCGGTCAAGGGTGGATTGTTCTCGCGGCAGGTGGACAAAGTCCATGCCGTCGATGGCGTGAGCTTTGAAATTGCAGCCGGCGAAACGCTGGGCGTGGTGGGTGAGTCGGGCTGCGGCAAAAGCACGACGGGCCGCTGCATCTTGCGCCTGATCGAGCCGACCTCGGGTGAAGTGTGGTTTGAAGGCAAGGACGTCACCGCGATGGGCAAGGACGAGTTACGTGCGCTCGCCCGCGACATGCAGATCATTTTCCAGGACCCGTATGCATCGCTCAACCCGCGCATGACGGTGGGCTCGATCATTGGCGAGGCGCTGACGATCCACAAGCTGCATCAGGCGCCTGGTGAGTATCGTGACCGCATCGCGCAGTTGCTCACGCTGGTGGGCTTGAGTCCGGATCACATGCGCCGCTATCCGCACGAGTTTTCGGGTGGGCAACGGCAACGCATCGGCATCGCGCGCGCGCTCGCCGTGAATCCGAAGCTGGTGGTGTGTGATGAGCCGGTGTCGGCGCTCGACGTGTCGGTGCAGGCGCAGGTCATCAACCTGCTCGAAGACCTGCAGGAGCAGCTGCAGCTCACCTACATGTTCATCGCGCACGATCTGTCGGTGGTCGAGCATTTCAGCGATCGCGTGGCCGTGATGTACCTGGGCAAGGTGGCCGAGATTGCGCCTTCGCGGGAGCTCTACGCCAACCCCCTGCATCCCTACACCGAGGCGCTGCTGTCGGCTGTGCCAATCCCCGATCCGTCGGTGCGACGCGAGCGCATCCGGTTGCAGGGCGATGTGCCCAGCCCGATCAATCCGCCGACCGGCTGCCGCTTTCATACACGTTGCCCGATCGCGAAGCATCCGATCTGCAGCAGCGAAGTGCCGCCGCTGGAAGAAAAAGAGCCCGGGCACTGGGTGGCTTGCCACCTGCGCGGCTGAGCGGCCGCAAGGCGCGGCAGGTCAATGGAAAGACGCCACGCATGACTGTTACTGAGTTGCTTGTCGCCCAGGACACCTGAAAATTCTCGCCGATGCTCAAGCTCAAGGGTGGCGGCATGAACTGGTGCTCGGCATCTTGCGCGCAGCAGGTTGATCCGATCACACAGCCATGATTCGATTGGCTTTGTCAGACAGCTCTTTTTGCCGCAGCATGATGCGCGGCAGGTCCGGATGCAGGGGGTTGATTTCTCTCATGGCCCAGCTATAGAACGCCTGGGCGATGGTCACGTGGATGAGGTTGAGGACTTTCATGCATCGTATATTGCTGGGCGGGGCGGCATCGCGTTGTAGGCAGGGCGCGTGAGCAAGCGCGACCATTTGGCGACATGCCGTGTCGGACACGGTTGTAACATTTGTAGGCGCAATGCCGGGTGCACACGCGGGGTGCGTACCCTGTGCATGACAAGGTCGTACGAGGGCAGCACTGAAACACATGAGCTGGAGGTTTGAAGTGAATCACCGGGGCGCGACCGCTGCGCCTTCGACCCCGTGCCGGGCCAGCGCCTTCGCCACAAAGCCGCTGGCTTTCATTTCCTGCACATAGTTGGAGAGTGCCGCCGCCGCAGCATCACCGCGGTTGCGCGGACACCCCATCGCCTGCCGGATCACCATGAAGCGCCCCGGCAAGAGGCGCATGCCGCCCAGGCGCGCCGCGTCGGCTTCAAGCTGCTGCTTCACGCCTGCTGCCACGTCGGCGTGCTGTGAGAGGAATGTGTCCACCACGGCGGGAGAGGAGGGCGCGCGCACCAGCGTCGCTTGCCTGATCTCGCGCGAGAGGTAGAGGTCGTAGGCGCTGCCTTGTCCGACCACCACGGTGCGACCCTGCACGTCGACTTCCTCATTGGCTTGCACGGGAGAATCGTTGCGAACCATGTAGCAGCCTTCAATCAGCACATAGGGCGGCGTGAACGCGATGTGCTCGCCACGCTTCGGGTCGATGGCGAAGAAGCCGATATCGGCGCCTTGCGTGGTGACTGCTTCGACAGATGCGGCTGCCGTCTCGAAGACCACGAGCTCCAGTTCGACCCCCAGGCGCTCTGCGAATCCGCGCGCAAGGTCAACCGAGACACCTTGTGCCGAATCATCGGCAGCTCGCCGCGCAAGAATCGGATTGCCCAGATTGATGGACGCGCGCAGGCGTCCGGTGGGGCAGAAGGCCCTGGTGATTTCGGGTGCGATGGTCATGGTGGGCAATTTTGCTACGCCAGCTCATAACTCGTGCTGCGGCCTCCGGAATCCGACTTCTTCAGCACGCCACGCAACAGCAGTTCGTTGATGTCGCGCAGGGCCGTATCCGCCGAACATTTCGCAAGCGCCGCCCATTTGCTGCTTGTCAGCTTTCCTTCGAAGCCATCGAGCAGGCGATTGAGCACCTTGATCTGCCGCTCGTTCATCGGCACGTCGGACCAGCGTTGCCACAGGGTTGCCTTGCTGAGCGTTGTGTCGAGCGCCGTGTCGGCGGCGCGGTGCGCACGCAGCAGACACCCGAGAAACCAGTCGAGCCAGGGCGTGGCATCCATCGTGCCTTTCTGGATTTGCTCCAGCAGCTTGTAGTAGTCGCTACGCTCCCGCTGGATCTGCGCGGACAGGCTGTAGAAACGTTCACCCGAACGCTCGGCGCGTGCAAGTGCCATGTCGCCGATCGCGCGCGAGATGCGGCCGTTGCCATCGTCGAACGGATGCAGCGTGACGAACCACAGGTGAGCCAGGCCCGCCTTGATCACGTCGTCTTCTAGCGAATCGACGTTGAACCAGGCGAGAAAGGTTTTGATCTCCGACTTGAGCTTGCCGGCGGGTGGGGCTTCAAAGTGGACCTTCTCCCTGCCAAGCGCGCCGGAGACGACCTGCATCGGTCCGCTCGCATCGTTTCGCCAGGCGCCGGTGCGAATGCGCGCGATGCCGCTGCGGCCCGTGGGAAAGAGCGCCGCATGCCATCCGAAGAGGCGCTCCGCAGTGAGGGGCTGGGCGTGATTGCCGGTGGCGTCGAGCACCATCTCGACGATGCCATCGACGTGGCGGTCGGCCGGAGCCAGCGCCCCGATGTCGACGCCGAGCCTGCGCGCGAGCGACGAGCGGACCGTGTCGGGGTTGAGCAGCTCGCCTTCTATCTCGCTGGTTTTGATGACGTCGTCGGTCAGGGCGCGAAGCGACACTTCTTCGCGTGAGGTCAATCCAAGGTGGGTCAGGCGACCCAGCAGATGACCTTGCGACTGGTGCACTTCAGCCAGGAGCCGCGCCAGTGCCGTGCGATCGACTTTCCACTCGGGCCAGTCGGGACGTTGCCAGATATAGCGATATTCGCCGCGTGTCATGCGGAGATTGTAGGGCTAATCGCCGTGTGAGTGGGTATTCTCCGCGATTTATGCGGTGAATATCGGCTTATTCACCGCATTTTCAGTTTGCGAGGTAGCCTGCACCGCCTTCAGAACGTTCTCTGCCGTAGCCGGCGCTTCCATGTCCACCGGGCTGCCCGTTGGACGCGCTGCCGCCACTGCATCGCGCAACGCCTCCCACACGCTGATCGCGAGCATCAAGGGCGGCTCGCCGACTGCCTTGCTGCCGCCGACGTTGTCTTCGCGATTGGGCTCGTGCCATAGGGCGATCCTGAAGTGCGCAGGAATGTCTCCCGTGGCCGGAATCTTGTATGTGCTCGGTGCGTGGGTGGTGAGCAGGCCCTTGTCGTTCCACACCAGCTGCTCGGTGGTGAGCCAGCCCATGCCCTGTATGAAGCCGCCTTCGATCTGACCGATGTCGATGGCGGGGTTCAGGCTCGTGCCCACGTCGTGCAGGATGTCGATCTTGAGCACGCGGCTCTCACCCGTGAGGGTGTCGATCGCCACCTCGCTACACGCCGCGCCGTAAGAAAAGTAATAGAACGGGCGACCCGTGAGCGTCGTCTTGTCGTAGTGAATCTTGGGGGTGCGATAAAAGCCATCGCTCCACAACTGGATGCGGTTGGCGTAGGCGGTCTTCACCACTTCATCAAAACTGCGCGTGGACTTCGGCGTGGTGACCTTGCCCCCTGCGAAGGACACGGCGCCTGCTCCGCAACCATCCATGCCGCTCACGAAAGCGGCGAGGTTGTCGCGAACATTGCGGGCAGCGTACTGCGCGGCCCGGCCGTTGAGGTCGGTCGCGCTGGAAGCCGCCGTGGCCGAAGCATTGGGCACCTTGCTGGTGTCGGCTGCGGTGGAGCGCACGCGTTCGAACGGAACGCCGAGTTCATCGGCGACGATCTGCGCGATCTTGGTGTTGAGCCCCTGTCCCATCTCGGTGCCACCGTGGTTCACCTGCACGCTGCCATCGGTGTACACATGCACCAGCGCGCCGGCCTGGTTGAAGAAGGTGGCGGTGAAGCTGATACCGAACTTCACCGGCGTGATCGAGATGCCGCGCTTGATGACGGGAGTCGTGGCGTTCCAGAGTTCGATGGCCAACCGGCGCTCGCGGTAGGACGAGGTCTGCTCCAGCTGGGTCATCAGGGGCGCGAGGATGTTGTCCTCGACCTTCATCTGGTAGTGCGTGACATTGCGATCGGTCGTGCCGTACAGGTTGCGCATCCGCACATCGAATGCATCGAGTCCCAGCTTGCGCGCGATGTCGCCCAGGATGGTCTCGATCACGATCACGCCCTGAGGCCCACCGAACCCGCGAAACGCCGTGTGACTTTGCGTGTTCGTCTTGCAGCGATACGAGACGATCTCTACGTCGGAGAGGAAGTACGCGTTGTCCGAGTGAAAAATCGCCCGGTCCGCAACAGGGCCCGAAAGATCCGCCGAGAAGCCGCAGTTGGCCAGCATCGTGAGCTTGAACGCCGTGATGAGCCCCTGGTCGTCGAAGCCGACGGTGTAGTCGTAGGCAAACGGATGCCGCTTGCCGGTGATGAGGAAATCGTCGTCGCGGTCCAGCCGCATCTTGACGGGCCGCTTGAACTTGTTGGCCGCCAGCGCAGCCCAGACTGCGACCTGACCGGCCTGCGTTTCCTTGCCGCCGAAGCCGCCGCCCATGCGCCTGCACGCTACGGTCACCGCGTTGTTCTCGAGCCCGAGCGCATGGGCCACCCAGTGCTGGACCTCGCCGGGATGCTGCGTGCTCGAATGAATCCACCACTGGTTCTGTTCGAGCGGCAGTGCATAGGCCACCTGCCCTTCGAGATAGAAATGTTCCTGTCCGCCGACTTCGAGTTGGCCGGTGAGCGCATGCCTCGATTGCTTCATCGCACTGTCGGCGTCTCCGCGCCTGACGGTCACCGGCGGCAGCACGTAGCTTTGCGCCGCATGGGCATCGCGCGGCGAAAGGATCGCGGGCAATGGCGTGATGTCGAGCACGACCTTGCGCGCCGCGCGCCGGGCCTGCATCACGGTTTCGGCTACGACGAGCGCGACGACCTGTCCGATGTGTTCGACCTTGTCCCTGGCAAGCACTGGTTCATCGTGCACAAAAGTCGCCAGCATGCCGTCGGCAGGAATGTCGCTTGCAAGAACGACACCGTGCACGCCGGGCATCTGCAATGCGGCAGTCGTATCGGCTCCACGCAGCAGGCCATGCGCCACATTCGACAAGACGGGTGCGGCGTGCAAGGTGCCTTTGACCTCGGGTATGTCGTCGATGTAGGTGGCACTGCCTGCAACCTGCGCCCGTGCGCTTTCGTGCGGACGCGAGACGCCGCTGGCCGGTCCGCAAGCGGCAGGTGGGTGCGGAGAATCGGTGGCCGGCGCAATATTGCGCTCGCCTGCATCTGCTGCGCCGCCCGGTCCGCCACCGGTTGCGGCAGTGAATTCCTTGTCGCGCCGGTTCATGCCCAAGTCCCTGCTCCTGCCGCTGCATTCCCCGGAAGTACGCTGATGTCTTCCAGGTTGATGCGCGCGTTGCCCTGGCTTTCCAGCCAGAAACGCTGCATCAGGTTGCCGAGCACTTCGCTGCGATAGGCAGCCGAGGCGCGCATGTCGGTGATCGGTTCGAATTCAGCTCGCAACGAGGCCGACGCGATGGCTGCCGTCCCGGCCGTCCAGCGCTTGCCGCGAAGCGCCGATTCGGTCCTGACGGCGCGCACGGGCGTGGCAGCGACACCACCGGCACCGATGGAGATGCGCTCGACATTTCCATCCTGAAGCGTCATGTTCACGACCACGCAGACCGCCGAGATGTCGTCGTCGAACCGTTTGGAAATCTTGTAGGCGCGCAAGAATTGCCCTGCCTGCGTCTTCGGTACCTTGATCCAGGCGAGCACCTCGTCCGCTGCCAGCAGGTTCTTGCGATAGCCGGTGTAGAAATCTTCGATGGGCATGTCGCGATGGCCACGCACACTCAAGAGCACGACGTGCGCGCCAAGTGCGATCAGCAACGGCATCGAATCGCCAATGGGCGACCCATTCGCGACGTTGCCGCCCAGCGTTGCGGAATTGCGGATAGGCAAGCCGGCAAAGCGATTGGCGAACGTCTTGAGTTGTGGCCAATCGGCTATCAGCGCATTGAACGCATCCTGCAGGGGAACTGCGGCGCCGATTGCGATGTGATTTTCGAAGGTCTCGATGCGGCGCAATTCACTCACGCGGGTCACGTCAAGTACCTGGGCGAACTGCCGGTGCAATTTGGTCACCCACAGGCCGACATCCGTGCAACCCGCGACCAGTTGCGCTGACGGATGGGCTGCGCGCAGGGCCAGCAGCGATTGCAGGTTGTCCGGCTGCATGTAGCTGGCCGATGACTGCGGCTCGATCGCTCGCAACTGCGCCAGCAATGCAGATTCATCCACTCGCGGGCTGGGCAGTTGCTGCATCGCCTGCGCAGCATCGAAGATCGGCCGGTAGCCGGTGCATCGGCACAAGTTGCCCGAAAGCTCTTCCTGTGCCAGTTCGCGGGTGATGGCGCGGCCCTGGCAAACATGGTTCTGGTACATGCCGAACAGGCTCATCACGAAGCCCGGGGTGCAGAAGCCGCATTGGGAACCGTGGCACGCAACCATTGCTTCCTGCGCCGGATGGAGCGAACCATCGTCAGCCACAAGGTCTTCCACCGTCCAGAGCGCCAGGCCATCCACCGAATGCGCGAGCCGGATGCAGCTGTTGATGGCGCGGTAGCTGATTCTGTCGCCCTCGGCCTGCCCCAGCACGACCGTGCAGGCGCCGCAGTCGCCTTCGCCGCAGCCTTCCTTGGTGCCGGTGCAGGCCAAATCCTCGCGCAGCACTTCCAGCAGCGTGCGGTCGGGTGGTACATTGCCCAGCGACACAAGCTTGCCGCTGCGCATGAAACGGATCGTCTTTCCTTGCATGAAATCAGTATGGTCCAAAGATGGCGTTCAGTAGAAGCTTTGAGGTTAGGCAGAGGTCGACCCATCGCCATAACGGCGGCTATATGAGAAGAATGCAGGCCGCCGTATGAGAGACCAGGCGCTTTTCGACAAGATCGACCTTCATTTGATCAGGGTCCTTCACACCGTGCTGACCGAACGCAGTGTCTCGCGCGCCGCCATCCGCCTGGGGATGCACCAGCCTGCCGTGTCGGCCGCACTGAAACGGCTGCGCGAGCTGGCGGGGGATCCCCTGCTGGTGCGTTCCGGCGCCGGCATGGTGCCCACCGACGCGGCGCTTCGCATGATCGAGCCCAGTGCCAGCATTCTTCGTGCCGCTGAAGTCATGTTTTCCGGCGCACGCGGCTTCGATCCGCAAACGTCATCGCACACCTTTCGCGTGGCAGCCAGCGACTATCTCAACCCGCAGTTCCTGCCGCAGCTGGTTTCGCAGATCAAGTCGCGTGCTCCGCTATGCCAAATCGAAGTCCATCCGCTCTCGGGCGATTCGGACTATCAGGTGCACCTGGCGCAAGGCGAGATCGATGTGGTGATCGGCAACTGGACCCAGCCACCGGACGACCTGCATCTGGGCAAGCTTTTTTCTGACGACGTGGTGTGCCTGGTGGCCACTGATCACCCCGCGACCCGCAAGCCGTGGACGGCCGAGAGCTGGCTCGAAGCCGAACACATCGCACCCACCCCCACCCATCCCGGCGCGAAGGGCGTGATTGATGAGTTCCTGGAGTCGCAGGGGCTGGTTCGCAACATCACGGCTCGCTGCGCGCACTTCGGGTTGATTCCGGCGATGGTGGCATCGAGCTTGCTCGTGCTCACCACCGGCCGGCAGTACTGCGAACGTTTCACAAGCCGATTGCCAGTGAGAATCCTCGAATGCCCGATCACTTTCCCGCAACTGACGTACTACCAGCTGTGGCACGAGCGCAGCCACGCTTCGGCCTCGGCGCAGTGGTTGCGAGGGCAGGTGAAGGAAGCGGCCAGCGCAATGGGGAAGGCGGCATGAAGGCTGCGGAGCCCCGTCAATGACAGCCGAACCAATGACCGCAAGTTCAGGTATGGCGGCACAGGCCGCCCGCCTTCAGCTCGCCCACATCACCAAGCGCTATCCCGCAGTCATCGCCAACAGCGACGTTTCACTTGCAGTCCATGCCGGCGAAACACATGCGGTGCTCGGCGAGAACGGCGCTGGCAAGTCCACGCTCATGAAGATCATCTACGGCTCGGTCAAGCCCGACGAGGGCAGCGTGCTTTGGAACGGCCAGCCCGTGCACATCCGCAATCCGCAGGAAGCGCGGGCATTGGGCATCAGCATGGTGTTCCAGCATTTCAGCCTGTTCGATTCGCTCACCGTTGCGCAAAATGTCTGGCTGGGCCTGGACAAGCGGCTGTCGCTGGCTGAAGTCGCGCGCAGCATCACGGCCAAGGCTGCGCAGTACGGGCTGGACATCGATCCGGGGCGTCCGGTGCATACGCTTTCCGTCGGCGAAATGCAGCGCGTCGAGATCATCCGCGCGCTGCTCACGAACCCCAAGTTGCTGATCCTGGATGAACCGACTTCGGTGCTGACTCCGCAAGCTGTCGAAAAGCTCTTCGTCGTGCTCAAGCAGCTGGCCAGCGAAGGCTGCAGCATCCTGTACATCAGCCACAAGCTCCATGAAATCCGTGAGCTGTGCAACGCATGCACCGTGCTGCGCGGCGGCAAGGTCACAGGCGTCTGCAATCCGCAGGAGGAAAGCAATGCGTCGCTCAGCCGCCTCATGATCGGCGCGGAGCCGCCTTTGCTGGAACACGTAGACCGTGCAGCGGGCGAGGTGGTTCTGCGGGTGAGTGATCTGAGCCTGCCGCGCGAGGATCAGTTCGGTGTCGATCTGGTTGGCGTGAATCTGGATGTGCGCGCCGGCGAGGTCGTTGGTATTGCAGGCGTCTCGGGCAACGGCCAGAAGGAGCTTCTTTATGCGCTCTCCGGCGAGGATTCACGCGCCAGGGCAGAAGCTGTCCAGGTTTTCGGCACGGCCGCCGGAAGACTCGGCCCTTCGAGACGCCGGGCGCTGGGCGTGCACTTCGTGCCGGAGGAACGCCTGGGCCGGGGTGCGGTGCCGACCCTCGGGCTCGCGCAGAACCTGATGCTCACGCGCACCGAGGCGATTTCGCGTTCGGGATGGATCAACGTCAAGGCATTGCAGAAGCAGGCCTTGAGCGTGATCGACCGTTTCAACGTGAAAGCGGGCGGTCCGGATGCGGCGGCCAAGTCGCTGTCGGGCGGCAACCTGCAGAAGTTCATCGTGGGCCGCGAGATCGATGCCAATCCGAAACTGCTGATCGTGTCGCAGCCGACCTGGGGTGTGGATGTGGGCGCGGCGGCGCAGATTCGCGGCGAGATTCTGGCCCTGCGCGATGCAGGCTGCGCGGTGCTGGTCGTCAGCGAAGAACTTGAGGAGCTGTTCGAGATCAGTGACCGCCTGCATGTCATCGCCAAGGGCAAGCTGTCGCCTTCGATTCCTCGCGCTCAGGCCACCGTGTCGCAGATCGGAGAGTGGATGAGCGGGTTATGGGATGCGCACGGGGCGCAAGGGGATGCGCAGGATGCCCAAGCGGAGCCGCAGCGTGCTTAAGCTCGAACCGCGCCCCGAACCTTCGCGCTTCTGGAGCATCGGCTCGCCGCTGCTGGCGCTGGTGATCACGGTGATCATTGGCGTGATCCTGTTCGCCGCGCTGGGCAAGGACCCGGTGAGCAGTCTTCAGGTTTTCTTCTGGGAGCCGATCAAGACGCCGTACGCGCTCGGCGAATTGATGGTGAAGGCCACGCCGCTTCTCATCATTGCGCTGGGTCTGGCCGTCTGCTTTCGATCCAACGTGTGGAACATCGGCGCCGAAGGGCAGTTCATCATCGGTGCTGTCTTTGCGGGCGGAGTGGCGTTGCTCGCCGACAAGGATACGGGCCGTTGGATCGTGATCGCGATCATTCTTGCAGGCATCGTGGGCGGTATGGTCTGGGCCGGGATCACCGCGCTCCTGCGGGACCGGTTCAACGCCAACGAAATCCTGGTGAGTCTGATGCTGGTCTACGTGGCGAACCAGGTGCTGGCCTATCTCGTATTCGGGCCGTGGAAAGACCCGGGCGGCTACAACTTTCCACAGACCGCGACGTTTGCGCCAGTGACTCAGATTCCGCGGCTGATGCAGGGCTCACGCGTGAGCATCGGTCTGCTCATTGCGGTGGTGGGCGCAGTGGCGCTGTGGATTTTTCTTTTCAGGACGCGTGCCGGGTTCGCGCAGCAGGTCGGGGGCCTTGCACCTGCTGCGGCGCGCTACGCCGGGTTCTCATCGCGCAAGGCCTTGTGGGTGGCGTTGCTCACGTCCGGCGGTGCGGCGGGACTCGCGGGCGCGCTTGAAGTTGCAGGACCCATCGGCCAGCTCACGCCGTATGTTCCTGCGGGCTATGGATTCGCAGCAATCATCGTGGCCTTCGTGGGACGGCTGCATCCGGTGGGCATGGTGTTTTCCGCCATTTTGATGAGCATGTTCTATATCGGCGGTGAGCTGGCGCAGTCGCGTCTGGGCTTGCCCAAATCGCTCACCGGCGTGTTTCAGGGACTGCTCTTGTTCACTTTGCTGGCCTGCGACACGCTGATCGCCTACCGGGTGCGGTTCAGGGCAGCACCCATCACGAAGGAGGCGCGCTGATGGAAGCGTATTCGCTGCTGTTTGCGGCCATGCTCAACGCGGGTACCGTGCTGGCCATTGCGGCGCTGGGGCTTCTTGTCAACGAGAAGGCGGGCATCGTCAACCTCGGCGCGGAAGGCATGCTGCTCTGCGCGGCACTGGCGGGTTTCGTCACCGTGGTCCATACCGGGAGCGACTGGCTGGGTTTCGCTGCGGGAATGGGGGCGGGCGCGCTGCTCGCGGCCGTATTCGGCGTGCTGGTGATCTGGCTCAACACCAACCAGTACGCGACGGGCCTTGCGCTCAGCCTGTTTGGCGCGGGGTTCTCCGCCTTTGCCGGAATCAGGTACGTGCAGGAAAAGTTGCCTGAGCGTCCGCACTTCTCGATTCCCTTGCTCGGTGACATTCCGCTGATCGGACCCGCGCTCTTCAGGCAGCACCCGATGGTCTACATCGCGATCGCACTCGTGGCGTGGCTGATCTGGTTTCTCTACAAGTCGCGCACGGGTCTGGTGCTGCGTTCGGTGGGCGAGTCCCCGGAGTCGGCTCATGCGCTGGGCTATCCGGTGCGACGCATCCGTCTGCTCGC
The DNA here is from genome assembly GCA_046597415.1 of Ramlibacter sp. Lineage (GTDB taxonomy): Bacteria > Pseudomonadota > Gammaproteobacteria > Burkholderiales > Burkholderiaceae_C > Ramlibacter. Next base: position 17,649 of record JBKJKT010000222.1, read on the forward strand.
CGTAATCGCGGGCGGAGCGCTTTGCGGTCTGGCGGGCTCGTATCTGGTCATCATCTATACACCCCTGTGGGTTGAAGGTATTGCTGCGGGCAAGGGCTGGATCGCGCTTGCGCTGACGACGTTTGCCACCTGGCGGCCAGCGCGTGTTCTTCTGGGTGCCTACCTGTTTGGCGGCGTGACGATGCTGCAGTTTCACTTCCAGGCGTCGGGTGTGGACATCCCCAGCCAGTTCCTCACGATGCTTCCTTATCTCGCGACGATCGTGGTGCTGGCACTGATTTCGCGTAACCCCGCGTGGATCCGCGCGAACATGCCCGCGTCCCTTGGAAAACCGTTTTATCCCGGCTCATAATCACCCGTTTTACGCCGATTGTTTTTGCCATACCTCTGCGGAGAAGGACTACCCATGACTGACCTGAAGAAGCGTTCGATGTTCAAGGCTGCCGCTCTGACGGCGCTGGTTGCCGGCCTGGCGGCCTGTAGCAAGACCGAGCCACCACCGCCGCCCGCTCCTGCGCCCGCACCGACGGCAGCGGCGCCTGCACCGGCGCCCAAGCCAGACCCGCTGAAGATCGCGTTTGCCTATGTCGGCCCGGTGGGTGACGGCGGCTGGACCTTCGCTCACGACAATGGCCGCAAGGCGATCGAGAAGGAATTCGGGGACAAGGTCGTCACGAGTTTCGTCGAGAAGGTGCCCGAGTCCGCCGATGCAGAACGCGTGATTCGCGACATGGTCGGCCAGGGTAACAAGCTGATCTTCGGCACGACGTTCGGCTACATGGAGCCGATGCTCAAGGTCGCCGCCGATCACAAGGACGTGAAGTTCGAGCACGCCACAGGCTATAAGACATCCGAGAACCTGCGCACCTATGACAGCCGCACCTACGAAGGCGCGTACATGGCGGGCGTCATCGCAGGCAAGATGACCAAGAACAACACGCTGGGCGTTGTGGGTTCCATTCCGATTCCTGAAGTCGTGCGCAACATCAACAGCTTCACGCTCGGCGCACAGTCGGTCAATCCAAAGGTCAAGACCAAGGTGGTGTGGGTGAACGAGTGGTTCAACCTGTCCAAGGAAACCGAGGCGGCTACGGCGCTGATCAACGGCGGTGCAGACGTTCTGTTCCAGAACACCGATTCGTCGGCCGTGTTGCAGACGGCTGAAAAGATGGGCAAGCGTGCCTTTGGCTGGGACAGCGACATGACCGCTTACGGCCCCAAGGCCCACCTCGGATCGGCCATCATCAACTGGGCACCGTACTACCTGAAGGCGACCCGCGATGCGCTAGAAGGCAAGTGGACTACGGGGCAGGTCTGGTGGGGCGTCAAGGAAGGTGCAATCGACATGGTTTCCATCGCAGCCGACGTGCCGGACGACACCAAAAAGCGCATCGACGAGATCAGGGCCGGCCTGAAAGACGGCTCGTTCCAGATCTGGAAGGGCCCTATCACCGACAACACCGGCAAGGAACTGATCGCCAAGGATACGGTGGCCGACGACAAGTTCCTGGGCGGCATGAGCGTTTACGTCAAGGGCGTCGAGGGCAAGGTGCCCGGCGCGAAGAAGTAACGGCATTCACCGAAGAACGACAATTCGGGCATGACTGAACCCAGGGACAGGAAGGTTCCGACCGACCGGCTGCCGGAGCTTTTGCGCCGCATGCCCAAGGCGGAGCTTCATATCCACATCGAGGGCTCGCTCGAGCCCGAGTTGATCTTTGCAATGGCCGCGCGCAACCGCGTGGCCATTCCTTATTCGAGTGTCGAGGAACTGCGGCGCGCTTATGCGTTCAGCAACCTGCAAAGCTTTCTCGACATCTATTACGCTGGCGCAAGCGTGCTGCTGGCCGAAGCGGACTTTCACGACATGGCCTGGGCGTATCTGCAGCGCGCTGCGGCTGACAACGTCGTGCATGCCGAAATCTTTTTCGACCCGCAGACCCACACGGCGCGCGGGGTCGATATGGGCGTCGTCATCAACGGCCTGCATCGCGCCTGCACTGAGGCCAGGGCAGCGCTGGGTGTCGATGCTTCCCTGATCCTGTGTTTCCTTCGGCATCTAAGCGAGCAGGAGGCATTTGAGACGCTGGAAGCGGCGATGCCTTACCTGGACAAGTTCATCGGCGTGGGTCTTGACTCCAGCGAGATGGGTCATCCGCCCGAGAAGTTCGCGAAGGTGTTTGCCCGGTGTCGCGAACTGGGCCTTCATCTTGTCGCGCATGCCGGTGAAGAAGGTCCCCCTGAATATGTCTGGGCCGCGCTCGATGTGTTGAAGGTCGAGCGCATCGACCATGGTGTGCAATCCACGAAAGATGCGGCGCTGATGAGGCGTCTGGCGCAAGACCGCATTCCGCTCACCGTCTGCCCGTTGTCCAATCTCAAGTTGTGCGTCTTCCCGCAGCTCGAACAGCACAACCTGCGTCAGCTGCTTGACGCGGGCCTGGTCGCGACGGTGAACTCCGACGACCCCGCGTACTTCGGCGGGTACATGAACGACAACTTCCTGCAGACCTTCGCGGCGACCGGTCTCGATGCGCAGCATGCCTGGCAGCTTGCCCGCAACAGCTTCGATGCGAGCTTCGTTGACGCTAAGCAAAAGCGCCGGTACGCAGAACTGCTCGACGCAACGTTCGACGCTTTCGAATAGCATGGGCGCGGGGGTTGGTACTGCGCCGTACTGGACAGCACCCGCCGCGGAGTTGCAGTTCACGATCCAAGGAGACTAGCCATGCGCGTGTTGAAGTTCACGTTGCTGGGAATCGTTGCGCTCGTCTTGATGACAGCGCTCGTCGCCGCAACGTATGTGTGGCGCGCGCATCCCACGCTCGACGGACAGATCAAGGCGCAGGGCCTGAAGGCCCCGGTGCAGGTCAGGCGGGATGAATCTGATGTGACGCACATCGATGCGCAAAGCCTGGCCGATGCCTACTTCGCCCTGGGTTATGTGCACGCGCAAGAGCGCGGCTGGCAACTCGAATTCAACCGGCGCGTGATGCATGGCGAGTTGAGCGAGTTGTTCGGCCAGTCGACGCTCGACACCGACCGCACGATGCGCAAGCTGGGCATCCTGCGGGCCGCACAGTCGCAATGGGAGCGCATGGGGCCGCAGACGCAGGAACTGGTGAAAGCCTATGTCGGCGGCATCAACAGCTTTCATACGACAAGCTCGCAGGCGTTGCCGCCCGAGTTTCATTTGCTGCGCACCAGGCCGGGCGAGTGGACACCGCAGGACAGTCTGGGCTGGGCGATCATGATGGCACTGGATCTGGGCGGCAACTGGGGTACCGAGTTCGCGCGGTTTTCGGCGTTGCAGCGGCTGGACACGGCGCAGCTCTGGCAGCTGATGCCGCCTTATCCGGGCGAAGCACCGGCGACGTCGGTGGACCTGGCTGCGCTGTACAAGGGTCTTGGCGTTTATCGTCCGGCCGATGCGAAGACGGCGTCGCGGCCCTTCGACACCACATCCTCATCGCTGGTCGCCTCCATGCCGGACCTGGACCGCTGGACGCAGGGCCTGGGCCATCTGGAGGGCATAGGCTCCAACAACTGGGTCGTGCATGGTTCACGCACCCAGACCGGTAAGCCCCTGCTGGCCAACGATCCCCACCTGGGTCTGTCGGCGCCCGCGATCTGGTATTTCGCGCGCATCAAGGCGCCGGCCGGGCAATCCGGCGGCAAGCCGGTCGATGTGATCGGTGCCACGTTTCCCGGACTGCCGTCGGTTGTGCTGGGGCGCACTGCCGGCGTCTCCTGGGGCGTGACTAATACCGGCCCTGATGTTCAGGATTTGTACCTGGAACAGATCAACCCCGACAACCCGACGCAGTATCGAACCCCGACCGGCTGGGCGCAGTTCGGGTCGCGCGAGGAAACGATACGCGTCAAGGGTCAGCCCGACGAGAAGCTCGTGGTGCGAACCACGCGACACGGTCCCGTGATGAGCGATGCCAATGCGGGTTACGCCAACGTGCTGGACACGCGCAAGTTCGCGTTGGCATTGCGATGGTCTGCACTCGATCCGGAGAACCAGACCCTGGCGGCTGGCATCGATGGCAACACCGCGCAGACCGTGGACGAGCTGCTCGCGGCCTATGCGAACTATCACTCGCCGATGCAGAACCTGGTGGCTGCCGACACCGGCGGCAAAACCGCCTACCAGGCCGTGGGCCGCGTCCCGGTGCGCGGACCAGGCAACGACTTGCGCGGCATGGCGCCGGCACCGGGATGGGATGCAAGGTACGACTGGACCGGCTGGATCGCGGAAAGCGAGAACCCGCGCGTGGATCATGCCGACATCGAAGCCAGGGGCTGGCATGCGACCGCGAACCAGCGCATTCACGCAGCGGACTTCCCCCGGTTCATGGGCGCCGACTGGGCCACGCCTGAGCGCTTCGACCGGATCGAGACCTTGCTCGGCGCGCAGAACAAGCACACGGCCCAGACTATGAGCGACGTCCAAGCCGACACGCTGTCGCCGGCTACGCTGAAGTTGTTGCCCTTTTTCAAGGCGACCGCCAGCACCCATCCGCTCGCGCCTGCAGCGATGGACCAGTTCAAGGTGTTTGACGGCAACATGCGCGCCGAAATGGCCGCTCCCCTGATCTTTTCCTATTGGGCCGACGAGTTGACACGTGGCCTCGTCATACCGCGCATCGGTGAGGCGAAATTCAAGGCTCTCTACGGCAAGCGGACGTTTCGCGCTGCGCTCGAGCTGATATTGCTCGACCCGCAGGTGGGTACGTTCTGGTGCGCGCCCGTGGGCTGCGCGGAGCAATCGTCGCGCGCACTGAGCCGCGCGCTGGATCGCATCGCTGCGGCGCAGGGCAACGAGGTGGCCGCATGGCGCTGGGGCCGTGCGCATCCTGCGCTGTCGGCGCACCGGCCATTGGGCAATGTCCCGTCGCTCGCGACTTATTTCGACGTGTCAGTGCCTACTGCGGGGGATCCGTGGACGGTGAATGTCGGTCAGTACTGGGCCAATGACACGAAGATGCCTTTTGCCAACCGGCACGCGGCCAGCATGCGCACGATCTTCGACCTGGCCGATCCGGAGCGGTCGCAGTTCATCTACCAGACAGGGCAGAGCGGTCTCGTCTTCAGCGACCGCTATCGGGACATGAAGGACCAGTGGGCGCAGGTGCAGTACCGACCCTTGCAGCTGAACCCGCCCCGCTGGGCGCACCAATCCACACTGGAGCCGCAGTGAAACCGACGGTGATTGAAGTCAGCCGCAATCCGTGACTTAAAATCCCTGCATCGCCACTGTGCCCCCAGTGGCGATTTCTTTTTCAACCCCGGGGCCATGTAGAGGACCACCATGCACAAAAACCTCGCAGCCGCAGTCGTGGCCGCCTGTTTTTCTTCACTCCCCGCATTCCTGCCAGCAGCCGTGGCCGTCGAACCGCTCAAGGTGGGCTTCGTGTATGTCGCACCGGTCACAGAGACCGGCTGGGTACGCCAGCACGACGACGGGCGCAAGGCCGTCGAGGCTTCGCTCGGCGCCAGGGTCAAGACCACTTTTGTCGAGAACGTGCCCGAAGGCGCTGACGCCGAACGCGTGATACGGGACCTCGCGCAAACCGGCCACAAGCTGATCTTCACGCCGAGTTTTGGCTATATGGAGCCTACCCTCAAGGTGGCAAAAGACTTTCCGGACGTCCGGTTCGAGTCGATCACCGGCTACAAGACCGCGCCGAATGTGGCAGCGGCCAATGCCCGCTATTACGAGGGACGATACCTCGCCGGAATCGTTGCGGGTCGTATGACGAAGACCCACGTGGCCGGGTATGTCGCGGGCTTTCCCATTCCCGAAGTCCTGCAGGGGATCAACGCCTTCACCCTGGGCATGCGTTCGGTCAATCCGAAAGCGCAGGTCAAGGTGGTGTGGCTCAACGCCTGGTTCGATCCCCCGAAAGAGCGCGACGCGGCCATGACCCTTATGAACCAGGACGCGGATGTGATGGCTTTTCATACCGGCTCGAACGCGGTCATGGTCGCTGCGCAAGAGCGCGGCAAGATGGCCGTGGCCTATCACTCGGACATGCGCAAGTCCGGACCCGATGCTCAGATCGCTGCGGTCACGCACCACTGGGGCGACTACTACACGCGGCGCACCCAGGCTGTCCTGGACGGGACCTGGAAGCCGGGCACGGTGTGGGGCGGCGTGCAGCAGTCAATGATTCGCGTCGGCGAGTTCGGCACGCGCGTTCCGGCTTCGGTGCAACGTGAAGCTCTGGCGCGGCAAAAGGACATTGCAACGGGCAAGCTCCTGCCATTTGCCGGCCCCATCACCGACAACGACGGCAAGGCCGTGATTTCGCGCGGGCAGTCACTATCTGACGAGCAAATACTCTCCATGAACTATCTCGTATCGGGCGTGCAGGGAAAGATTGCAAAATAGCCCGATGAGAGCCTGGCGCGCCGCAGTCCTGAGGTTTGCCGAAGACGGCCGCGCGGTCTATGACGCGGACGCCTTGCTGGTGGTGGGGCCCGATGCGCAGGGCCGACAGGTCGTGCGTGCGGTGGGGCCTTACATTAATCTGGCACCCGACTATGCGGGCGTAGCGGTAGAGCACCTTCCCGGCCGCATCGTCGCGCCGGGATTCATCGACCTGCATATTCACTTTCCGCAGACCGATGTGATCGGTTCGCCCGCAGCGGGACTTTTGCCCTGGCTGGAGAACTACACATTTCCGCATGAATCGCGGTTTTCCGATGGCGTGTATTCGGATGAACGTGCGGTGTTCTTCATCGATGAACTGTTGCGCCACGGTGTGACGAGTGCGCTCGCTTTCGCGACTTCGCACCCTGCCTCGGTCGATGCGCTGCTAGGCGAGGCGCAGCGGCGCGGCATGCGGCTGATCGCGGGCAAGGTGCTGCAGGACAGGCATTCGCCGGACGGCGTGCGAGACCAGACGGAGCAGTCCCTCATCGACACCGAGTCGCTGATCCGGCGCTGGCATGGGCGTGACCGGCTCGGTTATGCAATCACGCCGCGCTTTGCGCCGAGTTGCACGCAGGCGCAACTCGAAGGAGCAGGCCATCTCGCGGCAAAGTACCCGGACGTGTGGATCCAGTCGCACGTCGCAGAGAACCTGGACGAAGTGAAATGGGTGCGCGAGCTGTTTCCGCAATCGCGCAGCTACCTGTCGGTGTACGAAGACTTCGGCTTGCTACGCGATCGGGCGATCTATGCGCATTGCATTCACTTCGACGACGAAGATCGCGCGCTGATGCGTTCGACCGGCGCTGCGGCAGCCGTGAGCCCGACCAGCAATCTGTTTCTGGGCAGCGGCTTCTTCGACTACGAAGGCGCGCAGCGCGTAGGCTTCAAGCATGGCCTGGCCAGCGATGTGGGCGGCGGCACCAGCTTCAGTCCGTTTCACACGATGCTGGCCGCGTATTACGTGGGGCGCGAGGGGCAGACCAAACCGGGCGTGTCGCTGTCGCCGCAGAACCTCTGGTGGCAGCACACGGCAGGCGCGGCCCAGGCAATGGGCCTGGGCGGCATGATCGGCAATCTCCAGCCGGGCTGCGAGGCGGATTTCATCGTCCTCGATCCGAAGGCGACTCCGCTTCTTGCGCGCAGGACTTCACAGGCCAGCAGCCTGGATGAATTGCTGTTCTCGCTGATCGTGCTGGGGGATGACAGGGTCGTGACGCGCGCGCACATTGCAGGCGCGCTATAAGCTAGACGTCGTCTTCGCTCGGCTTCTCGTTGGCGATATACGAACCCAGCCGTGTCGACCAGTCGTTTGCCTCGGCATCTACCGTCTCCAGCGCTTCGCAGTCCACTCCGCTCGCTCCAAACATCTTCATCGCCGCCGCATTCGCGCTCGCGTGATGCTGTTTTTCACGCAGGTAAACCACGCGCCTGATGCCCGCCTGGATGATGGCCTGTGCGCATCGGGGGCACGGGAACTGCGTGGTGTAGATCGTCGCGTTGGTCAGCGGCAGCACGACGCAATTGAGGGTTGCGTTGATTTCTGCATGAACGACGTAGCTGTGCCGCGAGTGAAAGGGATCGTTGTCGTCATCGGCCCAGTAGATCGGGTCCTGGTCGTCGCATCCTCGCGGCAGCCCGTTGTAGCCCACGCCAATGATCCGGTGATCGGGCGTCACGATGCATGCGCCGTTGCGGGTGCGGTGATCCTTGGAGCGGGCGGAAGCCAGGAGCGCGACCCCCATGAACATGGAATGCCAGCCGATCAGGGCGCTGGGGGCGACAGCATTGTTGGGAGGCATGGGATTGAGGCGTTTGATGAAGGGACGTTCAATGCTAGCACTGGCCTTGAGCGTCGAAGGGCGCCAGGCCCGTCACCAGTGGGTGTTTATTGGTGTTACCATGGTAATACCGGCCCCTACGGAGACACCGCATCATGCCCACGCTATCCGTCAAGATTGATTCATTCACCAAACACCGGATCGACCTGCTCGCCGAAAGACAAGGCACATCAGCACATGCGCTGATGGTCAAGGCAATCGAGCAGCAACTTGGCGAGCAGGAGGCGCGTGATGAATTCGTGGATGATGCGCTGCGCTCTTATGAAGACATGCTGTCCAGTGGCAAAGCTTATGACGGGGCAGAGGTCATCTCATGGCTGCACGCAAGGGCAGAAGGCAAGAAGGCGGCGCGGCCGCGTCTGAAAACCCTCCAGACATTGCTCAAACCGCGATGACGCGGCTCGTTGTTACCCGAAGGGCGCTGGCTGACATCGAACGACTGGTCGACTTTCTTGCCACGACGCTCTCAGATGAGTCGAAGAAGACCGCCGGCCTGATTGTCAGCGGGCTGGAAATCCTGGCCACTCACCCGGCGGTAGGTCGTCCGGTGCAACGGAATTTGCGCGAACTCGTCATATCTCGCGGCACGACCGGATACGTCGCGCTCTACCGATACGACTCCAGGGCAGACGTTGCGGTGATTCTGGCGCTGCGCCACCAGCGCGAGGCTGGGTATTCGCCACACTGACCCCTCAGTTAGCCGTGCGCGCCGCTGCCAGATCCCAGCCGGCCCATCCGCAGCTCTTGAAAAGCACCGGCCCCTTGCGCGGCAGGTCTTTGCCAATCTGGTCTTTCAACGCAGGAAACGACGCCACGTCAAGACCCGCCTGCAGCAGGTCGCCGGCCTCATGCACGGCATCGGGTGTATCGACGACGATGCTGCCGTTCTGTGCAAAGTACCTGCACAGATCCGGGCCGAGTTCCACCATTTTTGGCGTGAACGACCCTACAGCGGCGATGAACGTATCGCTGCGAGGCATGGCCTGCAGCACGACACCGCTGGCTGGTGTGCAGGTGACCACCAGGGGGCAATCTGCAAGTGCCGCATTGGCATCCGTGGTGACGCTTGCCTTCAGACCGATGGATCGCGCATACACAGCAAGCGCCTGCGCACTGCCCTCGGTGCGAGAAGCGATGACCACTTCGCCAATTGAAAGGCCGTGCACGAACGCGTCCAGATGTGCGCGGCCCTGCGTGCCCGCACCCACCACGAGCAAAGGCCCATCCTTGCTCGGCGCGAACTCCTGCGCCGCCAGCAGCGATACGGCGGCCGTTCGCCTTGCTGTGACGGCGGGCCCGTTCATCACCAGACATCGCTCACCCGTCGCTATCGAAAAGACGATGACATCGCCCTGTATCGTCGGGCGTGTGGTGCCTGCATTTGCAGGTGTGAAGGTAATCAGTTTCGTGATTGCGAACTCGTTGTCGTGCGCCGGCATTACGAACAGGCTTGCGCCTCCCGGCAAGGACTGCACGAGGCGTTCGGGAACACGGACCGAGGGGTCGGCCAGGACGGCGCGAATCTGCGTCACCAGGGCTGTCCACGGCAGCTGCGTCTCCGTTTCGCGGGCGTTGAGAATCTTCGTCACTTCGTCTTGTCCTACGTCGTTATGCGACCTTCACTGTATATGCACGGTGGCAAGCCATCCTTAGGATCGCCTCATAAACCGGAGACAAGCCAAATGCAAAGCCAAACCACCCAGAAGACGTCAGACTCGCATCGCGACAAGCTGATGTGGGGATTTTTGGGGGCTTTGATCGTTGGCCAGATCGTCGCCTTGTGGATGGTTTGCAGCAATCACGTCACCCAGGCGAAGGAACGTCTTGGTGCGACGACGACGGTGAGTTCTGCTCGCTAGGCCGACAAGCCTGACAGACAAAAGCGGCCCCGGTGGCCGCTTTTTCACTACAGGATCTTCTGGTCCAATCCTCACACGAGCTCGTCGCAACTGCTGACTGTTGCTGCCTGGCACGCCTCCTATATTGGAATCACACCAACAGCGAGTGCGTCATGACCCAAACCGTAGCGACTTACCAGCCCGACTGGACTTCCGGATTCTCGGCCTCGCTTGATGCATCAGATGACTTCGAAGCGCTGGATGAGGCCCGCTACTGCCCCACCGGCCTGCTCTCTGCATTTGTGGAATCGATGGCTGCCAATGGCCGTCCTGTCAGCATGACATCGATGCTGGGGGACCGCGAATACGCGATGTGGCAACTGGCACGAGCCCACACCATGGGTGACAGTCAATTGCGGGCTATCGCGGCAAAGCTGTTTGACTATTTCGACGATCTCGACCACGCACGCACGGCCCACTGACCCGCTGCCCAAAGCCTAATAGTCGGCGCCTTCCACCAGGAACCGCACCCTCCGCACGCCTTGCCACTCGTCGGCATCGAGGCGAAACGCCAGTTTCACTTTTGAAGGCAGCGGCTCCGTGCGTCCGAACCAGATCCCGTCGACCGTCTGGCCCTGGTGCTTCATCTTGAGTTGCAGGTGCTTCTCGGCGACCAGTCGCTGCGAGAGTATTTCAACGTCTTCGCTGAAAACTGGCGCGGCGAAGCCCTGACCCCAGACGGCACGGTGCAAGGTGTCCACCAGATCGGGCCGGAGGTACTCGGGCGCGAGAGGTCCGTCGGTGTCGAGCCGCCGCATGAGGGTGGGCGCATCCAGCCATTCATGGGCCACCTGCGCCAGTGCGTTCTCGAATACGTCGAGGTGTTCTTCTTCGATCGTGCAGCCGGCCGCCATGGCGTGTCCGCCGAAACGCAGCAGCACGCCGGGATGCCGCTTGGCGACGAGGTCGAGCGCGTCACGCAGATGGAATCCGGGAATTGATCGCCCCGAGCCTTTGAGTTCATGTTCCTTGCCCGGCGCCTGACTCGCAGCAAAAACAAAGGTGGGACGGTGCAGCCGGTCCTTGATGCGCGAGGCAACGATGCCGACCACGCCTTCATGGAAGTCCGGATCGAACACACAAATCGCCGGTGGCGGTTCTTCGCTTTCGTCGAACATGCCGTCCACCAGCTCCATGGCCTGCTCGCGCATGTCGCCTTCGATGTCTCGCCGTTGGCGATTGATGGCGTCGAGTGATCGTGCCAATTCTTCGCCGCGTGCCATGTCATCGGTCAGCAAACACTCGATGCCCACCGTCATGTCGCCCAGCCGTCCGGCCGCATTGATGCGCGGGCCCAGTGCGAAGCCGAAGTCGAAGGTGGTCGCCATTGAAGGATGGCGCGCTGCGGCGGCGAAGAGACTGGCGAGTCCGCACGGTATGACACCCGCCCGAATCCGCTTCAGGCCCTGCGCGACCAGACGCCGGTTGTTGGCATCGAGCTTCACGACATCGGCCACCGTGCCCAGCGCGACCAGTGGCAGCAGTGAGTCGAGCTTGGGTTCGGCGCGACCTTCAAATGCGCCGCGCGCACGCAGTTCGGCGCGCAGCGCCATCAGCACATAGAACATGACGCCGACACCGGCGATGGACTTGCTCTCGAATTCGCAGCCGGGCTGATTGGGATTCACGATCACTGCGGCATCGGGAAGCTGCGCACCGGGGAGGTGATGATCGGTGACCAGCACCTTCAGTCCAGCTGCATTGGCGGCTGCCACACCTTCGACGCTTGCAATTCCGTTGTCCACGGTGACAAGCAGGTCGGCGCCTTGCTCTTTCACGCGGCGCGAGATCGGTGCGGTGAGACCGTACCCGTCGATCACGCGATCCGGGACGATGTAGTTCACATGCTGCGCGCCGAGCAGACGAAGCCCGCGGATGCCGACCGCGCAGGCCGTGGCGCCATCGCAGTCATAGTCGGCGACGATGCAGATTCGCTGATTCGCTGCAATGGTGTCTGCCAGCAGTACAGCAGCTTCGTGCAGACCCTTCATGCCAGAAGGCGGGAGCAGCCGTGCAAGCCCGTCGTCGAGTTCGTCCATGCCCTGAACGCCGCGCGCGGCGTAAAGGCGTGCCAACAGGGGATGAACGCCCCCTTGCTCCAGCGCCCATGCGGCGCGCGGCGGAATGTCTCTTGTGATGATTTTCATAAAGCTCGAAGTACGGCCGGTACGCGCCTGCCCGCAAAAAGGCCGGTCAGGCGCGCGCCGACGCTGCGCAGGAAGCTGCGACCCGACGCAAGCGCCCAAGTCTGCGCGCTGCGTTCGCCGCAGAGTGTGATTGAAATCGGAAGGCCCTTGTCCAGCGCCGAGCAAAGTGCTGCGAGATGCGTCGAGTCGAGCTCGCGCCAGGCGGCAGCCCAGGCAGTCCAGTCATGGGCCAATGCCGGCTCGCGCAACGTACCTATGACTTCGAGGCTCGCGCCTGGATCGGGCTGGGCCGATGGCGAAAGGGCACCAGAGCCGCTGATCCAGAACGAATTGATCGGGAGCAAGCCTGCCGCCTGCCGCCTGTCGTTGACTTCATGGGTGTAGAGCAGCATTTGCGCCTCTTGCTGCAGGCGACGAAGAGCCGACGCCGCCTTGGCACGAGGAATCCACCGGTCGATGTTGGCGCCATCCACACGGTCCAGCGACGCTGTGGGCTGGTCGCGAAATATTTCGCCGCGAGCAAGCCAGCGCTGCGCCGACTGGATCTCCACCGCGATACCGTCCTGCTCAAAGTACGGACTCACGGCTTCAAAAATCGCCTGCGTGTCATGGGCCGTCAACTGCAAGTGGGATGAAGGGGACATGGTGATGTGGTCCATCGCCACATGCCAATGACAGGGCGTGATCCAGGCGAAGGCTT
>JBKJKT010000080.1:0-21781 GCA_046597415.1 Ramlibacter sp.
GGAAACTTTCAGTTCCAGACCCAGTCGATGGGCGGAATGAGCCAGTCGCAGACGCAGGGGGTTCGCGACCATTACCGGGACTACGCGCAATGGCTGGGCCGCCAGCCAGAAGAGTCCATGCGGGCGCGTCGCGAAGAAGCCGAAATGATCTTTCGCCGGGTCGGCATCACCTTTGCCGTCTATGGCGCCAAGGACGAAGAAGGCGCCGGCACAGAGAGGTTGATTCCCTTCGATCTGATCCCGCGCATCATCCCGGCGCACGAGTGGGCCAGCATGGAAAAAGGGCTGGTGCAGCGGGTCACCGCGCTCAATCGGTTCCTGCACGACGTCTATCACGACCAGGAAATCATCCAGGCTGGCATCGTGCCTGCCGAGCAGATCCTGAACAACTCGCAGTTCCGCAAGGAAATGATGGGGGTCTACACGCCCCATCATGTGTACTCGCACATTGCCGGGGTCGATATCGTGCGCGCGCCCAACGAGCAAGGCGAGGGCGAGTACTACGTGCTCGAAGACAACCTGCGCGTGCCCAGCGGCGTGAGCTACATGCTCGAAGACCGCAAGATGATGATGCGACTCTTTCCGGATCTCTTCAGTTCGCATCGGGTGGCCCCGGTCATGCATTACCCCGATTTGCTGCTGGAGACCCTGCGTGCGTCGGCCCAGCCCGGTGCGCCGGATCCGACGGTGGTCGTGCTGACCCCCGGCATGTACAACAGCGCCTATTTCGAGCACGCGTTCCTGGCGCAGCAGATGGGCATCGAGCTCGTCGAGGGGCAGGATCTGTTCGTGAAGGACCGCTATGTGTACATGCGCACGACACGCGGACCGAAGCGGGTCGATGTGATCTATCGCCGCGTGGACGACGACTTCCTCGATCCCAAGGTGTTCCGGCCCACTTCCACGCTGGGCACGGCTGGGCTGGTTGATGCCTATCGCGCTGGCAATGTGACGATCTGCAATGCCATCGGCACCGGCATCGCAGATGACAAGTCGATTTACCCCTTCGTGCCGAAGATGATCGAGTTCTATCTCGGTGAAAAGCCGATCCTGAAAAACGTGCCTACCTTTGTGGGCCGCGACAAGGACGACCTGAAATACATGATGGCCAACCTCAAGGACCTGGTGGTCAAGGAGGTGCACGGCGCAGGCGGTTACGGCATGCTTGTCGGCCCGGCCTCGACCACGGCGGAAATCGAAGACTTCCGCAAGGCCGTCCAAGCGAATCCGTCCGGCTATATCGCACAACCGACGCTGTCGCTTTCGAGCTGCCCGACGTTTGTCGAGAGCGGCATCGCTCCGCGTCACATCGACCTGCGGCCGTTCGTACTCTCGGGCAAGGAGGTGCAGATGGTGCCGGGCGGCCTCACGCGGGTTGCGCTGAAAGACGGCTCCCTCGTGGTGAATTCGTCGCAGGGCGGCGGCACCAAGGACACCTGGATCATGGAGATCTAATGCTCTCAAGAACCGCAGACCACCTCTTCTGGATGTCGCGCTACACCGAGCGCGCCGAGAACACCGCGCGCATGCTGGACGTGAACTACCAGACATCGCTGCTTCCGCAATCCAAGGCTGTGGCGCAGGTCGGCTGGCAGGGGCTGCTTTCCATCAGCGAACTGCTGCCTGCCTATGCCGCGAAACACGGCGAGATCACACCGAAATCGGTGATGGAATTCATGGTGAAGGACGAGAGCAACCCGTCTTCCATCGTGTCGTGCCTGAAGGCTGCGCGTGAAAATGCGCGTGCGGTGCGCGGGTCGCTGACGACCGAAGCGTGGGAAACCCAGAACCAGACCTGGCTCGAAGTCAATCGCATGCTGCGTCAAAACGAGTTTGAGCGCGATCCCGGCCAGTTCTTAGAATGGGTGAAGTTCCGCTCGCACCTGTCGCGCGGCGTCACCGTGGGCACGATGCTGATGGATGAGGCGCTGCACTTCATGCGGCTGGGCACATTTCTGGAGCGCGCAGACAACACCGCGCGTCTGGTCGACGTGAAGTTCCATGCAGTGCAGAGCGACTTCTTCGGCAATGCCAACGAGAAGGACCAGGAATACGACTTCTATCACTGGAGCGCCATCTTGCGCAGCGTGTCGGGCTTTGAGATCTACCGCAAGGTTTATCGCGATGTGATCAAGCCAGAGCGCGTGGCTGATCTGTTGATCCTGCGCGCCGACATGCCGCGCTCCCTGCACGCCAGCCTCAATGAAGTCGTGCTGAACCTGGCTGCGGTGGCCAACGATCAGTCCGCCGAGACCCAGCGCCGTGCGGGCAAACTCCGGGCCGATCTGCAGTACGGAGACATCGATGAAATCCTGGCCACGGGCCTGCACGCTTTTCTCACACAATTCCTGGATCGTGTGAACGAAATCGGAAGCCGGATCAGCCGCGATTTTCTGGTGCCGGCGACTGCTTGACGCGCGGGCTGGCTTTGGGACGCCGGATCGCGCGCACCTTGCCGCTGCCGCCACCGCCCGCATAGAGCAGGTCCGCTCCATCTGATTCCAGCCCGCTCACGCCGGTGCCCTCGGGCATCTGCAGGCGCGTGATCACATTGCCGCTCATGGGGTCGATGCGGCGGATTTCGCTTTCGTCGCCTTCCCACGTGCCGTGCCACAACTCGCCGTCCACCCAGGTCACGCCGGTGACGAAACGGTTGGACTCGATTGTTCGCCGGATCGCGCCGGTTGCCGGGTCGATCTGGTGAATCCTGCGATCACGGTATTGGCCCACCCACAGGCTGCCCTCCGCCCACGCCATGCCGGAATCGCTCCCGCTGCCAGGCGCCGGGATCGAGGCGACGACCTCACCTGTTGCCGGGTCGATCTTGTCGATGCGGGTCTCGGCGATCTGGTAGATGTGCGTTCCGTCGAATGCCGTGCCTGCATCGCACGAGTGAGCCAGCTCTCGTGTCGGTTTGCCGGTCGCCGGATCGAAGGCGATGAGTCTCTCTCCCGTTGCGGCCCACACGCGCGTGCCATCGTGCGTGACGCCGTGGATCTTGTCGGCGCCGGGAAAAGGACCATATTCGCGAACGATCTCGGCGGCGCGCCTTTTGGCTTGGGTCATTTCTGTCGTGGTCATCTCAGGTTCCTTGGGTTGCGCCGAAGCGGCGGGTGAGGGAACTTTATTCAAACGGCAGCGCAGTGGGGAGTAACAAGATCGTCGTGAATCCGGCGCGAGCGGGTGCTAGCCATCGCTGTGCACGCGCGCGTCCGATAGAGCGAGCGAGGCCTGTTGATTCGAGATCCGCCAGTGAGCGCTGCACTGTGCGCTGGCTTGCATTGAGTGCTATCGCGAGCGCCGAGGTGGACCAGGCGGCACCATCGGACAAAAGCGCGAGCAGCGCGGCCGCCTCGCCCTCGATGGGCGGAGCGAGCACGATCACCTCGCGATCATTCTTTGGCATCAGCGCAAATCCTCGGGCCGTCGCCTCGATTCCTGCGAGTGACTTGACTAGAGTTCGCAAGCGCCCGATCTCCACCCGAAGGCGCGCGCGGTGGGTATGGTCGGGTTGGCGCGTGCGGAAGGCAGATTCGATCAGGGATTCGCGTGACGCGTCGCCAGGCCATGCGCGTGCGAGTGCGTGAGCCAGAGCAAAGAGGACAGGGCGACGCGCAAGCGGCAGCCACCTGCCGGCGATAGCCAGGCCGCGCCTGCATCCATCGACGACAAGAGCGTCTGATGACAGCAGCGCCGCAACTTCGTCCAGGCGCATCCCGTGCGATGCTGCGCCTTCGAGCCGTCGCGCGGCAGGGTGGTCAAGAGCATCGCGCGCGTCCTGTACTTCGGCAAGCAGGGCGGGTATTTGTGCGGATTCGGCCATGACCCGTGCACGAACCAGCGCAACGCATGCGTCATCCACGTGCAGTGACCGCAGCGCCAGTTCCGCTTTAGCCAGCGCGGCCACCGAGGCCAGCGCAGGTGAGAGACCGCGTGCATCCACTTGCGCTAGCTGCGCAGAGGCATCGCCCAGGCGTCCGATCAACAACAATCGCCGCGCAATGATGAGCCGCGCCTGCGTCGCATTGGCGCGGTCGGCATGTGCCTCAAGTGTTTCCTGCGCGATTGCCAGCGAGCGCGACGGCGCACCGATGTCGCGCATTGCCAGCGCCACTTCAGCTTCCGCGACAACGCATCGTGCTCGCGACACGACTTCATGAGGACCGAAGAGGCGCGCCGCGCGCCTGAGCAGTTCACGTGCGCGTGCATGCTCGCCAAGTTGCGCCATCGCGACGCCGCGCAATGCCAGCGACGGGGGGTCGTCCCTGAGTGCGATCAGCTTGAGCGCACCCAGCACATCGCCGGCGGCCAGAGCGCGCGCAGATGCAGTGATAAGGGAATCCATGGACGGAGACTACAACCTGCCGATTCGCCGGTGTGGAATCTCGCGGGTGGCACGCTGGCCGCACAATCGATGGCAATTCATGAATCACAACCCGTTTACCCCTCCCACCTCCGAAGTCGCCGATCCAGTGACTTCGTTTCCCCCCCAGCCGTCTTCGGTTCGCCTGGCCCTTCAGCTCGTGATCGGCGCGCTGGTCCTGAGTGTGGTCGCTTATGTCATGCCGGGCATCCGGGTGCCGACGCCCGAAGAGGGCGAGATTTCGCTGGTGATGATGATCGTGCTGATCGTCTTTTTTAGCGCGATGACACTGTTTTTTGCGTCACGCGTGATGAGAGGAAAGAACTGGGCGCGCCTGGCATTGCTTGCATACCTCGGCCTGGGCTGGTTCATGGTGGGCGCGGAGTTCAACGACAACTTTGTGCGTTCTCCGCTTTCCACCCTGATCGATATCGCCTGCGTCGCGATGGAGGTCGCGGCCATGGTTCTGTTATTCAGCGGGGCCAGCCAGCGCTGGTTCAGTGCGATTGCGAAGTTATCCGTGACGTGACCCGGCGTGGCAGCCATTACTGCCGACCGTTCAGCGCCTCTTTCACCTCACGCCCCAGCTCGATCACTGCCATCGCGTAATAACTGGACCAGTTGTAGCGCGTGATGACGTAAAAATTCTCGGTGCCGGCAATGTACTGCGGCGGCGACTCGCCGTTTTGCAACTCGACCAGCGCGAGTGGGCCCCTGTGATCCAGCGCCGTGCCTTCGAGCACCGCCCCGTTGGCCGTGAAGCTGGCAACGCTGAAAGTGGGCAGGATGTCCGGTGCGAGCAGCGTGTCTTTTTGCAGTCTGGCCATGTCGAAGCTCACCGGGTAGTGCGTCGGCATCCCCGTAATCCATCCGTAGCTCTTGAAGTAATTGGCGACCGAGCCGATCACGTCCGGTGTGCTGCGAATGAGATCGATCCTGCCGTCACCGTCAAAATCCACGGCCCACTTGGCCCAGCTGGTCGGCATGAATTGCGGCATGCCCATCGCGCCGGCGTAGCTGCCCAGTGGCAGGAGCGGATCGGTCCCGGCTTTTTCCTGGAGCACGATGAACTGTTCAAGCTCGCCCTGGAAGTACTTCGTGCGCTCAGCCGCGCGTGGATGCGAAGTAGGGAAGTCGAACGAGAGCGTGGCCAGCGCATCGATCACGCGAAAGTTGCCTAGTTGACGGCCATAAATGGTTTCGACTCCGATGATGCCGACGATCATTTCAGCCGGCACCCCGTACTCCCGTTCGGCCCGCTCAAGGACGGCACGGTTTTCCGTCCAGAACCTCACGCCTGCGCCAATGCGGATCGGATCGATGAAGCGGCTGCGATACAAGCGCCAGTTCTTGGGCGTCGAAACGGGCGCGGGCTGCATCAGACGCGCAACGACCGGCAGCATTTGCGCCTGGCCGACGATACGCCGCACGCGTTCAGGATCCAGCCCCTGACGTTGGGCGATTCCGTCTGCGAACGCCATTGCCGCTTCGCTGGTCGCATAGGGAACTCCACGCGCACTGTTGCGTTCGCCTGCCGCTGCGACCGACCTGGCTTTGGTCTGTGCGACGGTCGTCACCGGGGTCATTGCGACAGCCAGGACGATTGAGAGAGCGATTGAAAAATTGCGAGATTTCAAGGGATATGCAGTCAAGAAGTTCGTGCCGGCCACGCAATGCGTTTGAATTCGCGCTGCAGCGCGGCCAGGTCGGTGTTGGGGTTTCGTGAATATCGCAGGGTTTCCAGCCTCAGCAGCCAGTCAGCAAGCCCAACGCCGGCGTCGCCGAATCGGTCCGTGACAACATTCGCAATCTGACGGGGCGCAGCTGCAGAAGGCAGGGCGACTCCGTGCTCTTCGAGACGCTTGCGTGTCTTGTGAAGCAGCCTCAGCCAGGGGTCGTGCTGCCGCCGGTCCCACAGCGTCCACAACGCGCCGGCCGAGGCGACAATCACGATGAGTGCAAGCAGCACGTAGCTCAAGTCCTCCCAGCTCGGCGACTCGAAGCCCAGGTCTTTCAACATGTTCAGCTGCTTGCTTTGGGTGTAGTTGAGCACCCACTGGTTCCATGAATTGTTGAGGGCCTCCCAGGCGGCGCGCATGTTGGCAGAAAGCGTGGGGTTGACCGAGCTGAACGCAGAGGCCAGCACCCCTTGCGGTGCCTGCAGGCGCTGAAAAGAGCCCGTTCGGCCCGGAGCAACGGCAGAGGTCGGGTCCACGCGGACCCAGCCTCGTCCGTCCAGCCAGACTTCGGTCCAGGCGTGCGCGTCGCTTTGCCGGATCACCCAGAAGCCATCGACCGTGTTGCGTTCGCCGCCCTGATATCCGGTGACGATGCGCGCCGGGATACCGCCTGCGCGCATCAGTATTGCGAACGCGGAGGCAATGTGTTCGCAAAAACCTTCCTTGCGATCGAACCAGAACTCGTCGGCGGTGTGCGTGCCGTAAACGCCAGGCTCCAGCGTGTATTGATAGTTGCCGTTACGCAGGTGATCCAGCGCTGCACGCACGAAGGCGTTGGCGCCACCTTCGACCACGCCGGGTTTGCGACCCAGTTCCCCGGCGAGCATCAGCGTCCGGGGGTTGAAGCCGACTGGCAGGTCCACGTATTCCGGCAACACCGCCGAACGCGCCCCGGAGCCGTGGCGGAAGTTGACATGGCTTTCTGCGCGATAGCGAACCAGGTCGGTGATGGGGCGATTGGCCAGCCACAGCAGTTCGCTCGTCATCACCGTTTCGAATCCCGGAACGACCGGAGGGGTTATCGCGGCGTCGAGCACCATCAGCCAGGGCCGGTTGTTCGGCTCGATCGTCACTTCGTAGCGCACCGGCTCGCCCGATACCTGCAGGCGCGAGGGGCCGGTCACGCTGTTGAAGGTGCGCGAGCCCAGGCGAGGTTGCAGCGCGCGCCACTCCCGGCCGTCAAAGGTCGTGAGCACCGGGCCGCGAAAGTACAGATCGCTTTGCTGGGGCACTGCGCCGTCGAACTTGACACGCATCGCGATGCTTTCGTCCAGCACCAGGCTCGCGAGATTGCCGACCTGCATGCTGGCCGAGAGCCCGCTGCGCCCGCTCATGGCATCGCTGGGAATACCCCAGAGCGGTGCGAAGCGCGGGAACAGCACAAAGAGCACAGCCATCACCGGCGCGCCCAGCAGCGTCATCCATCCTGCAGTTCGCAAAGCCTCGCTCAGAGGGGGCTTGCCCACCGGCATGTGGGCGTTGACCAACGCAGTCAGGAGGCCCAGCAGTGCAATGAGCATCGCAGCTGCCGTCAGCAGCGACTGCGAGAAAAAGAAGTTGGTGAGCATCGTGAAGAAACCCAGGAAGAACACCACGAAGATGTCGCGGCGGGCGCGCAGTTCCAGTGTTTTCATGGCGAGCAGCACGACGATCATCGTCACGCCGGCATCGCGTCCCAATACCGTGCGATGGGTGAAGAGCGTCGCTGCCACAGCAACGACGAGAAGCCCGAAAATCCACCACTTTCCAGGCAGCGGCCTGGCCAGCACAGCGAGTCGCGCGCGCCACAGCAAGACGGCAGCCGCGAGCGCCACGCACCATACAGGCAGGTTCGTCACCTGCGGCAGCACGATCCAGCCGATCACCAGTAGCAGGAACAGCGTGTCACGACCATCGCGTGGCAATGCGCGCAGGTTGCGGACAGGGTCCATCAACATGTGGCGAGTGCCTCCAGGCAGCGCCTGCGGTGTGCCTCACCGGAATCGGGCTTGATCTGCTGCGTCGGCAGGCGCAGGCCGAAATCCATGCCGAGCTTGTCGGCTTGCAACACCCAGGCTGTCAGGCGCGAGAGCCTGGCTTCGGTTTCCAGGTGTCCGGCTGTTGCGAAGTCGAGCCACAACTCGAACCGCTGTGCCTGCTGCGTGTCGCGGCTCACAAGTTCGTCGGCCTTCGCGGCTTTTTTCCAGACGACCATCTTGAGTGGATCGCCACGCCGGTAGGCCCGCACGCCATCGAATTCACCGGTGCTTTGCTGGCGAGCGGCCCCGCCCCCACCTGATCTCGGCTCGCCCGGTGGGAGGGGCGGCGGGAAAGGTTCCGGACGTGGGTAGACCAGCACCTGGGCCGCCGGGCGCCACACAGTCCAGACCCGGAACGTGCCCAGGGGGAAACGTGTTTCAGCGGTCAGGGGCGGCACCCTGTGCAGCCCCCGGTGCTCGGGCTTGAAGGCCACATGCACCATGGCGCTGCCCTGTGCGGGAACGTCCGTCCAGACCCAGCGGTCTTCATGCGTCGCGTCGAGCACCGCCATGCCGATGCCGTGGCGAGTGGCGTTGCGCTCGTTGATCAACGAAATTGAAAGGGTTGCGCTGACGCCGGCGAACTGCGCATCGGGCAGGAGCAGTTTCATCGTCATGCCCCGCAGCGTCGCGTGGCAGACGTACATGCCAACGACAGCGCTGCCGGCCAGCAAAAACGTGAGCAGGTAGCCGAGGTTGAGCTGGTAGTTGATCGAGCCGATCAGCAGGATGAGAAGCGTCGCGAACAACATGAAGCCAGGACGCGTCGGCAAGATGTAGACGTTGCGCTGCGTGAGCGTCAGTGTGTCCGACAGAGGCAGCCGCGATTGCCACCACTGGCGAAAGCGCCCTCTGGCGAAGGTGAATGGGTTGAGCGCGGCTGCGTTCACGGCAGCGCGACCGCCTCGATCATGGCGCGCACCTGTTCGATGGGACCGCGTCCCGCGTCTCCGACGGGCACCAGCCGGTGCGCGATCGTCTGCGGCAATATCGACTGCACATCGTCCGGCGCAACATAGTCACGACCACTGAGCAGTGCCTGCGCCTTGGCCGCACGAATCACCGAGATGCCAGCACGTGGCGAAAGACCCTGTAGAAACCAACGGCCCGATCGGCTGGCCGCAATCAGGTCCTGCACGTAGTTCAGCAGCGGATCGGATGCGTGAATCAGGAGTACCTGCTGCTGGAGTGCCTGCAGATCGGTGGGCGTCATCTTGCTGTGCATCGTCTCGACCATGCCCCGGCGATCCGCGCCGCTGAGCAATTCACGCTCGGCGGTCCGATCGGGATAGCCAAGCGATATCCGCATCAGGAAGCGATCGAGCTGCGATTCGGGCAATGCGAACGTGCCGAGCTGGTCGTGCGGATTTTGAGTCGCAATAACAAAGAAGGGTGAGGGCAGCGGGCGCGTTTCGCCCTCGACGGTGACTTGCTTTTCTTCCATGGCCTCCAGCAAAGCGCTTTGCGTCTTGGGACTCGCGCGATTGATTTCGTCGGCCAGCAGCACTTGCGCGAACACAGGCCCGGGATGGAAAACAAACGCTTCTTTCTGACGCTCGTAGATCGAGACTCCGGAAAGATCGCTGGGCATCAGGTCTGCCGTGAATTGCACCCGCGAAAAGTGCAGGCCGAAAGCTCTTGCCAATGCGTGGGCCAATGTGGTCTTGCCAACGCCCGGAACGTCTTCGATGAGCAGGTGTCCTCCGGCGAGCAGACAGGCTACGCAGTCCTGGACCTGGTCGGCTTTTCCGACGAGCACCGTGTTAAGCTGGTCGAGGAGGGCCTTGAGTTTTTGTTGAGCTTCCATAAAGGCAGCACGTTATCCCAATTTACCCTCAAGCGAGCGCGAGACATGGGCAAAACCGGGTATTTCACTCACCCAGACTGCAGGCGGCACGAGATGGGCCCGGGGCACCCCGAATGCCCCGAACGCCTTGACGCCATCGAAGACCGGCTGCTGGTCTCAGGCGTCGGCGACGCACTGGACCGGCGCGACGCGCCGATGGCCAGCCTCGATAACCTCACCTTGGCGCATGCGCGCAGGCATGTGAATTCCATCGACGAGTTGCGCACGAGGCTGGCCTCACACATCGCCGCTGGCGGACGCGGCTACGCGCAGATCGACCCGGACACGTCGTTGAACGCCAGTTCATGGGATGCAACCCTGCGGGCTAGCGGCGCCGTGATTGCAGCCGTGGACGCCGTGATGGCCGGCGAACTCGAGAATGCTTTTTGTGCGGTGCGACCACCGGGCCACCATGCCTGTCACGACCGTTCAATGGGGTTTTGCATCTTCAATCAGGTGGCGGTGGGCGCGCGTTATGCGCTGCAGCAGCACGGCCTGAAGCGGGTTGCCATCGTCGATTTCGATGTGCATCACGGCAACGGCACGGAGGATATTCTTTCCGACGACCCGCGTGTGCTGATGGTCGGCATCTTCCAGCATCCGTTTTATCCGGGCTCCGGTTACGACTCGCCCGCCGACAACATGGTCAATGTGCCAGTGCCGGCGTACACCAAGGGCGATGTGATCCGCCGCCTGATTGAGAAAAACTGGATGCCCCGCCTTGAAGAATTCGCACCCGAGATGATTTTCATCAGCGCAGGTTTCGATGCGCATCGCGAAGACGACCTCGGGCAACTCGGACTGGTCGAGGCCGACTACACCTGGATGACGCAGCGCATCATGGAAGTCGCTGCCAAACACTCGCAGGGGCGCATCGTTTCGTCGCTGGAGGGCGGCTACAACCTCAGCGCGCTGGGTCGTAGCGTCGAAGCGCACGTTCGGGCGCTCGCCGATCTTTAGGCTTTCCAGGGGCTCCAATGGAAGACGCAGTTCTTTATCAGCGTGATGAGCGAGGCGTGGTCACGCTCACCCTCAATCGCCCGGCCAATTTCAATTCGCTGAGCGAAGAGATGCTGGCTGCATTGCAGGCGGCACTCGACCAGGTTGCGCAGGATGAATCTTCGCGCGTGGTGGTCATTGCCGCTGCGGGCAAGGCATTCTGTCCGGGTCACAACCTCAAGGAAATGATCGGAACGCCCGAGCTGGCGTACTACCAGAAGCTGTTTGCGCAGTGCAGCCGCGTGATGATGTCTATCGTGAAATTGCCGGTGCCCGTGATTGCGCGCGTGCATGGGATCGCAACCGCAGCGGGTTGCCAGCTTGTCGCGCAGTGCGATCTGGCGGTCGCTTCAGACAACGCGAGCTTTGCGGTGAGCGGAGTGAACTACGGCCTTTTCTGCTCCACCCCCAGCGTGCCTTTGCTGCGCAACATGGCGCCCAAGCAGGCGATGGAAATGCTGGTCACGGGTGACTTCATCACGGCGCAGGAGGCGAAAGAGCGTGGCCTTGTCAACCGCGTGGTGCCGCTTGAGATGCTCGACGCGGAGGTGAGCAAGCTCGTCGAAAGCGTGCTTGCCAAGCCGCGTGCTGCGATTGCGATGGGCAAGGAGCTGTTCTACCGCCAGCGTGAGATGGGCATCGAGGCTGCCTATCAGCTCGCTGGCCAGACCATGGCGGTGAACATGATGAATGCGTGCGCCCAGGAAGGCTTCGCAGCCTTCACCGAGAAGCGCAAGCCGAGTTGGTCCTGACTCGTCACTTCATCAGCGACGGCAACCACAGGCTCAGCTGTGGAAACGCAATCAGCACGCCCAGCACCAGCACCATCACCGCTACAAACGGCCAGCAGCCCCGGAAGATCTGTCCCAGCCCCACATCAGGCAGAAGCGAGTTCAGCACGAACAGGTTCATGCCGACGGGTGGCGAAATCAGACCGATCTGTACGACCATCACGATCAGCACACCGAACCACACCGGATCGAACCCAAGCGCAGTCACGATAGGAAAGAACAGCGGAATTGTGAGCAGCACCATCGTGAGTTCTTCCATCACCGTGCCCAGGATCACATAGATCATCATCATCGCCCCGATGACCATCACAGGCGAAAGGCCCAGGTGCAGGATCCAGTCCTTGAGGTCTCCGGGCAGCGTCGTGAAGTTGACGAAGTTGGCAAAGATGGTGGCGGCGATCAGCAGCGTGAACAGCATCGCCGTGGTCCGAGCCGACTCCACCAGCACCTGAAAAAGCACAGCCCATGTCAGGCGTCTTCTCGCCAGCGCAAAGAGGAAGGCGCCGAAAGCCCCGAACCCCGCACCTTCCGTGGCCGTGAACAGCCCGCCATAAATCCCGCCCAACACGACGACCACCAGGAGCGCAACGCCCCAGATGCCTGCCAGCGCCTTCCAGCGATCGGGCCACGATGTGCGCTCGCCCGGTGGTGCGTGTTCGGGGTCACGTGCCGTGACGATGGCGACGACGATCATCAGCGACACAGCGCTCAGCAGTCCGGGTATCACGCCCGCAGCAAACAGTTTGCCGATGCTGGTCTGCGTGATGATTCCGTAGATGACCATGATGGTCGAGGGCGGGATCATGATGCCGAGCGTGCCGCCTGCCGCCATCACGCCAGTGGAGAGAGAGGCACTGTAGCCAAGCTTGCGCATCGACGGATAAGCCACCTTGCTCATCGTGGCCGCGGTCGCAATCGACGAGCCGCAGATCGCACCGAATCCTGCACATGCGGCGATGGTGGCATGCGCGAGTCCGCCGCGAACATGGCCGATGAACGCATAGGCCGCCTGGAACAACTCGTGCGCGAGGCCCGCCCGTGCCACGAAGTTGCCCATGAGAATGAAGAGCGGGATCACCGAAAGCGTGTACGCAAAGCCCGTCTCATAGACCACTTGCGCGGTGCTGGCCAGTGCAGGCTGAAGGCCGCGTGAGAGCCAGATACCGCCGAAGCCGACGATGCCCATCGCAAATGCCAGTGGTACGCGCAGCAACGCCAGCAGAAAGATGAGTCCGAATCCGATCAGGGCTTCGATCAAAGCGCGACCCCTTGCCCTTCGGCACGCTTGGCGTAGTCGACCGGTGGTGAGCCTGCGATGACCAGATGTACCACGCCGGTAAAGGCGCAGAGCGCGCCCATGCCCCAGATAAAGGGAGCCTTGAGGATCTTCAGTTGCGCTGTTGTCTCGCCCGTCTCCAGGAACTGGTTGCCTGTCTTGATCATGAGCCACCCGAGCCCGATCAGCATGCCCGCGCAGAGCAGGTTCACAACAACCGATTGCACGCGAAGTATCCATCCCGGCAGGTAGTGATCGAGCGAATCGAAGGCGACATGTTCGCCGCGCTCCGATACCAGCGGCAGAGCCGCGAAGATGACGATGACCATCATCAGTTCGGTCAGTTCAAGCGAACCGGGGATCGAGTGATCGAGGAATTTACGGCCCAGGACGTCGAAGAACGTAAGGGCCATGATGCCGAAAAGCGCTGCGCCGGCCAGCAGTCCGCAGAGAAATTCCAGGTATTTTTTCATGTGTGTGGGTTGCCCTCGCCGGCCATTATGGGAGGGTTTGCATTTGTTCCCTCCCCTTCCGGGGGAGGGTTAGGGTGGGGGCATGTGCCGATGAACTGGCGCATGCGCTTGCGAACGCAGCAAGCCCCCACCCCGCCCTCCCCCAAAAGGGGAGGGAGAAAGACAAAAACCTTACTTCGAAGCCTTGGCGATTTCCGAGCGGAACTCGGCGAGCACCTTCGCTGCGTCCTTCAGCCCCTTGGCTTCCGCGTCTTTCACCCAGGCCTGCTCAAGTGGCGTGGTCTTGGCCTTGATGTCGGCCACGAATTTCGCATCGGCCTTGACTGTTGCGACGTTATTGGCCTGCATGAGTCCGTTGGACAGTCGGTCGGCCTTGTCCCACTGGCGACCGATGAGGCGGGCCAGCACTTCCCCCGATGCGGCGTCCACTGCCTTCTTTTCGTCGGGCGCGAGCTTGTTGTACTTGTCGGCATTCATCATGAAGACGAAGCTCGTGTTGTACAGGCCACCCGGAAACACCGTCTGGTGCTTGATGATCTTGTCGAGACGGAAACCTTCCACGGACTCCGCGGGGAACAGCGTGCCGTCCATGACACCGCCAGACAGCAGCTCATACGACTCCGGCGCTGGCTTGAGCGTCACGTTCATGCCGATCGCTTTGGCGATGTCATTAACCACACCGCCGCCCACGCGCCACTTCAGTCCCAGCAGGTCATCCATTTTTTCGACTGGCTTCTTGGTGTTGAACACGATTCCGGGGCCGTGCGTGAAGTAGGCCAGCGGCTTCACGCCGGGGTGTTCGGTGCCAAATTGCGGGTACTTCATCGCGACGCGATTGAACGCGACAGAAATAGGCTCGGAGCTGTTGCCCAGGAAGGGGAACTCGGCCATCTTGGTCAGAAGAAACCGGCCCGGCGTGTACCCGTGCACGGTGAAGGAAACATCGACCAGGCCGTTTCGCACTGCATCGTAAGTGCCGGGTGGCGTCGAGACATGGCGAGGCAGGATGTTGCACTTCACCTTGCCGTTTGAATTCTTCTCGACCAGGCCGCACCACTCCTTGAGGGACACGGTGAGCGCATGGGTCGGATGAATCCAGCTGGATCCGGTCAGGACTGTCTGGGCGGAAACCGGCGCACACATCACGGCGGCTGCAACGGCTGCTAAGGTCAAAAGCTTGCGGTTCATGGGGGCACTGCTCCAGGTTGGTATTGCTGCCAATGTAAGGCGGTGCGGCGTCGCTGCCGGTCCAGACTTACCCGGATTACCCGACCGAACGGTCGGCGAATGAGCCGCGAACCTTTGGTCCTATAATCAAAAAAACGAACGGTCGTTCTTTTTTATTGCCGCGCAGGTCCGCGCCTAGAATTCCGGTTTACGTCAACGTCAATTCCCAAACTAGTTGGAGCCGCAAGCATGAAGGTCCTGGTCCCCGTGAAACGTGTGGTCGACTACAACGTCAAAGTCCGGGTCAAGTCGGATGGAAGCGGTGTCGATATCGCTAACGTCAAGATGAGCATGAACCCCTTCGACGAGATTGCCATCGAAGAAGCGGTTCGCCTGAGAGAAAAGGGCGTCGTCACTGAAGTCATCGCCGTGTCGTGCGGTGTCACGCAGTGCCAGGAGACATTGCGTACTGCCATGGCCATCGGAGCAGACCGCGCCATCCTGGTGGAGACCACGGAAGAACTCCAGCCTCTGTCTGTAGCGAAACTGCTCAAGGCGCTGGTGGACAAGGAGCAGCCAGGCCTCGTGATTCTTGGCAAGCAGGCCATCGACGATGACTGCAACCAGACCGGCCAGATGCTCGCTGCCCTGTGCGATCTCCCGCAGGCCACGTTTGCATCGAAGGTTGAAATTGCCGACGGCAAGGCCCGCGTTACGCGCGAAGTCGATGGCGGTCTGGAGACCGTGTCGATCACGCTGCCAGCCATCATCACCACCGATCTTCGCCTGAACGAGCCGCGTTACGTGACGCTGCCCAACATCATGAAGGCCAAGAAGAAGCAGCTCGATATCGTCAAGCCTGCCGACCTCGGCGTGGAGATCAAGCCGCACCTGAAGACACTCAAGGTAACCGAGCCGCCCAAGCGCAGCGCCGGTATCAAGGTGCCCGATGTCGCGACACTAGTCGCAAAACTGAAGAACGAAGCCAAGGTGATATGAGATGACAGCCCTCGTAATTGCAGAACACGACAACGCGTCCATCAAGGGCGCAACCCTCAACACCGTCACGGCTGCATCGCAATGCGGCGGTGAAGTGCATGTGCTGGTCGCCGGGCACAACGCCGGCGAGGCGGCCAAGTCAGCTGCGCAGATCGCAGGCGTCACCAAGGTGATACACGCCGAAGGCGAGCACTTCGCGCACGGCCTCGCCGAGAACGTCGCGGCGCAGGTGCTCGCGATTGCTGACGCTTATAGCCACATCCTTTTCCCGGCGACAGCCAGCGGCAAGAACATCGCGCCACGTGTTGCTGCCAAGCTCGACGTCGGCCAGATCAGCGACGTGACCAAGATTGACAGCCCTGACACTTTCGAGCGCCCGATCTACGCTGGCAACGCCATTGCGGTTGTGCAGAGCCTGGACGAGAAGAAGGTCATCACGGTTCGCACAACGGGTTTCGATCCGGCTGCGGCGACCGGCGGCTCTGGCAGCGTCGAGGCTGCGACGGCAGTTGCTGATAGCGGCAAGAGCAAGTTCGAAGGCAACGAGATCGCCAGGAACGACCGCCCGGAGTTGACGGCTGCGAAGATCATCGTTTCGGGTGGACGGGCGCTGGGGTCGTCCGAGAAATTCAACGAAGTGATCACGCCGCTGGCAGACAAGCTCGGGGCTGCGATTGGCGCGAGCCGTGCAGCCGTGGACGCGGGCTATGCAGCGAACGACCTGCAAGTCGGACAGACCGGCAAGATCGTTGCACCGCAGCTTTATATTGCAGTGGGCATCTCGGGCGCGATCCAGCACCTGGCAGGCATGAAGGATTCGAAAGTGATCGTCGCGATCAACAAGGACCCCGAGGCGCCGATCTTCAGCGTGGCCGACTACGCGCTGGAAGCCGATCTGTTCACGGCGGTTCCGGAATTGGTGGCCGCGCTGTAGTTTGAAATTTCTCCCTCCCCTTCCGGGGGAGGGCAGGGGTGGGGGCGCGGCGGCGCTTGATTCGCCACAAGTCGTCAAAGACAAAGCAGCCAGTCCTCATCCCGACCTTCCCCCAAGGGGGAAGGAGCAAGACAGAGATACCGGAGATCACATGACCTACAAAGCCCCCGTCAAAGACATGCTGTTCGGCATTCGCCACCTCGCCGGCATTGACGAGATCGCGAAGATTCCTGGATTCGAGGAAGCGGGCTACGACACTGCGCAGGCCGTGCTCGAAGAGTGCGCGAAGTTCAACGAGGGCGTGGTTGCCCCGCTGAACGTGGAAGGCGACCGCAATCCATCGAGCTGGAAAGACGGCAAGGTCACGACGACACCGGGCTTCAAGGAAGCCTTCAGGCAATACGCCGAGGGTGGCTGGCAGGGCTTGCAGCATCCTGCCGATTTCGGCGGCCAGGGCCTGCCCAAGACCATCGGCGCTGCCTGCGGCGAAATTCTCAATTCGGCCAATCTCAGCTTCGCGCTATGTCCCCTGCTTACCGATGGTGCGATTGAGGCATTGCTCACTGCCGGCTCCGATGAACTCAAGGCCGGCTATCTCGAGAATCTGGTCGCTGGCAAGTGGACCGGCACGATGAATCTCACCGAGCCGCAAGCTGGCTCCGATCTTTCGCTCGTGCGAACCCGGGCAGAGCCACAACCCGATGGCACCTACAAAATCAGCGGGACGAAAATCTACATCACCTATGGCGAGCACGACATGGCCGAGAACATCGTCCATCTCGTGTTGGCGCGAGTGGTCGGCGCGCCCGAAGGTGTGAAGGGCATCAGCCTTTTCGTCGTGCCCAAGTTCATGGTCAACAAGGATGGCTCGCTCGGTGCGCGTAACGACGCGCACTGCGTGAGCATCGAGCACAAGCTGGGCATCAAGGCATCGCCGACAGCCGTGCTGCAGTTCGGCGATAACGGTGGCGCAGTCGGCTACCTCGTGGGGCAGGAGAACCGCGGCCTCGAATACATGTTCATCATGATGAACGCTGCTCGCTATGCAGTGGGCGTTCAGGGTATTGCAGTAGCGGAGCGCGCCTACCAGAAGGCGGTGGCGTACGCAAAAGATCGCGTCCAGTCGCGGCCCGTGGATGGCTCGATGAATACCAGCGCGCCCATCATTCATCACCCCGATGTGAAACGCATGCTGATGACCATGCGTGCCTACACCGAAGGCTGCCGCGCGATGGCGACCGTGGCTGCGTCGGCATACGACGCGGCGCATAATCATCCGGATTCGGAAGCGCGCAAGCAGAATCAGGCGTTCTATGAATTTCTCGTGCCGCTCGTGAAGGGTTACAGCACCGAGATGAGCCTTGAAGTGACATCGCTCGGCGTGCAGGTGCACGGTGGCATGGGCTTTATCGAAGAGACCGGCGCGGCGCAGTATTACCGCGATGCAAAGATCCTCACGATCTATGAAGGCACGACTGCGATCCAGGCGAACGATCTGGTGGGTCGCAAGACAGCGCGCGATGGCGGGCAGACTGCCAAAGGCATTGCCGCGCAGATCGAGAAGACAGAGGCCGCGCTGCTCCAGAGCGGCAGCGCCCATGCGAAGGCAGTTGCAAACCGGTTGAAAGCCGCGCGCCAGGCGCTGGTCGATGTCGTGGAGTTTGTTGCTGGCAACACGAAGGCGTCGCCTAATGCAGTGTTCGCGGGCTCGGTGCCCTACCTGATGCTCGCGGGCAATGTGATTGCAGGCTGGCAAATGGCGCGTGCCCTGCTCGTCGCTGAGGAACTGGTGGCGAAGGGCGAAGACAAGGCGTTCATGGAAGCGAAGATCGCGACTGCGCGGTTCTACGCTGATCACATCCTGTCAAAGGCACCGGGCATCCGCGACTCGATTGTTGAAGGCGCGGAGAGCGTGACGGCGCTGGCGCTGGAATCGTTCTGACAAGTTATCCCCAGCGCACCGAAAGAAACAATGTCCAAGCTCCCGAAGGCCCTGCAGAACCTTTCCCTCCCCGTCTTCGGCTCGCCGCTGTTCATCATCAGCAACCCCAGGCTGGTGATCGAACAGTGCAAGGCCGGCATCATCGGTTCGATGCCTGCACTCAACGCGCGGCCTGCAATGCAACTCGACGAGTGGCTGCATGAGATCACGGAGACGCTTGCCGCTTATGACAAAGCCAATCCGGACAGGCCGTCAGCACCGTTCGCCATCAACCAGATCGTCCACCGCAGCAACGACCGGCTCGAGCACGACATGGAAATGGTCGTGAAGTACAAGGTGCCGGTGATCATCACGTCGCTTGGTGCTCGCACCGATGTCAACGATGCGATCCACAGTTACGGCGGCGTCGTTCTGCACGACATCATCAACAACGCTTTCGCGCACAAGGCGATCGAGAAGGGCGCCGACGGCCTCATCGCAGTGGCTGCGGGTGCAGGCGGTCATGCCGGTGTGAAGAGTCCGTTTGCATTGGTGCAGGAAATCCGCGCGTGGTTCGATGGTCCGATTGCCCTGAGCGGCGCAATCTCCACCGGCGGCGCCGTACTGGCATGCCAGGCGATGGGAGCCGACTTCGCCTACATCGGCTCCGCTTTCATCGCAACGCACGAAGCGCGTGCGAGCGATGCCTACAAGCAAGCCATCGTCGAGGGCAACTCGGATGACATCGTGTACTCAAGCCTCTTCACTGGCGTGCACGGCAACTACCTGCGCCCCAGCATCATCGCAGCGGGAATGGACCCGGACAACCTGCCTGAGGGCGATGTGAAGACGATGAACTTTGCAGGCGGTGACGGCAGCAAGACGAAGGCCTGGAAGGACATCTGGGGCTGCGGGCAGGGGATTGGGGCGGTGACGGAAGTGACCTCAACTGCGGAGTATGTGGCGAAGCTCAGGCGTGAGTACGAAGAGGCGAAGGCGCGGTTGGTTTAACAGTTGGTGTTGATCACATACCTATTTTGGTTTCGGCTTTCCGTTCGCCGTGAACGAACGGGGCGCGTTCGGCCTTTGCCGCGCGGTTGGCCTGCTCTACATCCCTGTTCAATGTCCTCTGCTCCGCCATGATCAGGACATCCACCTGACCGCGAGCAGGAGAAGTCTGCGCGCAAAAGGCCTCTTTTCGCTTGGCGTCGGAACGGAATGGCAGATACTTCACCTTGAAGCTGAAGACAGATATCGCACCTCCGACTCGTGTGCCAATCGTCTGGCGTGCTGCGATCGCCGAAAGGGTGGCTGCGGCAGCCACTGCTTCTTTGTGAGTCAACCCAGGCTTGCGTTCGACAGCGTCCAGCGTGCCGATGAACAATTTCAAGTCGCTGAGCCTGGCTGGATTCGTGGATGCCCAGCAGCAGGAGCGCAGCCACTGCATAGTTGTCGTTCGAAACCGCGATATGGAAAAGGTCGATATCGGCGGGGTGCGTCAGAATCTGCGCCTTGTCCGTCCGGTCCAGATACTTCGACCCGGCAATTTCAGTAATCCGCGTTGCATACGCATCGAATCTCCGGAGGTTTAGCGGTTCGAAGGAACCGAAACTTGTGCGTACGAATGCTTCCTGGGATGCCATGCCCATCGGCTGCTGAAGCCATTGCACTTTCTGAGCGTTCGGCATCAATCGAGTCGGCAGGCTGAGAAATTCGCGGAGAAGCGCGCTTTCAAGAGCTGAATCGCTTTCCTCGTCGGCCGCACGCAAAAAACCTTGCAGGGTCTGTTCTGCTTTCAGCGTGCGCGCTATTGCACCAGTTTCTCTTGCCTGGCCTTTACGCGGCCCATGCATCCGTTCCCGCGCGAAGTGAACAACGACGCCTTCAAGCGCGGGTTCAAAAAACGCCAGTTCCGACTGGCACTCGGATCGCTCTTGCCGTTTCGCACGAATTGCAGTGTCAATCAACCGATCGGCGATCCGCTGAGTCCTGATCGCGGATCGCGCGCGTTGCATCTTGAGGAACCCCTGCGCCATGCGCATGGCCGTGGAAACTGCAGGCGTCGCCGCGCCAGCGGTCATGGGTCCTGCAGCTTCATCCAATGCCGGGGTCACGGGGCTTTGTCGCGACATCATCGCGGCAAGAGCGTCAGACTGCATCTGCGTAATCTCGCGATCGAGGCTTTGCAATCGTTGCAGCATCCTGGTGAGCGGCAATGTCTGCATGTACGGCGAGATCTCGTCGAGCCGAAGCTGCGGATCATGCTGGAGCGCCACGTGCAAATCGGTGGCTGCCAGCATCAGGCTGATCGCCTCGGTAAACGTCAGGAACTGAGCGATGTTGCGTTTGTCGTAGAGCGTGGTGCGTTGGAGAGGCGCCAGCGGCAAGGGATGAGCGTAAGTGCGAGCTGACGATTCCATATTCAAAATCCGTTGGCAGTCAAGTGCGCCGACGAGCTCCAACCGTACAGCGCTAGCGCCGTCCAGTTGCGTATTGCCGCTTGGTTTTCCCGGACCTAGGGCCGATTCGGACAACGGACTCCCGCGGGTAAGCTCCCGCAATTCATTGCCTTGTGCATACATATGTTTTTCTTCTCCCTATTCAATCCGTCAGCTGCCAAAGATCAGGTTTTCAACCGGCCTCGAATCATGGGCCGCGCCTGCGGGAACGTTCCTGATTTGCCTTGTTCGCTTCAAAAAGTGCACCTCGCGCGAGCTTCATATTCCGGTGCAGATGCAGCTGCTCTTCGTTAGCGCCTCGCGGGGGTGCACGATATGCGATCGATGGGAAATTGGGTGCGCCTCACTTCTTCCTGCTGCTTCAGAGCCGACCGGTCGAAGCAAATCGGGGTTGTGCCTCGCTCGCTCGCTGAAGGCGAGCACTGCGGACAAAACGTCTGCGTCGGTGAGGTCCCTTGCAAAAGAAGCGGCAGGCGCAGGTCGCTGGGTGGATGAGCTGGAGTTTGCATTGCCGCCGCCTATAAGTCAGATATTTGCGCTTCCCCAACTGTCTACATTGCGTATCTGATCAGACGCGTCCGGGGTCCCTGCAACTATGTAACCGGCGAGCGTCTAAGGTTCCATCCTGTCTGCTTTGTTCAAGAGGCGGGCCATCCTGCACCACTGCCAAATCTCCTTACAGCTCAAGGCTCCTGCTGAATCCGGGGTGCCCCATAACTCAAAACCTGCGCCTTCCCCCAAAACACCCGATACATGAACACCGTGTAGACAATGATCGCGGGCAGGGTGATCGCGG
>JBKJKT010000074.1:0-7515 GCA_046597415.1 Ramlibacter sp.
TTCGGTGGCAATCACCAGCACCCACCCACCTGCGAAAGCGCAGACAGCATACGGGCGATGATCTCGCAATGCGCTCGGGATCTCGTTGCAGACGATGTCGCGCAGCACACCGCCAAAGGTCGCCGTGAACACACCCATGAGCACCGCGACAATGCCGGGCATGCCGTCGGCGAGGGCGAGTTGCGTGCCGCTCGCGCTGAACAGGCCAAGACCGAGTGCATCGGGCCACTGCATCGCGCGTTCGGTGGGCGCGAAGTGGCGCGCTCTCAAAAAAGCCATTGCGAAGATGCACAGCGCGAGCAACGCCCACAACCATTCGGGATGAGCCACCCACACGAAGGGCCGACGGTCCAGCAGCACATCGCGCAAGGTGCCGCCCCCAAATGCGGCCAGGCCCGTCACCACGCAAACGCCCACCGGGTCCAGCCGTTTGCGAGCGGCCTCCAAGAGGCCCGACAACGCAAACGCAAGCGTTGCGGAGGCTTCGATCGCAGTCTGGAGCAATGACAGCAGGGGCGGGTTAGGCATGAAGGGACTTTCTCGGGATCGCGCCTTCACCGGCGGGTCCCGAATGCAAGTGCGGCCAGACGTGAAGCATGCGAGGAACGAGGCTGCATGAACAGGGCGTTGGGGGCAGGGAGGTGAGCATCGTGAACAGCTCTTCCATTATCAGGGTGCCAACCTCCAGCATCCATTGGGACCCCCACCATGCTCAACGTTCGCGGCGCATCAAAAAGCTGTTACTTTCGCAGGCATGAACCATCGCATCGAGAAAGACACGTTCGGTCCCATCAAAGTGCCCGCGCAGCGCCTCTGGGGCGCACAGACCCAGCGCTCACTGCAGAACTTCGCGATTTCCAGCGAGCGGCAGTCACCCGAACTGATCCGGGCGCTGGTGCAGGTCAAGCGGTCTGCAGCAGTTGTCAATCACTTGCTCGGATTGCTCTCGCAGGAAAAAGCGTCGGCCATCATCGCGGCGGCAGACGAAGTGCTCGCCGGACAACACGACGACGAGTTTCCACTCGTTGTCTGGCAGACCGGCTCGGGTACGCAGACGAACATGAACGTCAATGAGGTCCTGGCCAATCGCGCCAGTGAGTTGCTCGGTGGCGCAAGGGGCGAGACTCGCAAAGTCCATCCCAATGACGACGTGAACATGAGCCAGTCGTCCAACGATGTTTTTCCGACGGCGATGCATGTGGCGGCAGTGGATGCGATCCGCAATCGCGTGCTGCCGTCGCTGGTGAAACTGCGGTCGACGCTCGCCGCAAAATCGGAAGACTTCAAGGACATCGTGAAGATCGGCCGCACCCATCTGCAGGACGCGACTCCGCTCACACTGGGGCAGGAGTTTTCCGGTTACGTGGCGCAGCTCGATCAAGCCGACAGGCACTTGCATGCAAGCCTTGCGCACCTGTGCGAACTGGCACTGGGCGGCACCGCGGTAGGCACTGGTCTCAACGCACCGGCTGGGTATGCGCAGCAGGTTGCAGCCGAGATCGCGCGCCTGACGGGTCTGCCCTTTGTGACTGCGCCGAACAAGTTCGAAGTGATGGCAGCTGCCGACGCGCTGGTGCATGCACACGGCGCGCTGAAGACGCTTGCAGCGAGCCTCATGAAGATCGCCAACGACATCCGCTGGCTCGCGAGCGGACCACGCAGCGGCATCGGCGAGTTGAGCATCCCGGAGAACGAGCCCGGCTCATCGATCATGCCGGGGAAGGTGAACCCGACCCAAAGCGAAGCCATCACCATGCTGTGCTGTCAGGTGTTCGGTAACGACGTGGCGATTAATTTCGGCGGCGCATCAGGCAACTTCGAGCTGAACGTGTTCAGGCCGATGATTGCGCACAACTTCCTGCAAAGCGCGCGGCTTCTCGCGGACGGCATGGCCAGCTTCAACGACAACTGCGCAGTGGGCATCGAGCCCAATCGCGAGCGCATCGGCGAGCTGGTTCAACGTTCGCTGATGCTGGTCACAGCGCTCAACCCGCACATTGGCTACGACAAGGCAGCGCAGATTGCCAAGAAAGCGCACAAGGAAGGCACCAGCCTGCGCGAAGCGGCAATTGCTTCCGGTCATGTTTCGCCGGAGCAGTTCGATCAATGGGTCCGGCCCGAAAGGATGGTTTGACGATGGGCACTTCCATTGCGCTCTAGTGCTTGCGATCGGCGATGCCGGACATGATCTTGTCGGTGTACGCAATAGCCAGGGCCGAGAGCAGAAAGGTGATGTGAATCACGGTCTGCGCAATCAGCACGCGGTCCGAGTAGTTGTCGGCGTTGATGAATGTCTTGAGGAGATGAATCGACGAAATGCCGATGATGGCCGTTGCAAGTTTGACCTTCAGCACTGACGCATTCACATGGCTCAGCCATTCGGGCTGGTCGGGGTGGCCCTGCAGGCCCATGCGGCTCACGAAGGTCTCGTAGCCGCCGACGATCACCATGATCAGCAGGTTGGAGATCATGACCACGTCGATCAGCGCGAGCACCACCAGCATGATGATGGTTTCGTTGAGTGACACCACAGGCGTCGTCACCTTGTAGCCGATGCTCGTAATCAGTTGCTGTAATGCAGTCGGGCTGCCCGCGGCGGCTTCGATCAAGTGCCACAGCTCGATCAGGAAGTGAATGACATAGACGCCTTGCGCTGCGATAAGGCCGAGGTACAGCGGCAGCTGCAACCACCGGCTCATGAAGATCAGGTTCGGGAGTGGACGCATGGGAGAAGTGGGCTTGAGAAGTGGATCGGGTGTCATGGAGAGGCTAGGTAGTGAGCGCAGGCCGGTGCGACGGAAAAGTCGATGGGAGGGTTAGTACCGGTGGCGCGCCATTGTAGGGGGCGCGAATGACACGGCTGCGGGGGTATAAATTGAAGCGTGACGCCAGCGCGTGGCGCGTCAGTGCGCTGTAAGTGCAAACACTGACATTACGGCCAAATTCTTTCAATCTCCCGGAGACAAATCCATGAGCAACATCGAGTCGG
This sequence comes from Ramlibacter sp., assembly GCA_046597415.1. GTDB lineage: Bacteria > Pseudomonadota > Gammaproteobacteria > Burkholderiales > Burkholderiaceae_C > Ramlibacter. Next base: position 2,990 of record JBKJKT010000074.1, read on the forward strand.
TCCTGGTTGAAAATCGTGTGTTCGCGCCCTCCGAAGCGGCCATGAAAGGCGCGCGAATTTCGGGCATGGACGCCTACAACGCGTTGTGCGCAGAAGCCGAAAAGGATTTCGAAGGATTCTGGGCCCGTCTGGCGCGCGAGAACGTGGTGTGGAGCAAGCCATTCACCCGGACACTGGATGAGTCGAACGCGCCTTTCTACCAGTGGTTTGCCGACGGCGAGCTCAATGCATCAGCCAACTGCCTCGATAAGCACATCGGCACGCCCACCGAGCACAAGACCGCAATCATCTTCGAGGCCGATGACGGCGCGGTGACGAAGATCACCTACAGGCAAATGCTTGCGCGCGTTTCGCAATTCGCCAATGCGCTCAAGGCTCAGGGCATCAAGAAGGGCGATCGCGTCATCGTGTACATGCCGATGACGATCGAAGGTGTGGTGGTGATGCAGGCCTGTGCGCGAATCGGCGCGACGCATAGCGTGGTGTTCGGCGGGTTCTCGGCCAAGGCGCTGAATGAGCGGATCATCGATGCAGGTGCCGTGGCTGTCGTCACGGCCAATTTCCAGTTGCGCGGTGGCAAGGAACTGCCGCTGAAATCCATCGTGGACGAAGGCATCGCGATGGGCGGTTGCGACACGCTCAGGCATGTGCTGGTCTACATGCGGACACCGACGGCGTGCAACATGGTTGCAGGCCGCGACAAGACATTCACCGAGGTGCTTGAAGGGCAGGGCAGTGAGTGCAGGCCGGAGCCGGTCGGCGCGGAGCACCCGCTCTTCATCCTCTACACGTCAGGCTCGACCGGCAAGCCCAAGGGCGTGCAGCACTCCACGGGCGGCTACCTGCTGTGGGCCAAGCTCACGATGGACTGGACCTTCGACATCAGGCCGAGCGATGTCTTCTGGTGCACGGCCGACATCGGCTGGATTACCGGTCATACCTACGTTGCCTATGGCCCGCTCGCAGCCGGTGCGACGCAGGTGATCTTTGAAGGCGTTCCTACATTCCCGAATGCTGGGCGCTTCTGGCAGATGATCGAAAAGCACAAGGTCACGATTTTCTATACCGCGCCCACGGCGATCCGCTCGCTGATCAAGGCATCGGAGGGCGACGAGAAAGTGCATCCCGCGCGTTCGGACCTGAGCAGCCTGCGCATCCTCGGCTCCGTCGGCGAACCCATCAACCCTGAGGCCTGGATGTGGTACCACCGCCATGTGGGCGGCGAGCGCTGCCCGATCGTCGATACGTTCTGGCAGACCGAAACCGGCGGCCACATGATCACGCCGCTGCCCGGTGCAACGCCGCTGGTGCCAGGCTCGTGCACGCTGCCTCTGCCCGGCATCATGGCCGCCATCGTCGATGAGACCGGCAAGGACATCCCCGATGGCGCAGGCGGCATGCTGGTTGTGAAGCGCCCGTGGCCTTCGATGATTCGCACGATCTGGAATGACCCGGAGCGTTTCAGGAAGAGCTACTTTCCTGAAGAGATGGGCGGCACGCTCTACCTGGCTGGCGATGGTGCCGTGCGCAACATCGACAACGCCTATTTCCGCATCACCGGACGCATCGACGACGTGCTGAATGTGTCGGGCCACCGCCTGGGCACGATGGAGATCGAGTCGGCGCTGGTCTCAAAGACCGACCTGGTGGCTGAAGCGGCAGTGGTTGGGCGCCCTGATGACCTGACGGGCGAGGCGATCTGCGCCTTCGTTGTGCTCAAGCGTTCGCGACCCACGGGTGAAGAAGCCAGGCAGATCGCGACGGAACTGCGCAATTGGGTTGCCAAGGAGATCGGCCCGATTGCCAAGCCCAGGGACATCCGCTTTGGCGACAACCTGCCCAAGACCCGCAGCGGCAAGATCATGCGGCGTCTGTTGCGCTCGATTGCCAAAGGCGAAGCGATCACGCAGGACACGAGCACGCTGGAGAATCCGGCGATTCTGGAGCAATTGGCCGAGAAGCTCTGAAAGCAAAAAACCCGCTGTGAGCGGGTTTTTTATGGAGGGCGCGCGATTTACTTCAGCGACAGGACCCACGCTGCCAGCTTCTTGCTTTCGGCTTCGCTGACCTGGGTATTGGCCGGCATCGGGACTGCTCCCCATACGCCGGCGCCGCCCTTAATGATCTTGACGGCGAGTTTGTCGACGGCGTCTTTCTGGCCGGCGTACTTGGTGGCCACATCCTTGTAGGAGGGGCCGACGAGCTTCTTCTCGGCGGCATGGCAGGCCATGCAATTCTTGGCGGTGGCCAGTGCCTGGTCGGCGAGGGCCGGCATGCAGGCAGCCGCAGCGACGAGGACAAACAGGGCACGTTTCATTCTTGATTCCTGAGGTTGGAGTTGGAGTACATTGGTTAAACGTGATTGTAGTGATTGCGGTTGACGCGTGCGGCGGCAACTGCGCAAGGAAATGTGATGCTGTTTCTCGGTCTTGGAATTCTGTTGCTGGCTTTGAAATACCTGGAAATCGGCCCTGTCGCCGCCTGGGACTGGTGGGTTGTGCTTACGCCTTTCGGGCTTGCCGTGGCGTGGTGGGCCTGGGCCGACTGGTCGGGCTACACCAAGAAAAAAGCAGTACAGCGAGAAAACGAAAAGAAACAGGTTCGCATCGACAGGAACAAGGCTTCGCTGGGAATCAAGCCTCGCAGCAAGCGATAGCGAGGCACTGCTCTACCGTGGGGACAGCCCCCATTCCGGCCTTCCCCCGGAGGGGGAAGGAGCAAACATCCAGACCGTTCAATAGTTGTCGAGCACAGCGCCCTTGCTTGCGCTGCTGGCGTTGAACGCGAACTTTGCCTGCACACCACGTGTGTAGCGCGGCTCAGGGGCTGTCCACGCGGCGCGCCGCTTCTCGATCTCAGCTTCTGGCACATTCAGTTCCAGCTTGAGCTCGCGCGCATCGATCGTGATCGAGTCGCCTTCATTGACGAAGGCGATCGTGCCACCCGCTGCTGCTTCCGGCGCGACATGACCGACCACCATGCCCCAGGTGCCACCCGAGAAACGGCCATCGGTAATGAGGCCGACGCTCTCGCCCAGGCCGGCACCGATGAGCGCACCGGTCGGCGCCAGCATCTCCGGCATGCCCGGACCGCCCTTGGGGCCGAGATAGCGCAGCACCATCACATCGCCCGCCTTGATCTTGCCGTCCAGGATCGCCTTCAGTGCGGACTGCTCATCGTCGAACACTCGTGCCGGACCGGTGATCACCGGGTTCTTCAGTCCGGTGATCTTGGCGACCGCGCCTTCGGGTGACAGGTTGCCCTTGAGGATGGCCAGATGGCCCTGCTTGTACATCGGGTTGCTGATGGGTCGGATCACGTCCTGGTCCGCGCGTGGCTCATCCGGAATGTCCTTGAGCACTTGCTCGATCGTCTCGCCTGTGATGGTGATGCAGTCGCCGTGCAACAGGCCAGCCTTCAGCAGGACTTTCATCACTTGCGGAATGCCACCCGCCTTGTGCAGGTCAACAGCGAGGTACTTGCCCGAGGGCTTGAGGTCGCACAGCACGGGCGTCTTCTGGCGGATGCGCTCGAAGTCATCGATGGTCCACTCGACGCCTGCGGTGTGCGCGATCGCGAGAAAGTGCAAGACGGCGTTGGTGGAGCCACCCGTCGCCATGATCAGAGCGACCGCATTCTCGATCGATTTTTTCGTCACGATATCGCGCGGCTTGATGTCCTTCCTGATCGCTTCGATCAGCACCTTGGCCGATTCCTTTGCCGAGTTCAGCTTCTCGTCGTGCGGGTTGGCCATGGTGGACGAGAAGGGCAGCGAAATACCCAGCGCTTCGAAAGCACTCGACATCGTGTTGGCCGTGTACATGCCGCCGCAGGAGCCCGTGCCCGGAATGGCGCGCATTTCGATTTCACGCAGGTCTTCATCGCTCATGTTGCCCGCTGCGTTCTGGCCAACGGCCTCGAACACGCTGACGATGTTCAGGTCCCGGCCTTTCCAGCGGCCCGGCAAAATCGTGCCGCCGTACACATAGATCGCAGGAACGTTCGCGCGCAGGATGCCCATGAGTCCGCCGGGCATGTTCTTGTCGCAACCGCCCACCACCAGGACGCCGTCCATCCACTGGCCCTGCACGCAGGTTTCGATGCAGTCCGAAATCACTTCGCGGCTCACCAGCGAATACTTCATGCCCTCGGTGCCCATCGCCATTCCATCCGAAATCGTCGGCGTGCCGAAGATCTGTGCGTTGCCGCCGGCCTCTTCAATTCCTTCGACGGCTGCATCAGCAAGTTTCTGCAAGCCGCTGTTGCATGGCGTGATGGTGCTGTGTCCGTTGGCGACGCCGACCATGGGCTTCTTGAAATCGGCCTCCTCGTAGCCCATGGCGTAGTACATGGAGCGGTTGGGGGCACGCGACTTGCCCTCGGTGATGGTGGCGCTGCGCGAATTGATGGGGATGATTTTTTTGTCCATGAGGGCAATTGTGCGCCGGGCGTCTGATTCTTTCTAATCTCTTTATAGATACCGAATAATATCCTCTGCATATGACTGAATCACCCATTGAGCTGCG
>JBKJKT010000012.1:0-3859 GCA_046597415.1 Ramlibacter sp.
GTGTCCATCACGGTGAAGCTGATCAACCCGATTGCCATGCAAGAAGGCCTGCGCTTTGCTATCCGCGAAGGTGGCAAGACCGTGGGTTCCGGCGTCGTCGCCAAGATTTTGGAGTAAGCCAAACCAAAGGGGTATAGCTCAATTGGCAGAGCGTCGGTCTCCAAAACCGAAGGTTGTAGGTTCGATTCCTACTGCCCCTGCCACTTGAGTGGCACCGAGAAAAACCAAGCCCGACCGCGTGTCGGGCTTCAGTGTCTTGAAGACACAGTGAATTCGAACCAGGAAAACGCCGCAAATGGCTACTTCTCAAGTTGAAACCGTCAGCACAGGCGCCGACAAGGCCAAGCTAGGTGCAGCCGTTGCCCTGGTGGTGGCTGCGCTCGTCGGGTTTTATTTGCTCGGCAAGCAAGGCCAGATTGCCCAGTGGGCTGCCTTGATCGTGGGTTTGGCAGCAGCAGTGGTGGTCTTTGCAACCTCCGAGCCCGGTAAGGAATTTCTGGCTTTTGGCCGTGACTCCTGGAAGGAAGTGAAGAAGGTTGTCTGGCCGACTCGCAAGGAAGCCATCCAGATGACGGGCTACGTGATCGCCTTTTGTGCGGTCATGGCGACCTTCTTGTGGCTGACCGACAAGACCCTTGAATGGCTGTTTTACGACCTGATCCTGGGCTGGAAGAAGTAATGACCGAAATCACCGATACCGCCGAGAACATACCCGTCGAGGGTGGCGATACCTCCGTGCCTGTGAAGCCGGTCAACCCGGATTTGCGCTGGTATGTAGTCCACGCCTATTCCGGCATGGAAAAGGCTGTGGAGCGAAACATTCGCGAACGCATCATGCGCGCCGGGATGCAGGATATGTTCGGTGAAATACTGGTGCCGACCGAAGAAGTTGTGGAGATCAAGAACGGCCAGAAGAGAACTTCCGAGCGTCGCTTCTACCCTGGATATGTGCTGGTCCAGATGATCATGAATGATGACACCTGGCACCTGGTGAAGCACACCAACAAGGTCACGGGCTTCGTGGGCGGTGCCAAGAATCGTCCGGCACCGATATCTGAAGACGAAGTGGCCAAGATATTGGGTCAGATGGAAGAGGGAACCGAGAAGCCTCGCCACAAGGTCGAATTTATCGTTGGCGAATATGTTCGAGTGAAAGACGGTCCGTTCACCGACTTCAACGGAACGGTCGAAGAAGTCAACTACGAAAAAAACAAGGTCCGTGTGTCGGTCACGATTTTTGGTCGTGCTACCCCGGTCGAACTGGAATTCAGTCAGGTCGAAAAAACCTGATGGACCAACAGGTCTGTGCTCACCGGCTCGGTGCAGATTGAAGAGAAAAGAGCTGTTAACCCCCGGGGAGCTGAGGCCATCGAGCCAAGGCGTTATCACCCGCAAGGAGTAAAACCATGGCGAAGAAAATCGTCGGTTTTGTCAAACTGCAGGTTCCTGCAGGCAAAGCCAATCCGTCGCCCCCCATCGGCCCGGCCCTCGGCCAGCGCGGCCTCAACATCATGGAGTTCTGCAAGGCGTTCAACGCTCAGACTCAAGGTGTCGAGCCCGGCCTGCCGTTGCCGGTGGTCATCACGGCTTACGCAGACAAGAGCTTCACCTTCATCATCAAGACCCCGCCCGCTACGGTCCTGATCAAGAAGGCAGTCAAGCTCGAAAAGGGTTCGCCCACACCACACAGCAACAAGGTCGGCAAGATCACTCGCGCACAGCTCGAGGAAATCGCCAAGACCAAGTTGAAGGACATGAACGCTGCCAGCATCGATGCAGCTATCCGCACCTTGGCCGGCTCCGCCCGTTCCATGGGCATCACGGTGGAAGGTCTCTGATCATGGCAAAGCTCACCAAGAAGCAAAAGGCCCTGCAGGGCAAAGTCGACAGCACCAAGCTGTATGCCTTTAGCGAAGCCCTGGGCATCGTCAAGGAAGCCGCCAACGCGAAGTTCGATGAGTCCATCGATGTGGCTGTGCAATTGGGCATCGACCCCAAGAAGTCGGACCAGGTTGTTCGCGGTGCTGTCGTGTTGCCAAACGGCACCGGCAAGACCAAGCGCGTCGCCGTGTTCGCACAGGGTGCCAAGGCTGAAGAGGCCAAGGCAGCGGGCGCTGACATCGTCGGTATGGACGATCTCGCGGCCCGCGTGAAGGCTGGCGACATGCCCTTCGACGTGGTTATCGCCGCACCGGACGCCATGCGTATCGTTGGTACGCTCGGCCAGATTCTCGGCCCGCGCGGCCTGATGCCTAATCCCAAGGTCGGCACCGTGACGCCGGACGTCGCTACCGCCGTGAAGAATGCCAAGGCAGGCCAGGTTCAGTACCGCGCCGACAAGGCCGGCATCATCCACGCAACCATCGGCCGCAACTCGTTCGAATCGGAGAAGCTGCAAGGCAACCTGGTTGCTCTGATCGACGCGCTGAACAAGTCCAAGCCGGCAACGAGCAAGGGCGTGTACCTGCGCAAGGTCGCTGTTTCGTCAACCATGGGTCTGGGTGTCCGCGTGGACACGCAATCCATTTCCGCGTAATAGTTTGGAGATTCCTGGCATCGCGGGAAGGCGGTGTCGGGTGTGGTGGGCCGGAAGCTTCTTCGAAAGCAGCCGGGCCATCCAAGACCGTTGGTGCGGCAAGTCCGCTTAATACGACCCAATGCACCCGTGCTGAGGGTCAAAGCCAACGCAGATGGCGATCCCGCTGAAGATGGATATTGAGAGATTTCCTGAAAGCAGTTGGTCGCTGAACTTTAGGCGTGTCAAAGGGCATTGGCCCCGAGGCACATTCAAAGGAGTAGACCTTGAGTCTGAATCGCAGTGAGAAGCAAGCGGTCATTGAAGAAGTGACCGGCCTCGCCGCCAAAGCTCAAACGCTGGTGATTGCGGAATACCGCGGCATCACGGTCGCCGACATGACCAGACTGCGCAACGATGCACGCAGCAAAGGCGTGAACCTGAGTGTTCTGAAGAACACCCTGGCTCGCCGTGCTGTTGCTGGAAGCCAGTTTGAAGTTGTCGGTGACCAGATGACCGGTCCGCTGATCTACGGCTTTTCCGTCGATGCCGTCTCCGCCGCGAAAGTGGTGGCTGACTTCGCGAAAACCAACGACAAGCTGGTGATTCGCGGTGGTGCATTTGCGGGCAAGGCCCTGGACGTCGCTGGCGTGAAGCAGCTCGCGAACATTCCGTCAAAGGAAGTTCTGTTGGCTCAGCTTTGCGGATTGTTGATGTCGCCCATTTCGCGCACGGCCGTTGTGCTGAGCGCGCTGGCGGCCAAAAAAGGCGGCGGCGCCGAAGAAGCTACGGCTGAAGCACCTGCCGAAGCACCTGCTGCTTAACCTGAGATTTTGCGGGACAGATCTTTAGCTCTGTCCCCAACTGATCAGAAACTAACTTAATTTAGGAAATCAAAATGGCATTCGATAAAGACGCATTTTTGACCTCGCTGGACAGCATGACGGTCATGGAACTCAACGACTTGGTGAAAGCCATCGAAGAGAAGTTTGGCGTGAGCGCTGCCGCCATGGCCGCTCCTGCGGGCGCTGGTGGCGGTGCTGCTGCAGCCGTTGTTGAAGAGAAGACCGAGTTCACCGTCCAGTTGCTGGAAGCCGGTGCGCAGAAGGTTTCCGTCATCAAGGCCGTGCGCGAAATCACGGGCCTGGGCCTCAAGGAAGCCAAGGACCTGGTCGATGGCGCACCAAAGGCTGTGAAGGAAGGCCTGAACAAGGCTGACGCCGACGCTGCCAAGAAGAAGCTGGAAGACGCCGGCGCCAAGGTCGAACTGAAGTAATCGACCCCGCGCCAAGGCTGGAGCGACCCGAAAGGGCCTCCAGCCTTTGGTGCTTTAAAGGAAGCGGC
>JBKJKT010000033.1:0-25792 GCA_046597415.1 Ramlibacter sp.
TGAAGACGCTGAAGGACTTCGGTCACCTGAAGAACGCGGTGTGGGGCGTGACCACGCGCAACCGCGAGCAGAACTTCGCGATGAACCTGCTGATGGACCCGGATGTGGACTTCGTCACCCTGACCGGCACCGCCGGCACCGGCAAGACGCTGATGGCGCTCGCCGCGGGCCTGACCCAGGTGCTGGACGAGCGCCGCTACACCGAGATCATCATGACCCGCGCCACCGTGAGCGTGGGCGAGGACATCGGCTTCCTGCCGGGGACCGAGGAAGAGAAGATGGGCCCGTGGATGGGGGCGCTGGACGACAACCTCGAGGTGCTGGGCAAGACCGACAACGGCGCCGGCGAATGGGGCCGCGCGGCCACCAACGAGTTGATCCGCAGCCGCATCAAGATCAAGAGCATGAACTTCATGCGCGGCCGGACCTTCCTGAACAAGTACGTCATCATCGACGAGGCGCAGAACCTGACGCCCAAGCAGATGAAGACCCTGATCACCCGGGCCGGCCCGGGCAGCAAGATCATCTGCATGGGCAACCTGGCGCAGATCGACACGCCTTACCTCACCGAGGGTTCGTCGGGCCTGACCTTCGCGGTCGACAAGTTCAAGGGCTGGCCCCACAGCGGGCACATCACGCTGGCGCGCGGGGAACGCTCGCGGCTCGCGGATTTCGCGAGCGAAGTGTTGTAGGGAAAAGGGGCGCGTTGCGCCCCTTTTTTCTTCCCGCTGTTCGCGGTGGAGGGCACGCGTGCCCTCCACGGAGCCGCTACCAGCGCGGGCGCGTCGACTGCTTCGCCGCGTCCACGTCGCACGGCGGGCAGTTCGAGATGCCGCGGCCGAGCGGGGTGTAGCGCAACACCTTCGACAGTCCATCACGTCCGCTCGCAGCGCGGGCCACCAGCGTCGTGGCGCCGAACACGCCGATCGTGCGAACGACCACGTTCGGGTTCTTGCGGGTGACCTGCCAGAGCGCAACGCCGAGGGCAAGCACCAGCCAGTGCTCGCCAGGGAAGCCCTTCCGCGCTTCGTCGGCCGCCTTGATCTTTTGCAGCGTCGATGGCTCATTGATCTCCGGCGGCACCTGTTCCATGGGCACGGCCAGGTTGGCTTCGGCCAGCGTGGGCATCAGGTTCAGCTCGTCCATTCAGTTTCTCCAGGATTGTTCTCTTGCGAGCATCACGCCGCGCGCCACCCAGGCGCGTAGGAGAGAAGCTGAGAACCGCCGCGTCAAAAATCGTCGGAAGCGCCGGCGGCCAGATTTTCGAACTTGGTGTGGTGCTTCACGAACGCCAGCTTCACGGTGCCGGTCGGGCCGTTGCGCTGCTTGCTGATGATGATTTCCGAGACGCCGGGCTCCTTGGAGTCCTTGTTGTAGTAGTCGTCGCGGTAGATGAACATGATGAGGTCGGCGTCCTGCTCGATGGCGCCCGATTCGCGCAGGTCGCTCATCATCGGACGCTTGTCGGTGCGCGACTCGACGCCGCGCGACAACTGCGACAGCGCGATCAGCGGGCAGCCCAGTTCCTTGGCCAGCATTTTCAGGCCGCGCGAGATCTCGCCCACCGCGGTGGCCCGGTTCTCCTCGCCCATGCTGCTGGACACGCTCATCAGCTGCAGGTAGTCCACCACGATCAGGCCCAGCTTGCCGCCGCACTGGCGCGCGAGGCGCCGCGCGTTGGCGCGCAGCTCGCTCACGGTGAGGCCGGGGGTTTCGTCGATGTGCAGCGACACGTTGCGCAGCTTCTCGATGGCTTCGGTCAGGCGCGGCCATTCGTCGTCGGTGAGTTTGCCGGTGCGCAGATGGCTCTGGTCGATGCGCCCGATCGAGCCGACGATACGCACCGCCAGCTGCGAGGCACCCATTTCCATGGAGAACACGGCCACCGGCAGGCCTTCGTTGAGCGCCACGTGTTCGGCGATGTTGATGGCGAAGGCGGTGTTGTGCGTGACGACATAGTCGTCGGTGATGTAGAGCCTGTCGGGATGGCTGACCGAGATGCATTGGCAGGACGCGACCCGCGTCGGCTCGATGGAGGTCACGGTCAGGCGCTTCTGGCGCTGCCATTGCGCGGGGGCGCGCGCCTGCTTGTCCGACAGCAGGAACAGCGAGCGCGGTTGCGGATGCGAGATGTGGCAGACGTAGGCGGGCAGCCCCGGCATCCGCACGCCCGCCACGTTGATGAAATGCGGCTGCTTCTCATGGATGGAACACCAGCCACCGAGCGAGCGCACCAGTTCAGCCACGTCGCGCGCAAGTTGCCGGCTGGCCGTGGACAGGCGCACGCTGCCCCAGCGTTCCACCCAGCCGTCGGTGTCCAGCAGCCCGCGCAGCAGGTCGAGCCGCGCGCTCCGCGCGGCCTCCAGGTACAGCCGCGGAATGAACTTCTGGTCGCTGGTCGCGTCGGACAGGCCCAGTGCCTGCAGCGCCACGCGCAACGGGTTGGCCTGCATGTCCTGGAGCCCCGCGACGCGACCGCGGTCCTGCCGGACGATGCGGTAGTCGTAGCCGCCCGCGGCGGTGACTTCCATGCCGTCGCCCACGCGCTGCTGCAGCAATTCCAGCATCTGCGGCGCCACCGTCGAGAAACGCACCGTTCCGCTGCCGGTGAGGCCGCCGTCGCCCAGCAACGCGCCGAGAACCCAGGGATCGACGGGCAGCGGCTCCAGGTGGCCGAAGTCGCCATCGGCCCGCTCGATCCAGATGCGGTCCTTGTAGCGCTGCCGCCCCAGCAGCCCCATCAATGTGTCCGTGGAGACGACGCGCGGCGCATCCCAATGTCTGCAGCAAACTTTCCAGAGATGTTCAGCACAGCATTCCGCGCTGCGGCCGTCGGAAAAGGTGATGCGATACACCTGCTTGTGGCCCTGCGGAAAGACGCCGGTGACGATCGAGGTGCGGCTGTCCACCGAAGCCAGGGCGTCGCCGACCGCGAGCTCACCCATGGATTTCCACCCGGCCAGCGTCTTCACGCGCGCGTCCAGCGGCTGCGCCTTGCCCATCGAAGGCCGTGCCGCCAGCACCACCATGTCGCCGGCCTGGAAGCCCGACGTCATGCGGTCCAGGTCGTAGAAGCCGGTCGGCACGCCCGTGATGTCGTTCGGGTTGTCCGCCATCTCCTGCACGCGGTCCAGCAGCTGCACCACCAGGCTGTCCATGCCCTGGAAGCCCTGCTTCATCCGCGAGCCTTCCTCGCCGATGTTGAAGATCTTCTGCTCTGCTTCATCCAGTATCTTGTCGACGGCCTTGCCCTGGGTATTGAACGCCGCCGTCGCAATCTCGTCGCTTGCACTCACCAGCTTGCGAAGGATCGAGCGCTCCCGCACGATTTCGGCGTAGCGGCGGATGTTGCTCGCGCTCGGGACATACTGTGCGAGCGAATTGAGATAGGCGAGCCCCCCGACCTCCTCCGCTTTGCCCAGACCTTGAAGCTGCTCATAAACCGTGATCACGTCTGCTGGTTTCGTCGCGTTGATCAGCCCGCCGATCGAGGCGTAGATCAGCCTGTGTTCATATCGATAGAAGTCGCTGTCGGTCAGCAGATCACCGACGCGGTCCCAGGCGTTGTTGTCCAGCAGCAGTCCGCCCAGCACGCTCGACTCCGCCTCGATGGAGTGAGGCGGAATGCGAAGCTGTGCGACCTGATGGTCGCGTGAGAAATCGTCGTTGGAAGGATGTAGTACTGCAGACATGGCGGGCTTCGGTGAATCAATGATGCTAAGGGCCTGCACTCGGGAAGAAAAGAGCTAATGGCTGTGAGAATGCTGTGGATTGCGCAGGGAAAACTGTGGATGTCCGGTGGGTAAGCCTGTACAACAACACTGAAAAGAAAAAGCCGCCCGAAGGCGGCTTTTTGCTTGCAGGGAGAGCTATCCGGGTTTAGGCGGTTTCGCCGTAAACGGTCACGTTGATATCGACCACGACGTGCGTGTGTAGTGCAACAGCAACCGTCGAATCGCCAATGACCTTGATCGGGCCGTTGGGCATACGCACTTGCGACTTCGCAACCTTGAAGCCCTGCTTGCCGAGTTCTTCGGCGATGTCGCTGTTGGTGACGGAACCGAACAGGCGGCCATCAACGCCGGCCTTCTGCGTGAGCTTGATGGTCTTGCCCGCCAGCTTCTCGCCCTCGCCCTGCATTTCCGCGAGCTTGGCAGCAGCAGCCTTTTCAAGTTCGACGCGCTTGGCTTCGAACTCGGCCTTGTTGGCAGCGGTGGCACGACGGGCGCGGCCCTTGGGGATCAGGAAGTTACGTGCATAGCCGTCCTTGACCCTGACGATTTCGCCGAGCTTGCCGACGTTGAGAACTTCATCGAGCAGAATGATTTGCATGTTCTTCGCTCCTTAAATGCGGTGCTGGTCCGAGTACGGAACCATTGCCAGGAAGCGGGCGCGCTTGATGGCGGTGTTGAGTTGACGCTGGTAGATCGCGCGGGTGCCGGTGAGGCGTGCCGGAATGATCTTGCCGTTTTCGGCGATGAAATCGCGAAGCGTGTCGACGTCTTTGTAGTCGATCTCCTCGACGCCAGCGACGGTGAAGCGGCAGAAGCGCTTGCGCTTGAACAGCAGCGACTGGGTGTTGCGCTTCGGACGCTTGTCCTTGTTGAATTTCTTGAACGTGGCCATGTGACTTCCTAAAGATTCAGGCTGACTGGTTTGCCTGAACAAATGACTGGATATGGAGTACAGCGTGTTTGCCGTTGCGCGGTGTTGCCAGAAATCCGGTGAATCGCCATTTGCTGCCTATCGGTTGTCGCACCAGCGTTTCCGCCGTACTTCCGAAGGCCACCGCCTTGATCGCCGCTTTCACTTGTCGAATCTGCCCTGCTTCTTGAATTTCCGACTCGTGCTCGAGGCGGCAATCAAAGGCGGGTAATCCGGCCGGTGTGTATCGCAGGGCAGATACCTCTGCGATCTGGGCGCTCAGAACGAGCTGATTCACTCCTGGTCTTGCCGCTGCATGCGAACTGTTACGCCTGGTATTCCGCCTGCTGGGCCTTACGGGCCTCTTCGCGCTCGACCGTCTTCATCATGGAGGACGGGCCGGTATCGGCCTTCTTCTTGACAACGGTCAGATGGCGCAGCACGGCGTCATTGAAGCGGAATGCATGCTCCAGTTCGGCCATTACGGGCTGTTCAGCCTCGATGTTGACGCACAGGTAGTGCGCCTTGCCAAGCTTGTTGATCTGGTAGGCCAGCTGGCGGCGGCCCCAGTCTTCGACACGGTGCACTTTGCCGCCGCTGGCGGTGATCATGCCCTTGTAGCGTTCCAGCATGGCCGGAACCTGTTCACTCTGGTCCGGATGGATCAGAAGAATGATTTCATAATGACGCATATGACTCCTTGTGGGTAGAAGCTGCCTGGCGCGTCGGTGCCGGTGCAGCAAGGTAAGCCCGCCATTATAGCCCGGGCTATGACTCTCCGGGCTGATACCCGCTCAAGCGCGTTGCAGTGGTCGGGAACCTTGCGCTCGCCGCTGAAGCGCCTAAATCATGCAGATAGCCCGAAAGCACTCCATCGGATTTTGAGCCGCAAGTTCACACGCGGCACCCGCGATTTGCGATGATGCGTCTATGCTCACGCAACACGGCCCGGCCTCTGCGAATCCTCTCGTGGCTCGCATCGCCAGGCTTGGATTTCGCAAGTGGTACGAGCGTGAACTTCTGGCCGGCCACGCGCATATGGTGCTTTGCGTGCTGAGCGTCGTAGCCATGCTGGCCAGCATGGAGACATTCCGGCTCAACAGCGCATCAGGACGGGCACTAAACGCCGTGTTCGTGGTGGTAAGCGCGGCAATCGGCCTTTGGGCCATGCGCCGATATTTCTATCTCCTGCTGCGCGCCGAGGTCATCGCAAACCAGGCCAATTGTCCCGAGTGCGCCACCTACGGACGGTTTGCCGTGGTCGCAGAAAGATGCAAGCAGGGCGAGGCGGAGGTCTGTTGCCGCAAATGCAATCACAAGTGGGTCATCGTCACCGACGAATGACAGGTCCAAAAATAGAAATGGGGCCGCGAGCGGCCCCTTTTCGTTGGACGAATCCCGAACGCGCGTCCGGGATCGTCTGGCGGGATCAGTGAACCAGGCTCTTCGCGGCCCCCTTCAGACTAGGGTAGCGCACGTGTTCAACAAGCTCCTGCGTCTGGGCGTCTGGCGCCTTGGTCACGAGACTGATCAGGATGATCGCCGCGAAACCCACCGGCACTCCGAAGAGGCCTGCAGAGATCGGCTGGATACCCCACCAGATGTTCTCGGCAACCGGCGATGTCACTCCAAACACGCCACGCAGCCAGGGCTGGGTCGTCACCATGTAGTAGAACGTCACGCCCAGTCCAAGGACCATACCGACCGAGGCAGCAATTCCCGTTGCGCGCTTCCAGAATATTCCCAGCACGAGTGCCGGGAAGAATGCGGCAGCTGCGAATGAGAACGCCGCGGAAACAAGGAACAGGATATCTGCCGGTTTCTGCGAAGCCACCGCCGCCGCCGCAAGCGCCACCACCAGCAGCAGGATCTTCGACAGCATCACACGGCGTGCCGTGGGTGCATTCGGGTCGATCATCTTGTAGTAGAGATCGTGGCTCAGCGCGTTGGCGATGGTGAGCAGCAGGCCGTCGGCAGTCGAAAGCGCAGCTGCAAGGCCGCCCGCCGCCACAAGGCCCGATATGACGTAGGGCAGTCCGCCAATTTCAGGCGTGGCAAGCACCACGATATCGCCGCCGATCTTCATCTCCGTCAGCTGGAAGATGCCGTCCTTGTTGACGTCCACCACCGATAGCAAGCCAGGATCGACCCGCTGCCAGTTCGCGATCCAGGCCGGCAACTGATCGAATGGCGTTCCCACCAGCACGTTGAATATCTCGTACTTGACCAGCACCGCCAGGGCGGGGGCTGTGAAGTACAGCATGAAGATGAACAACAGCGACCAGGCCACGGAATCGCGCGCCTCCTTCACACTGGGCGTCGTGTAGTAACGCATCAGGATGTGCGGCAGGGCTGCCGTGCCAATCATCAGGCAGAAGATGAGCGCCAGGAAATTGCGCCGTGACTCATTGAACGTCTTCTGGGCTGCCGGGTCTCCATTGGGATCGCCCGCAAAGATCTGAGCATGGTTGGGCATACCGGCCAGTGGCTTGGCTCTATCGAGGTTGGCGGCCCGCGCCTTGGTCCATGCGTCCTTCGCGGCCGCTTCGTCCTTGGGCACCGCTGCCAGCTCCTTCTCAGCCGCAGCAATCGGGGCTGCCAGGCCATTGGCCGCCTTCAGGTCGGCGAGCTTCTTCTCGGCTGCAGCCCTGTCCGCCGCCAGCGCCGTGGGGATGTCCTTGAGCTTGGCGTCCAGTGCATCGGCGCGCTGCTTGAAGATCGCGACCACTTCCAGCTCTTTCGGGTCCTTGCGAAGGTCATCCCCGCGCTTTGTCACCTTTTCCAGCTGGTAGCCATAGATCGCCTGGGGAATCGGCACGCCGGTTTGCTTCACCGACAGCCAGACCACAGGAATCATGTAGGCCATGATCAGGATGATGTACTGGGCAACCTGGGTCCAGGTCACTGCACGCATCCCGCCGAGGAAAGAGCAAACCAGAATGCCACCCAGGCCCACGAAGATCCCGATCTCGAATGCGACCCCGGTCAGGCGTGTCGTGATGATTCCCACGCCGTAGATCTGCGCGACCACATACGTGAATGAGCACAGGATGGCGGCAACGATTCCGATGAAGCGCGGCAGGTTTCCGCCGTACCGCGCGCCCAGGAAGTCCGGAATGGTGAACTGGCCGAACTTGCGCAGGTACGGCGCCAGAAGCAGCGCCACCAGCACATATCCTCCGGTCCAGCCCATGATGAACGCCAAACCGCCGTAGCCGGTCAGGTAAAGCGTTCCGGCCATCCCGATGAAGGACGCCGCAGACATCCAGTCCGCGCCCGTCGCCATGCCGTTGTAGATGGCCGGGACGCGCCGTCCCGCGACGTAGTACTCGGCAGCGTCGGTTGTTCGGCTCATGATGCCGATGCCGGCATAAAGACCGATCGTTGCCAACAGGAAGATGAAGCCGATCCATTCGCGTTTGAGCCCGAACTGTTCGAGGATCGCGAGCACGATCACAAAGGCGATGAATCCGCCCGTGTAGAAGGTGTAGACCTTGTTGAGCTGCTTCTTGAAAGCAGATTGCCCGGCGGGACCGCCGGCGGCGTCAAGTGAAAATCTAGCCATGGCTCACTCCTCCTCTTCCTGGACGCCGAACTCCTGGTCCAGCTTGTTCATGTACCACGCGTAGTACCAGATGATCGCGACATAAACGATCAACGCCCCCTGCGCGCCCACCCAGAAACTGAATGGCCAGCCGAAGAAATTGAAATTCAGGTCGCGTGCGAAATATCCCACCACAAAGGTGACGAAGAACCAGATCGCGAGCAGGAGGCCCGTGATCCAGAGGTTCTTGCGCCAATACTCCCGGTGCCCTTCAGAAAGCTGCATGCTGTTGTCTCCTCTTGTCGCCCCTCGCGGGACATGAACTGCCCGACGGCCGGCAACCCCGGCCGTCCCTGTTGAAGCCCCTCAGCTGACAGGCGGAACGAAGATCCCCGTTTCGCGTTCCAGCTGGGCGGCTACCTTTGGCTCGAACCGCCGGAGGTGCGCGATGATGCGCCGCGCCTCTTCTGGTTCGTGCCGGTCGACATGAACCCGTGCCAGCTGGTACCAGCCGTAAGGGCTCATGGGTTGCAATTGAGTGTTCTTTTTGAGCGCGACCAAAGCTTCGTCGAAACGGCGCAGCCGGATCAGCACGAGGCCAAGGCCATACCATGCGCGATCGAGCTTGGGGCTTAGTTCGGTGGCGCGGCGAAAAGCGGTCTCCGCGCCCTCGAAATCATCCATGTGCTCCAGCATGAAGCCGTAGTTGAACCACTGCCGCGCCTCTTGGGGGCTGAGCGTCACAACGTGCGCAAACCCTTCGAGCGCCTCGCGGTGGCGGCCCAGTTGCTGCAACAGGTGCGCCCTGCTGGCGTGGGCGTAAGGGTCGGACGCAAACTCCTGCAGCATGGCTTCAAAGACGGTGAGGGCCGCAGCCTTGCGTCCGAGCACCAGCAAGGCGATCGCCCTCCACTTGAACCCCCGATAGCGCAGCGCTTTCATTACTTGCACAGGTGCACTCCGATCTGTACGCAGATGTTGATCTTGGCGATGGTCACGATGATCCAGATGAATGAGAGGAGCAAAAAAGCAACCATGGGCACATGGCGGTCAAGCACGAACTTCGGAGAGATCATCCGGGCCACCGCCACGAAGGGACGGGTCATGATCTGCAGGATTTGATAGAAAAGGTTCTGCTGGCGCTTCTCGCCGGCCAGAACAGCCAGGACGCCCTGGCCCAGGAACGCCAGAAGAGCGATTTCCGCGAGAAGCTTCAAGATGCTCACCAGCGTTAGCAAATTTCCTCCGGGTCTGATAGCTGGTGCATGGTTTGAGGAGCCGCTTACTCTGCGCTTACAGAGCTGTAACGGGTGGTCGTAAACCCACACAGGGAATACCCGGTCAAAGCCGCCTTGCGCCCATGGATATGCGGCCAGACAAACCTGACTGGCGTAAGGCAACCCCCTATCGACGCACCCCGCGAGGCAATTTACACTGAACTGACCAACACGCTGAGGCACTTTGTGATCCAGAGAAACGTCATCTATCAAAAGACGGCCAGGGGAAGCGAAGCGATCGCCACAAGACAGCATGGTCTCAGCCCGCGGCTGCGCACAATCTTGATCATGGTCGACGGAAAGCGGCAGTACGCTGACCTCGAAAAGCTCGGTCAGGCAGAAACGGAGACGCTTCTCGGGCAACTGCTCGATCAGGGATTCATCGAAGCAGGCGCCGCCGCGCCTCCCGCGGCCCCGATCCGGACCCCGGTTGCGACAACAGCGCCCCAGATGCAATCCGGCGTACCGGGGGTGACCCTGAAGGAGGCCAGGAGGTATGCCGTGCGCCGTCTCACCGACATCCTGGGACCCAACGCCGACGATCTGTGCATTCGTATCGAGGCTGCGCAGGACCTGCATGCCTATCAGCTGGCAATAGCCAGGGCCGAAGGGACATTGCGTCAGTACGTGAGCGGCAACGTTGCATCCCAGTTCATGGCGGATGTCAACGCGCGCATGCCGCAGTCGTGAGCGCATTCACCGGCGCCGTGAAGTCAGCAGGCTCACCCCCACGGCGGCGACGGTTCCCAGCACAACGCCGAACACGCCGGACGACACGGGGGCGATTCCGAACCAGAGCGGCAACTCGGGGTCAAGCTTGAAAAGCGACCTCACAGACGGCGCATTGACCAGCATGTAGTACATGGCCACACCCAGGCCCGTCAACATGCCGGCCACGGCACCCTCGCGGGTCGCGCCAGGCCAGAAAATTCCCAGCACCATGGCCGGCACGAAGGCCGAGCCCGCCAACGAAAACGACGAAGCCACCAGCGGCAGGATGTCTGCCGGCTTGAGCGAGGCAACCATGGCCGCGAGCAAGGCGACCGCGAGCAGCGCGAACTTGGACAGGATCACGCGCTGCTCCGGCGTGACATGGTCCCCCAATTCCTCGCAATAGATGTCGCGCACCATGGCGTTGCTGATCGTCAACAGGAGACCGTCGGCGGTAGAAAGCGCAGCGGCAATGCCGCCGGCCGCGACCAGGCCCGAGACGGCATAGGGCATGCCGCCGATTTCGGGCGTCGCCAGCATGATGATGTCTGCGCCCAGCCGGATCTCGCCGAACTGCACAATTCCGTCGGCATTCACGTCGCTCACCGAAACGAGCGACGCATCAACCCGCGCCCATTGAAGGATCCAGGATGGCAGCGCGTCGAATCGGCTGCCCACCAGGCCCTCCATCACTTCGAATTTGACCAGTACGGCGAGCGCCGGAACGCTCAGGTAAAGCAGGCCGATGAACAGTAGTGCCCAGCCCACCGACGCGCGTGCTCCCGCCACGCTGGGGGTCGTGTAGAACCGGGTCAGCAGATGCGGCAGGCCCGCCGTACCCACCATCAGGCAAAAGATCAGCGCCAGAAAATTCAGGCGCGAATGCCCGTAAGCCTCGCGTTCAGCCGGAGTTCCGTCCGGGTCCCCCGCAAACGGTTGCGCGTGAGGCAGCAGGCTCGATAGTGGCCGCGCGCGATCACGGCTTTCCTGCATCGCGCGCGTCCATAGGTCTCGTGCGCCATCGACGCTGCGGGGCACGGCTGCGAGTTCGCGGCTCGCAGCAACGATTACGGCGGAGTCAACGTTTTGGGCCTTGAGTTCACGCAGCTTCTTTTGCGCTGCGGCCCGCTCGCGCAGCAATGCACCCTCCACGTCCGCAAGCCGTGACTCGTAGTCTGCCGCGCGGCGTAGATACTCGGCCTGAACCTGAATTTCTGCCGGAGAATCAATCAGAATCTTTTCCAGCTCGGCGATCTTTTGCAACTGCTTGCCGTAGACCAGAGGCGCCAGCGGGTTTCCGAGTTGCTTGTACGCGAGCCATGAGACCGGGATCAAGAATGCGAGCAGCAGCACGATGTATTGGGCGACCTGCGTCCAGGTAATGGCCCGCATCCCGCCCAGAAACGAGCACAGCAGCACACCACCCAGACCCAGCAGAATCCCGATCTCGAATTGCACACCGGTCAGCCGGGATGTGATCAGCCCGATGCCATAGATTTGCGCGACGACGTACGTGAACGAACAGACGATGGCGGCCAGCGCGGCGATCAGGCGCGGCCAGCGCCCACCATAGCGGACCGCAAAATAGTCGGGCACCGTGTAGAGATTGAGTTTGCGCAGGTAGGGTGCTACCAGCAGCGCCACAAGGCAGAATCCGCCGGTCCAGCCCATCACGTACGCCAGCCCGCCAGGCTGGGTGCTTGTGCCTGAAAAGCCCTGGAGATAAAGACCACCTGCCAGGCTGATGAACGATGCCGCGCTCATCCAGTCCGACGCAGCCGCCATGCCGTTGTACATGGGCGGAATACGCCGACCCGCTACATAGTATTCCTCCGGGTCCGTGGTCCGGCCATAGATACCGATGGCCGCATACATCATGACCGTGGAGAACATGAAGATGGGGCCTAGCCAATAGCGCGACAAGCCGGCCTTCTCAGCCCATGCCATGAGCAGAAGAAAGACCAGAACCCCAACGACGAAGACCGCCAGGTTGCGATGGAGCCTTCGCTTGTAGGCCGAATACTCCGTCGAGTCAGACATCGGCGGATCATCGCACCGTCGCTGGGCGGCGGCTCTAGGTATTTGCTAGAACCGCCAGGCGTTCAGCGCGCAGCCAGTTGCTGCCAGGTGGCGATGACGCTATCGGGGTTGAGCGAAATGGAGGTGATGCCTTCATCGGCAAGCCACTGCGCAAAGTCCGGATGGTCGCTTGGGCCCTGTCCGCAGATGCCGACATACTTGCCCTGCTTCAGGCAGGCCTTGATGGCACGCGAAAGCATCGCCTTCACCGCCGGATCCCGTTCATCGAAATCGGCGGCTAGCAGCTCCAACCCCGAATCGCGGTCCAGGCCCAGCGTGAGTTGCGTGAGATCGTTGGACCCGATGGAGAAGCCGTCAAAGTATTCAAGAAATTCGTCGGCCAGGATCGCGTTGCTCGGCACTTCGCACATCATGATGACTTTGAGGTCGTCCTTGCCGCGTTCAAGACCCTGTTTGGCAAGCAACTGCGTGACGCGATCGGCCTGCCCCAGCGTTCGAACAAACGGAACCATGACCTGCACGTTGGTGAGACCCATCTCGCCGCGCACACGCACCAGCGCCTCGCACTCCATCGCGAATGCTTCGCGGAATTCCGTGCTGATGTAACGCGCCGCGCCACGGAAACCCAGCATCGGGTTTTCTTCTTCGGGCTCATAGCGCGAGCCGCCGATCAGCTTGCGGTATTCGTTGGACTTGAAATCTGACAGGCGCACGATGACGGGCTTGGGCCAGAAGGCCGCAGCGATGGTTGCAATGCCCTCGGCAACCTTGTCGACGTAGAAAGCACGTGGCGACGCATGGCCGCGCGCGACGGATTCCACCGCCTTTTTCAGGTCGGCATCCACGTTGGGGTAGTCAAGAATCGCCTTCGGGTGCACACCGATGTTGTTGTTGATGATGAACTCGAGCCGCGCCAGACCGACGCCGTCGTTGGGGAGCTGCGCGAAGTCAAAGGCCAGCTGCGGATTGCCGACGTTCATCGTCATCTTGATCGGGATTTCGGGCATTTTGCCCCGCTGCACTTCAGTCACTTCGGTCTCGAGCAGGCCGTCGTAGATGAAGCCCGTGTCGCCTTCGGCGCAGCTCACGGTCACCAGCGTGCTGTCTTTCAGGCGATCAGTCGCGTCGCCGCAGCCGACCACTGCCGGGATGCCGAGCTCACGCGCGATGATGGCTGCATGGCACGTGCGTCCGCCGCGATTGGTCACGATGGCGCTGGCCCGCTTCATCACCGGCTCCCAGTTCGGATCGGTCATGTCGGTCACCAGCACATCGCCGGCCTGGACCTTGTCCATCTCGGAAATGCTGTGAACCAGACGTACGGGCCCCGTTCCGATCTTCTGGCCGATCGCTCGGCCTTCAGCCAGCACATTGCCACGGCCCTTGAGCTTGTAGCGCATCTCGGCCTTGCCCTGCTGCTGGCTTTTGACCGTCTCCGGCCGCGCCTGGAGAATGTAGATCTGGCCGTCGTCGCCGTCCTTGCCCCACTCGATGTCCATCGGACGGCCGTAGTGCTGCTCGATGACGAGTGCGTAGCGCGCCAGTTCCTCGACGTCGGCATCGGTTAACGAGAACCGGTTGCGCTGTTCGAGGGGCACGTCGATCGTCTTGACCAGCTTGCCAGAAGCCGCTTTCTCTTCGGCAGTGGTAAACACCATCTGGATCAGCTTGGAGCCCAGGTTGCGGCGGATCACCGCGCGCTTGCCGGCCGCCAGCATCGGCTTGTGCGCATAGAACTCGTCGGGGTTCACGGCGCCCTGCACCACGGTCTCCCCCAGCCCATAGCTGGAGGTGATGAACACCACCTGATCGAAACCGGACTCGGTATCGATCGTGAACATGACGCCTGCCGCGCCCAGGTCGCTGCGCACCATGCGCTGCACGCCAGCCGACAGGGCGACATCGGCGTGAGCGAATCCCTTGTGGACACGGTAGCTGATGGCGCGATCGTTATAGAGGGACGCAAAAACTTCCTTCATCTTGGCAAGGATGTCGTCGATGCCCACCACATTCAGGAAGGTCTCCTGCTGGCCTGCAAAAGATGCGTCGGGCAAGTCTTCGGCGGTTGCCGAAGAGCGCACCGCAAAACTTGCCGTCGGGTTGCTGCCTGAAAGTTTGGCATACGAGTCGCGAATTGCCTGCTCGAGATCTGCGGGAAACGGCTGCTGCTCGATCCAGCCGCGAATTTGGGCACCGGCCGCGGCGAGTGCCCGCACGTCCTCGGTGTTCAGTGTGGTCAGGCGATCTTCAATGCGCCTGGCCAGTCCTGCGTGCGCCAAAAACTCACGGAAGGCGTGAGCAGTGGTTGCAAACCCCGTTGGCACGCGAACGCCCTGGGGCAGCTGGGAGATCATCTCGCCGAGGCTGGCGTTCTTGCCGCCAACCGCCTCGACATCGGTCATTCTCAGGTCTTCAAAAGGCACAACCAACAGGTTGTCTAGGCGATGCTCCAGGGCGGTCGGGCTGATAGTGGCAGACATGGGAAAACTCCAAAAGTAAAAACCGGGTCTGCGCTCCAGCGGAGCGGCGCGGCATGCAGGCCGCGACGACCGTCGAAGCTGTGGCTTTGTAATTCTTTGAATGAGCCGGGGGTGTGCATGCGCGTAGAAAGATGGGGGGGCTGGGGACGTCTTGGGACGTATGCCGATAATTGCTGACATTGTAGGCTTCGCGTCGCTGCGCGTGGCCCGCACGCGTCTGAAAGCACTACAAGGCATTCCTCATGCACACCCGCACGGTCTTTTTCATCTCGGACGGCACCGGCATCACAGCCGAAACCTTCGGAAACGCCATCCTTGCGCAATTCGAGTTCAAGCCGCGCCACGTTCGTCTGCCCTTCATCGACACCGTTGACAAGGCGCATCAGGTTGTCCGCCAGGTCAACCATACCGCCGAAGTCGAGGGCAACAAGCCGCTCGTGTTCACTACCCTGGTCAACCGCGAGATTCTCCAGGTCATTGAACTGGGCTGCAAAGGCATGCTGCTCGATATGTTCGGAACATTCGTGCGGCCGCTGGAGGTCGAGCTGGGCATTACGTCCAACCACCGCATCGGCCGCTTTTCGGATGTGAGCAAGAGCAAGGCCTATCACGACCGTATAGAAGCCATCAATTTCAGCCTGGCCCATGACGACGGCCAGTCCAACCGGGACCTGGAGTCTTCCGACGTCATCCTGGTTGGCGTGAGCCGCAGTGGCAAGACCCCTACCTCGCTCTACCTGGCGATGCAATACGGATTGAAGGCTGCCAATTACCCGCTGATTCCCGAAGACTTTGATCGCCAACAGTTGCCGGGCGCGCTGGTGCCCCATCGTCCGAAAATCTTCGGACTGACCATCCAGCCGGAGCGGTTGGCCGAGATTCGCAATGAACGCCGTCCGAATTCGCGCTACGCCTCACTGGAGAACTGCCGCATGGAGGTCGCTGAAGCCGAGGCGATGATGCGGCGGGCGGGAATCCGCTGGCTCAGCACGACGACCAAGTCCATTGAAGAGATCGCGACAACCATCCTGCAGGAGATCCGTCCCGAGCGGCTCGAATATTAGGACTGCACTTCCTTCGCGCCCCAGGGCCTACAGACCGATGGCCGCTATACCGGCTCGGGCGATTTGCGCATCTTCGGTCGACTTGACCCCGCTCACGCCGACAGCGCCCAGGCACTGCCCGTCTTTCAGTATGGGCACGCCACCTTCAAGCATGCCCTTGAGGTCAGGCGCGCTCAGGAACGACATCCGGCCCCCGTTAATGACTTCTTCGTAAACACGGCTTTCGCGGCGCCCCAGCGCGGCCGTGTTTGCCTTGGCGGGGGCAATATGGGCTGATATCGGGGGCGCGCCATCGAGGCGTTGAAGCCAGAGCAAATGACCGCCGTCATCGACGATGGCGATCGTCACGGCCCAATTGTTTTTCAGCGCTTCGGCTTCTGCTGCAGCAGCTACCTTCTTGATGTCGTGGGCTTCGAGGAATGGCCTGGTGTTCATGGGTCGAGTACAGTGTCCGTAAAACCGCCAGCATAGAGCAAAGCCCTGAACCTGAACGTACCTTCGAATCCGGGGGTTTTTTGTTGAGTGACGGTTGAACCAACCTAGAATGCGCCCATCTAACTGCCATCAAGGCAAAGGAGATTCTGGCTATGAATGAGAACGCTCGGACCATCGACTACGGCTATGCCGGTGCGGTAGGCGAACGCAACCGCGTACTGCGCAACACTTACTGGCTCCTCGCATTGAGCATGATTCCCACTGTGCTCGGCGCCTGGCTCGGCGTCGCGACGGGCATCGTCAACGGGCTGACCGGCTGGATGGGGCTTGTCGTGTTCCTGGGAGGCGCATTCGCCTTCATGTTCGCGATCGAGAAAACCAAGAACTCGGCACTAGGCGTGCCTATCCTGCTGGCATTCACCTTTTTCATGGGCCTGATGCTTTCGCGCTTGATCGCCGGCGTTCTGGGCTTCAAGAACGGCCCGAGCCTGGTGATGACAGCTTTCGGTGGCACCGCCGGAATCTTCTTCGTGATGGCAACGCTGTCAACCGTCATCAAGCGTGACCTGTCGGGCATGGGCAAGTGGCTGTTCGTCGGCGCGCTCGCCATCCTGGTCGGCGGCATCATTAACGTGTTTGTGGGCTCCACGGTCGGCATGGCAGTGATCAGCGTCATGGCCATCGGTATCTTCAGCGCTTTCATACTGTATGACCTCAAGCGCATCATCGACGGCGGCGAGACCAACTACATCAGCGCGACTCTTGGGCTGTACCTGAGCATCTTCAATGTGTTCCAGAGCCTGCTGGCGCTACTGGGCATCTTCGGTGGCGAACGCGACTGATCGTTAGATTGCACCAAATCAAAAGGGGGCCGATGGCCCCTTTTTTTTTGAATCGGAATTGCTGATGCGCTCGGCGCAGCCCCGGCAGGGCACGGGGCGGCGCAATAGCGAGTTTGCGTTATCACTGTACAAATCTGCATCTTGCTCAGCCGTGAGGGTAGGCAAAGAATTCGAACCTCTTCTGGCGCGGCACGGGGGTCACGCGGAACCCGGTGCAGAAGACGAATCGTCCAAGACCCTCACCACGAGAGGAGACTGCGATGATCCCATCTGCGCCCGCGCAGCTTCGCGGGTGACCACACCAGGAGATGCCATGCGACACACATTGACGGTTCTCGTAATTTCCCTCGCCGCCGCGGGCTGGGCTTCCTCCGTGCACGCACAGTCGCACGGCCATACGATGATCACGCCATCCGAGCTGAAGTGGGTCGATGCGCCAGCATTGCCAAGTGGGGCCAAGACCGCTGTACTCGAAGGACCGCCGGGGGAGGGCAAGGCGTTTACGACGAGACTGTCCATGCCGGCGAACTATAAGATTCCTCCGCACGTGCATCCGCACACCGAGCGGCTGACAGTGCTTTCTGGCACGTTCTACCTGGGCATGGGTGAACGCTACGACGAGTCAAAGCTGCACGTTTTGCCGTCCGGTGGTATCGCGGTAATGGCGCCGGGGACGCCGCACTTTGCAATTACCAAGGAGCCGACCGTGCTGCAGTTTCACGGTGTCGGCCCCGTTGGCATCCGGTACCTGGATCCGAAGGACGATCCTAGAAACCAGTAAGGAGTGTGGCGCGGTGCTTCTACCGGTCACACCAGATCAAACACCGCCATTGACTCGACGTGGGCCGTGTGCGGAAACATGTTCACCACCCCTGCAGCCGAGCATCGATAACCGCCCTGATGCACCAGCAGCCCCGCATCGCGCGCAAGCGTGGCGGGGTTGCAGCTGACATAGACGATTCGCCTGGGTGGCAACCACCCCTGGCGCAGCTCGGGTTGCTGGTGCAGGTCCGCCACAGCCTTGGCCATTGCAAACGCACCCTCGCGCGGAGGGTCCACCAGCCAGAGGTCCGCGTAGCCATCGCTAATGAGTTGTGCAGGCGTCATCTCGAACAGGTTGCGGGCCTGGAACGTCACCGGCGCAAGCGGCGGCCCCACGCGAGGCAGGGCCTGGTTGTAGTGGAAGTTTTCGCGCGATCGGGCGACCAGCGATTCGCTGCCTTCGATCCCGGTCACTTCAGCAGCAAGGGTTGCCAGCGGCAAGGTGAAATTGCCCAAGCCGCAAAACCAGTCGATCACTCGCTCGGATCGTTGCGGAGCCAGCAGGCGCAATGCACGCGCCACCAGCACCCGGTTGATATGCGGATTGACCTGAGTGAAGTCGGATGGTTTGAACGGCATCACGACGCCGAATTCGGGCAGGGCATAAGACAGGTCTGCCCCAACGCCTTCGTCGAGCAACTTCACAGTCTCGGGGCCTTTGGACTGCAACCACCACTGCACTCCGGGATGGGCGGCGGCGAAGTCCCGCAGCTTGACCACATCGCCTTCGCTGAGGGGTTCCAGGTGCCTGAGCACCAGCGCCGTCACTTCATCGCCGCAAGCCAGTTCAATCTGGGGACAGGTCTGCACCGCGTCCATCGATCCGATCAGCGCCCGCAGCGGCATCAAGAGCACGTTCACATGGGGCGGTATGACGTGGCACTCGCGCATGTCGGCGACATAGCGACTCTTGCGCTCGTGAAATCCGACCAGCACCGTCCCCTTCTTGTGCACATGGCGCACCGAAAATCGTGCCCGCCAGCGGTAGCCCCAGGCGGGGCCTTCGATGGGTCGCAGCACCATGTCCGGCTTGACCCTTCCCAGATGCCACAGGTTGTCCTCGAGTACGCGTTGCTTGCTCGCCACCTGCGCACCGATATCGAGGTGCTGCATCTTGCAGCCGCCGCACGCCCCTTCGTGCAGGCCGAAATGCGGACAGCGCGGGCGCACGCGTTGCGAAGACTCATGATGAATCTCTGTAACCGTCGCCTGCTCCCAATTGTTCTTGCGCCGGTTGACCTTGGCCGAAACGACCTCGAATGGCAGCGCCCCCTCGATGAAAACGACTTTCCCGTCGGGACGGCGTGCCACACCTTGGGCCTCCAGGTCGAGTGCATCTACCTTCAACCAGCCTTCGGGCAAGGGATCACCGCCCTCGACCACTCTCAATTCCTGAACTTCTTGCGTCATGCCTGTGATTGTCTCAGGCCGCGGCAGACGTTTATCCCCATGCGGCGAGGTATTCCTGCCAGTGCGGCTCGGCTACCGCGAGGTTGCCCAGTGCCTGCTTGACCAGTGAGATCTCCTCGTCGTATTCCGGCTCCGTGAGGCCGCCGCGCATTTTCTGGAAACGGCAGTAAAGGAGATACGTGTTCATCACATCGGTTTCACAGTACCGGCGAATCTCGTCGAACTTGCCTTCCAGGTAGGCGGGATACACCTGCGAGCCATCCATGCCGAGCTTGCCCGGGAACCCGCAAAGTTTCGCCATCGCATCCAGCGGCGCATTGTTCTTTGGCTGATACAGGGCCAGGAGATCCATCAGGTCCAGATGGCGCATGTGATAGCGACTGATGTAGTTGTTCCACTTGTAGTCGCGGTCGTCTTCGCCCATGTCCCAGTACTTGTCGGCGACAACGCCGTGGCGCAAGCCCCGGTAGTGCAAGACCGGCAAGTCAAAACCACCGCCGTTCCAGCTCACAAGTTGCGGAACGTGCTTTTCCAGCGTATTGAAAAACGACTGGATCACCTTGCCTTCGCTCGCATCATCACGATCCACGAACGAGTGAACCTTGAGACCGTCGGCATTGCGGAACACGCAGCTGATGACCAGCACTCGTTGCAGGTGAAGCGGCGTGAAATCGCTCTGGCCGCGCTCTCTGCGTTCGGCCAGCCAACGCGCATACACGTCGGAGTCGCTGGAGTCGGACGACTCACCTCGAAGCTGCCGCAAGCCGGCGATGTCGGGAATGGATTCGATGTCGAAAGCGAGTACGGGCCAGGTCATCGCGCGACTTTATCAGCCGCGATGCTGCGAACTGCTAGAGCAGCGCTTCTTTCGAGACGCCGCTTCGCGTCATCTGGCGTTTGAGCTTGACCAGCGCCTCGTTCTGGATTTGCCGAACCCGCTCGCGCGTAAGGCCCAGCCGGTCGCTCAGCACGTCGAGTGTTTCGGGTTCACGGTCATGCAGACCGAAACGGCCTTCGAGCACTTCCTTTTCCCGACCGGACAGTGCATCGATCCAGGTCTCCAGAAGCTTCTCGACTTCATGGCCCTGAGTTACACCCGTCGGATCGACGGTGAGCTCGTCGGGCATCGAGTCCCCAAGCGTCTGACCGTCTTCATCGCGGCCGAATCTGGCGTCAAGCGATTTCGGTGCCTCGGCCAACGCCAGCAACTGCGCCACTTCATGCACGTCACGACCCAGCAGCGCCGCGACATCATCGACGCGTACGCCCTCGCCTTCGAAGCCATTTCTCGCCGCAGCGAAAGCGGGATCGTTCTCAAGCGTGCGTCGCGCACGCAGGACCTGCTGCAGTTCGCGAACGATGTGCACAGGAAGCCGAATGACACGTCCCTGATTCATTACCGCACGTTCAACCGATTGCCTGATCCACCACGTCGCATAGGTCGAAAAACGAAATCCGCGCTCCGGCTCGAACTTGTCAATGGCGTGCATCAGGCCGAGGTTGCCCTCCTCGATCAGGTCAGACATCGGAACGCCACGGCCCAGGTAGCCCTTGGCGATGCTGACGACCAGCCGCAGGTTGTGCTCGATCATCGACTGGCGCGCGGCGAAATCGCCTGCTCGTGCCCGCGTCGCGGTCACGAACTCTTCTTCAGGGCTAAACAGCTGTGTCCGGCGCACGTCGCGCAAGTACAGCGTCAACGTATCGCTGGATTCACCCGCAATCTGGGCGGGGATGTCTCTGGGGTTGGGTTCCTGGTCCGCCGCCAACAGGGGCGCCACGCCGACCGCACCATCAGCCGAAGCCGACGTTTGCAGCGTCGCATGCCCGTTGCGCTTTTTCATTTGTCACCTGGGCGGCAGGTACCTGGCTGGATCGACAGGCTTGCCCTGGCGACGGATTTCAAAATGGAGCTTCACGCGGTCCGCGTCGCTGCTGCCCATCTCGGCAATCTTCTGACCCTTGCGCACAGCCTGGTCTTCCTTGACCAGCAACGTCTGGTTGTGCGCGTAAGCCGACAGGAAAGTGTTGTTGTGTTTGAGGATGATGAGGTTGCCGTAGCCGCGCAGGCCAGCGCCTGCGTAAACCACGCGGCCATCTGCAGTCGCGAGGACGGGGTCGCCTGCCCTGCCTGCGATGTCCAGGCCCTTGTTGCGTTGCTCGTCGAAGCCCGCAACCACCGTGCCGCTCGTGGGCCAGCCCCAGGCCACATCGTCTTCACCTGCGCTTGCTGGGGGAGTTGAGGGCGCGGGGGAAACCTGCGCGGCCGGTGCAGAAGCCGCAGCACGTGGCGCGCTCGCTGCACTTCCCGGTGCGATAGCTACTGCCGTGCCCGACACAACAGGCCGTGTGACGGCAACCGAAGTCTCGGTATTTCCAATAACGGGAGGAACCACGCGAAGCACCTGCCCCACTTCGATGAGGTTTACATTCTCGATGTTGTTCCAGCGCGCGATGTCGCGCCAGTTCTGGCCCGTCTCCAGTGCAATGCGGATCAGCGTGTCGCCACCGCGCACGGTGTAGTAGCCAGGCTTGCCTGAGTTATCGCCGACTGGCACCGCAGGCCTGACTTCGGTGATGACAGACACCGGTCCGGGCCGCATCGCTGAGCGATCTTCAACCGGCGCAGGCCCGCGAGCGTTCGATGCGCAACCGGTCAGCACACCGACAACCACGATTGCCATCGCATGCGACCAACGCCTTCCAGGCAAACCACACAACACACGCATCTTCTATTCTTCCTTCAAGCGATGCCTGATTTTAGGGGGACAAAGTGAACGGCCTCAAGAACAGTTTGTTTCATTTCTGAGGGCGTTTTCTCAAGCACAACAAGGGCTTGTCGACCCGTCGGCATCAGGGTTGGCGCAATGATGCGCCCGCCTACCGCAAGTTGGTCAATCCAGGCTTGCGGCACTGAATCTCCGCCTGCGGCAGCGATGATGCCCGCATAAGGCGCACCCCGTGCGTACCCGACCATGCCATCGCCAAAAAGCAGGTGGACATTGGCAAGACGAAATGCGCGCAGGTTCTCGCGTGCCTTTTCATGCAGGCCCCGTAATCGCTCGATGCTGTAGACCTCCCTCGCGATGTGGCTGAGGACGACGGCCTGGTAGCCGCAACCGGTTCCGATCTCCAGCACGCGCCCGAGCTTGCCCGACGCGTCGGTACGACCGCCCAGCAGCAATTCGATCATGCGGGCGACGACGTTCGGTTTGGAGATCGTCTGGCCCAGGCCGATCGGAATGCTGGTGTCCTCGTAGGCCTGGTTGGCCAGAGCGCTGTCCACAAAGCGGTGGCGCTCCACGATACCCATCGCCGACAGCACACGCGCATCGGACACCCCCTGGGCCGCGAGTTTTTGCACCATTCGGGCGCGAACAGCATTCGAATCGAGCCCCATGCCCCTGGCCGCCGCCGGTACAGTTGCTGACTGCTTCTTGACCTGCGAAGGCGTCGTGAAGCCCATGGGCACGCGCGCAGGAAAACCAGGGCGGCGCGTGGTCACTCTCGCACCACGGCATCGGCCCAGACCGCAAGACGTTCATGATCGGTCAGGTCAACCTTCAAGGGCGTGATCGCCACATGACCCTGGGCTGTCGCGTGAAAATCCGTGCCATCTGCATCGTCCTTGGCCGGGCCGGCGCTGCCGATCCAGTACATCGTTTCACCGTGGGGACTGGTCTGGGAGATCACTTTTTCAGCCGCATGTCTGCGCCCGAGTCTGCACACGCGAAACGCTTTGATCTCGTCATACGCGCGATTGGGGATGTTCACGTTCAGCAACCAGGGGCTGCTTTCGGCAAGATGCTTTTCGAGCACACGCTGCACGAGGTCCCGCGCCTTGCGAGCGGCTGCATCCAGATGGCCCCAGCCCTTCTCGACCTGCGAAAAAGCGATAGCCGGTACACCGAACAGGTAGCCTTCCATCGCTGCGCCCACCGTGCCGGAGTAGATGGTGTCGTCGCCCATGTTCGCGCCGTTATTGATTCCGCTCACGACCAGATCCGGGCGATAGCCAAGCAGGCCCGTGAGCGCGACGTGGACGCAGTCGGCAGGCGTGCCGTTGACGTATTTGAAGCCATTGCCTGCCTCTTTCACATAGAGCGGCGAATGCAGCGTAAGCGCGTTCGACTTGGCGCTGTTGTTGTGTTCGGGCGCGATGACCTCGACATCGCACAGGTCCCTGATGGCTTCGTACAGGGCGACGATGCCCGGTGCCTGGTAGCCATCGTCGTTGGAAAGGAGTATTTTCATTGGCGGGGGAGAGATGAAAAAGATTGTAGGCCCGCAAGGATTGACGGGCCCCGTCGCGACAGGGACAAGGCCTCCCCGCGCGATCACCCTATCATCGCTCCAACCTGAAACGAGGACTGAACATGCAAGCCTGGATTTGCGAAAACCCCATCGGCGTCGATGCGCTGCAGTGGCAGGAAATGCCCACACCCGAGCCGAAAGCTGGCGAGGTTCTGATCGAAATCAAGGCGGCAAGCCTGAACTTTCCGGATCTGCTCATCGTGCAGAACAAGTACCAGATGAAGCCCGCCCTGCCCTTTGTGCCGGGTTCGGAGTACGCAGGGGTGATCACGGCTGTCGGCGATGGCGTCACACACCTGAAGGTGGGTCAGAACGTAGCCTGTCTCTCGGGCACTGGCGGTTTCGGCACCCACACCATTGCCAAGGCGGCTTTGTGCATGCCCTTGCCCCCGGGGTTCCCACACGTCGATGCGGCAGCCTTCATCATGATCTATGCGACCTCGTATCACGCGCTGATCGATCGCGCACAACTGAAAGCGGGTGAAACCGTGCTGGTGCTCGGCGCGGCCGGGGGCGTAGGAACATCAGCGATCCAGATCGCCAAGGCGATGGGCGCGCGGGTGATTGCGGCAGCTTCCACCGATGAAAAGTGCGAACTGTGCAAGTCGATTGGCGCCGACGCGACCATCAACTACACGAAAGAAAACCTGCGTGAAGCCATCAAGGCCGCCACCGATGGCAAGGGGCCGGACGTGATCTACGATCCGGTAGGCGGCGATTTCGCAGAGCCGGCCTTCCGTTCCATCGCCTGGCGCGGACGTTACCTCGTGGTCGGTTTTGCGTCCGGGCCAATCCCTTCGTTGCCACTGAATCTGGCGCTTCTCAAGGGGGCGTCGATCGTGGGTGTCTTCTGGGGCGACTTTGCAAGGCGCGAACCCAAGGCGAATGCGGCCATGATGGCCGAGCTGGCGCAGTGGTACGCGCAGGGCAAGGTCAAGCCGGTGATCGATCGCACGATGCCCATGGCCGAGCTTAAGGCGGCCTATGCCCACATGGGTTCACGCGGGGTGAAAGGAAAGCTGGTTATGGTCAACTGATTGGCCGTTATAATTGCGGCCTCTACGGTGGCTGTAGCTCAGTTGGTAGAGTCCAGGATTGTGATTCCTGTTGTCGTGGGTTCGAGCCCCATCAGCCACCCCATACAGACATTGAAGACCTTGCTATTGAATAAGTAGCAGGGTCTTTTGTTTGAGCAATTAGTCATGGCGAGGAAGGCTTATCGAAAAGACGCAGCCGACCGCTGGGATGTCCTCGACAGTCAAAGTGCCGCCATCTGCCTCAACGCTAGCTCGGGCTATCGAGAGACCTAGGCCCAGACCAGACTTGTCGTTGCCGGTTCGTTCAGAGAACGGTATGAACATTCTTGTCTTATAGCCCGGAGCCAGCCCTCCGCAATGGTCATGCACCTCAATCAAAATTCTCTGCTCTAGAGAACGCGCCACAAGCAGCACCTCGGTGTTCGGGTGCGTAAATTTAAACGCGTTTTGCAATAGATTTTCCAGGGCCGCCAGAAGTCCTGGATAGTCACCCGATATTTGCAAGTCCCGGCTCACTGGAGCAACGGTGAACTTACAACCGCTGGCTGCGGAATAAAGAATCGCGCGGTCTTTTGCCTCCGCAATAAACGACAGCACCGTAAACACAGAGGCACCGGCGGCGCCAGCAACCTCGCTACGCACCTCATCGAGTGAACGTTTTATAAGGGTGTTCATGGCATTGAGACTTCTTTTCAAGACCGTGCCGGTCGCCCCTGATACCGATAGATTGCCTTGCTCAAGCGCGCTCAGCGCATATGAAGCAGTGGCAAGCGAATTACGAAGCTCGTGCATCAACACTCCTACTCGCTCGTTTACGTCAAAGCGTTGTTGCCTCGCAGCCACCGCGTCCCGTTCGAAGCTGAAGGCGCGGACTGCATTGGCAATTGCGTTATCGAGGCATCGATTGAGCGTCCGAAATTCATCTGTCGTGAAAGGCGCGTCCCGCTCGAAAGCCAAATCGGTAATTGACTGGCACAGGTCACCGTAGTCGTGCACAACTTGATCCACGGAGAAGCCCAGCACAAGTAATTCTTTCCCGTGTGCCGTGGCGCTGACTCCCATTTCTGAGACGCTTGGCGTGCCTGCAGCGTTTCCGGAAATCTTCAAACTTTCCGCATCGCCTTCTTCGTTGGCAACCGCCTCCGCTTCGAGCGTTCTCTGTAGTTGCTTCA
>JBKJKT010000091.1:0-29020 GCA_046597415.1 Ramlibacter sp.
CGCAGCTGCGTCGGCTATCTGCGGAAGCTTCGCCTGGTAGCCGGCCTTCTCCACAGCGGCTATGAGCCGGGGGAGAACTTCGCTGGGGCGTCCCACGAACCTGACCTCGGCCTTCTCGGTCGCGAGGTTCACTTCGGCTGACGCGACCTCCGGCAACTTGCGAAGCGCCTTTTCCACCCGACCGACGCAGCTGGCACAAGTCATCCCCTCGATGACGAGGCTGGCCTGCTCCTCGCGGACGGTGTATCCCGCTTTCTCCACCGCACCGCGCAGCGATGCGAGGCTCACTTGCGGCGATGCCGCGACGCTCGCGCTTTCTGTGGCGAGGTTCACGTTCGCGCTCTCGACGCCTGGCACTTTGGCCAGCGCCTTTTCGACTCGGGACACGCACGAGGCGCAGGTCATTCCCTCGATCGGCAATTCAATTCCAAGTTTCTCGAGGTTCATTTTTGCCAGGTTGCCTGGCAGGGTCGACGTGTTTTGCAATTGGTGCTCCTTGTGCCTGCATCCCAGGCGATGGAGGCATCTTCAAGCTTGCCATCATGGTAAGGTCAAGTCCATTTTGACAGAAGGGAAACGCCGGGCCACCCATTGACCCTAACACGATGGCAAGCTCGATGATTCAGACCCACATCCATTTGCTCAAGGAGAAAGCCATGATTGAACTGAACCTTCCCGACATGACCTGCGGCCATTGCGCAAGCACTGTGACGCAGACGTGCAAGCTCGTCGACTCAGACGCCACGGTGGAGGTCGACCTGACCACAAAAAACGTCAAGATCTCGTCCAGCGAAGATCGCAATGAGTTTGTGGAGGCCCTGACCGAAGCAGGCTACCCACCTGCCCACTAATGCGGCAGACGCGGCCCCCGGTCACGTCAAGTCATTGGTTAACGGCCGGGGGCGTTGACAGCAGATTGTCCCCACCGTTCAAGGGTTGTACCTGACGCGCCTGGCCTTCGATCACGACTGCTTCGCTGTAAAGACCAGCTTCAGCCTGGGTAGATACCGCATCAGTGTCTTGAGCCGCAGCAGCAGCAGCAGGGCGCCCACGCTGCGGCGCGGCTTTGCCCGCTGCAGTTGCTGCAGCCGTTGTACGGTCGATCATGTTGACGGGGACGCCCTGCGGGAAGATGACTTCACGCGCATCGTCGGGCATCGAGATGCCGTGCTCCTGGAACGCCCGCTTGACCAGCCGGATGACCGATGAGCGGACTTTCAACCAGCTGTGTTCGCGACCGTTCAACCAAAAGTAAATCCGCAGGTTGACCGCAGACGGCCCCAGGCTGTCGACCAGCACCGCAGGCTCGGGGTCGTGCAGGACCGCCGGGTGGTTCAGCAGTACCTGGCGCGCGACCTCCTGCGCGTCCGTGATCAGGACTTCGTAGTCGATGCCGACGGTGAAGTCCTCGCGCCGATTGATGTTGCTCGTGAAGTTGCGCAGGGTGCTCTTGTAGACCGTGGAATTCGGGATCTGGACGAGGTTACCGTCCAGAGTCATAAGAATGGTCGTGCGGACATTGAGTTGCTGTACGTAGCCCGTAACGCCGGCGATCTCGACAAGATCACCTGTCTCAAAGGGGCGCTGCATGCTCAGAAAGATGCTCGACAGGAAGTTCTCCGTGATGTCGCGGAAAGCGAAGCCCAGCGCCAAGCCCACCAGCCCGGTGCCACCGACCACCGTCAGCGCCAACTGGGTCAGGCCGGAGACCCGGAGAACCACGTAGGTGCCCACGAGTACGACGAGCACGCCTGCGCCTCGCGCGAGCACTAACCGCAGCAGCCTCGCTTTGATGCGCGTGGCCAGCAGGGTCGCCACCCCGCGCGTGGCAATCGTCCCGGCCCCCACGGATAGCGCCAGGATGATCAATGCGAAGACGACGAGGGGCAGTGAGCTGACCACGTCGCGCCACAACGCAAGCAGCCCAGCCCACGCCGGCCGCATATCCCACAAGGAGGGCTCGGGCACTTCGATCCGGTTGGCCACCGCGACCACAGCCTGGGTGTTGCGCGCCAGGTCACCAGCCCACTTGCGCAGCTCTTCGGTCTCGGTCTGGCCGCTGAGGAAGACGACACCGGAATTGACCCGCACCCGGGCGTTGGTGAACCATCCCGTGGCGTCAAGGACGCTTTGCAGGCGCCGGCCGATCTCTTCGTCGCGCGCGACCGGCGTGACTTCGACGGTAGCAGGCGCTGCAGATCGCTCTTCTGCGCTATCAGCACTTGCTAGTCCAGAAGCAGCAACAGCCGCGGCCGGTGCCACCTGAGCCCCCTGAGCGAAGTCGGCAAAGGCCAGCACGCAGCACAGGGCGATGCGCCACATGGCCGTCTGGTGGTGGGGCCAGGCGGCCATGTGCACTTTCTCGAGCATGCAGGTAAGTTAACGGGTTCCGATGAGGCACCTGCGCCGGATGAAAGCGCGATTGCATGTCGGACCTGGGATTGATTGCAGTCACGACCGAGGTGGCGTGACGAGAAAAAGCCCGGCCTCCGCTGGAGACCGGGCAACCGGCTCCAGCCGGATTCCCTTAGCTTGTCATTTTCGGGTCGTGTC
This sequence comes from Ramlibacter sp., assembly GCA_046597415.1. Taxonomy (GTDB): domain Bacteria; phylum Pseudomonadota; class Gammaproteobacteria; order Burkholderiales; family Burkholderiaceae_C; genus Ramlibacter. The sequence continues at coordinate 2,554 of JBKJKT010000091.1, forward strand.
AGGTGCCGATTTGGCCCCCGTCATTCTTGGTGATCACGATCGTCGCCGAACGGGGGCGCCTGCCGGCCCCATAGCCTGCATTGCTGGGCCACTGGCTGGTGTACTTGGTCGGGTCAGCGATGTTCGCCTGCGCAGTGTTTTCACCGGGATGCTGGATGTTGACGAACATGGCCTTGCCATCGGGCGTTTCGCACAGGCCGGTGATCTCGCAACCAGACGGCCCTACGAGAAAGCGCTTGAGCGTGTCAGCCGTCGGCGCCTTGCCCACCTGCGTGTCCACGTTCAGAGGGCCACCTGTGGTCCGCGTGTAGCTCAGCGTCTTCTTGCCGCCGTCACCCACCTGGCCGGGAACGGCCGCCAGCATCATGCAGTTGGTCACGTCGGTGTATGCGCCGTCGTCGGTCTGGATCCAGCAGATGCCGGTGGCCGGGCTGAACACCAGGCCGTCCGGGCTCGACATGTCCTGGTCGGCGGTGAGGCTGGAAATATTGACCATGGCCTTGTCGGCGCCGGCTTCGGCAGCGAACAGGTAGATGTCCCATGTGAACGACGTCGCTGCGGCGGCGCCCGTGCCTTCCTTCATGCGAAGCAGGTGACCGTTCGGGTTGCCCGTTTGCGTGCTCGTGCCCTTCATGTCGGTATAGACACGCGGGTTTGCTGCATCGGGGGCAAGCTGGGATGAGCCAGTGGGCTCGACCCGGCGGTTGCTGTTGTTGGTCAGCGTGAAATAGATTTCACCGTTCCTGGGATTGACACCGCACCATTCAGGGCGATCCATCTTTGTTGCGCCAACGGCGTCTGCAGCGAGACGTGTGTTGACGCAGATATCGGCGAGGTCCGCGAACGCGTATGTGGCGTAGCCTGTCACCGTGGTGTTGGACATCGAGAGTTCGACCCACTGGCCCGTGCCGTCGGCGTTGAACTTGGCCACATAGAGCTTGCCGCTGTCGAGGTACTTGTCCCCGGCCGCCATGCGATCGGCGGGGTTGGCATCGGCGGCACTCCAGGTTGCGGACGAGACGAACTTGTAGATGTACTCGTTGCGAGCATCGTCGCCCATGTACACGGCAAGGGGTTGGCCGGCGGTCGGCACACTGAAAGCCGCGCTTTCGTGGGCCGTGCGTCCCAGAGCCGTCCGCTTCTTGATCATCTTGGTCTTGTCGTAGGCGTCGATCTCAACGACGTAGCCCATGCCGTTCATCTCGTTGCGATAGTCGTCGCTGCCGTTGACGGACGATCCAGTCTTGCTGTTGTTCCAGCGGGAGTACTTGTCGTCGCTGCCGCCAGTTTCCCAACCGTGGCGCGATGCTGCGCCCTGGGTGCGCCCGTAACGGTTCAGGGCGGTCACCGACTTGTCGTTGCCACGCGCGGTATTGTCGGTGGCGCTGCGGGTGAAGTAGCCGAACCAGTTTTCTTCTCCGGTCAGGAAGGTGCCCCAGGGCGTCTTGCCCGTGCCGAAGTTGTTCAACGTCCCACGGGTCTTGGTTCCCGTAGGCGAGTATTTCGTCACCGCCAGCGCATTGCCGCGAACCGGCCCGGCGAGCTCGATGTCCGTCAGGGGCGTGATGCGCCTGTTGAACGCGGAGTCCTTGAGATACGCCCATTTGCCTGATGTTTGGCGCACCTCGACGACCGCAACGCCGTGGATAGCGACTTCCTTGTCGACCTCAGAGGCCGGCCGTGGCAGGGTCGTCGCTCCGCCGTCGGCGTGCAGAAAGAATGAACTGCGCGTCTCGTCGGTTGTAGCCTCGTGGTTGATGGCGAGCAGGCCGCGATCTGTGGAACTGGAGGAAGGCTTGCCATCGGCTGCCAGGCCAAACCATTCCATACCGTCGTGGTGGTCCCCGCCGCGGTTTTCATAATCGCCGTCGGTACCGTCGTTCTTGTAGGCAGGCGTGGCAGCCGCAAGCGGATCGCCGAGCGCATACAAAACGGCGGCGGTGTAGCCAGCAGGAACGCTGACAACGTCGGCCAGGCTCTTGGGCACAGCTGCGAAGGCGAGCGGCTTCGCCACAGTCGCTGGCGCGGCGACGACTTCATCGTCGCCACCGCCGCAGGCCGTCAAACCCAGTCCACCCAACACCGCCGTACCGACAGTGCCTACGCCGCCGCGCAGCAGTCCACGACGGCTCAAACGCGCCTGCAGGATGGAGTCGAACGTCGGGTTCGCAGAAACATTGGAGTTTTCTTCGTTGAAATCGATTGATTGCACCGCGAGACCGGTTGGCTTGTTCATTCGTGAATTCCTAAGGGGTTGCTGGAAGCGCATGAGCGCCCGGGCAATTTAGGAGTTCAGAGTGTCCAGCGCGTGACTGTTTTTTGAAGGTTGTGTGACTCGTCGGGGTCGGGTTGCCCATGAGAATCTTCAAGCACGACGCGCTCCAGGGTCAGGCGCGGTTGATGCGGGGTTTCAGGCCCGCCTCATACCAGGTCTGCGAGCGGTTGACGACAGCGACCACGGCAAGCATCACCGGCACTTCAATGAGCACACCCACCACAGTGGCCAGAGCCGCCCCCGACTGGAAGCCAAACAGGCTGATCGCGGTGGCGACGGCCAACTCGAAGAAATTGCTGGCGCCGATCAGCGCCGAGGGGCCGGCAACGCAGTGGTGCACGCCTAGCTTTCTGTTCAACCAATAGGCCAGGCCGGAGTTGAGAATGACCTGGATCAGGATGGGCACGGCCAGAATCGCGATCACCAGAGGCTGGCGGATGATCTGCTCCCCCTGAAAAGCGAACAGCAGCACCAGCGTCAGCAGCAAGGCGGAGATCGAGAACGGGCCGAGCTTGCTCACAACCGCCTGGAAGTGCCCGACGCCCCGGCGCAAGAGCGCTTTGCGCCACAGCTGGGAGATGACGACCGGGACAATGATGTACAGGCCGACGGAGGTGAGAAGGGTATCCCACGGAACGGTGATGGACGACAGCCCCAGCAGCAGCGCGACGATGGGTGCGAACGCCACGATCATGATCGCGTCGTTCAATGCAACCTGCGAGAGCGTGAAATACGGGTCACCCTTGCAAAGCTGGCTCCACACAAAAACCATTGCGGTGCAAGGCGCGGCTGCCAGCAGGATCAGACCCGCGATGTAGCTATCGAGCTGATCGGCCGGGAGCCAGGGCGCAAGAAGGTGGCGGATGAAGATCCAGCCCAGCAGCGCCATCGAGAACGGCTTCACGGCCCAGTTGATGAACAGCGTCACGCCGATGCCGCGCGCGTGGTGCCGGACCTGCCCGAGGGCGCTGAAGTCGATCTTCAGCAGCATCGGAATGATCATCACCCAGATGAGAATGCCCACCGGAATGTTGACCTTGGCCACCTCGAATGATGCGATCGCCTGGAAGGCGCCGGGAAACAGTTGGCCCAGCCCGATGCCGACCACGATGCACAACATGACCCAGACCGTCAGGTAGCGCTCGAAAAAGCCGATGCCAGGCGCAGCCTGCGCGCCGATGTTTTGCGAAGATGGGGACGTGCTCATTCGGGTCAGCTTCTGGAAATTTCTTCGAGGGCAATCTGTAGCCCGGAGTTGCTCATTTCTTCCAGGGGCAGATGGAGCAGTTGCAGCATTCGATACCCAATCGCCTGACGCGTCAGTTCGAACGCGCGCGCCTTGTCCGCCTCTGCAGCGTTGGAAGGGTCCGGATAGCCCCAATGGACTTTGACCGGCCCACCCGGCCAGTACGGGCATTCCTCCGCTGCAGCGCTGTCGCAGACCGTGATGACGATTCGCATCTCAGGCGCGTCAGCCGCAGTGAATTCGTCCCAACTCTTGCTTCGGTAGCCTGAAACATCAAGGCCCGCGCGGTGCAATGCTTCGATGGCGTGGGGGTTGATACGGCCGCTGGGCGCGCTGCCGGCACTGTAGGCGCGTACGTCCTTGCCAAGTTTTGCAGCGAGATGATTGAGCATGCCTTCGCCGAGAACACTGCGGGCCGAGTTATGGGTACAGAGAATGAGGACGTTGGTGGTCATGCAGTTGAGCGTTTTTTTGCGGTGGTGCAGTCCCCGGGCACGCTCACCTCGCAAGCGGCGCCTGCGCAGCAATGCTCGGTGAGATAGCCCAGAAGGGAATTCATGGTTTCGAAGTTGGCGCGGTAAATCAGGTTGCGCCCACGCGGCTCGCTGGTAACCAGACCTGCGTGGGCAAGCTCCTTGAGGTGAAAGGAGAGGGCGCTGGGAGCCATGCCCAATTGCTCCGCAATGACAGAGGGTGTCATGCCAGCAGGTCCTGCCACGACAAGCGCCTTGAAGGCGCGCAGCCGCTGTGCCTGGGCCAGCGCAGCCAGCGCTGCGACACTTCGTATTTCATCCATGATTTAATAATACAAGAATCATTGAACCCTCATCATGAGTTCCGGCCACGACCACGACCACGCGCCTGCCAACTTCAACCGGGCCTTCGGCATCGGCATCGCGCTCAATATCGCTTTCGTCGCGATTGAAGCCTTCTACGGCTGGAAGATCGACTCCCTGGCCCTGCTCGCCGACGCCGGCCACAACCTCAGCGACGTGATCGGGCTGGTGCTGGCCTGGGGCGGCGCGCTGGCCGGTCGTCTGCGCCCCGACACCCGCCACACCTACGGCTGGAAGCGAGCGGGCATCCTGGCCGCGTTCATCAATGCCCTGCTGCTGCTCGTGGCCATGGGCACGCTCGTGTGGGAAGCCGTGCACCGCTTGCAGACGCCGCAGGCAGTCGAAGGCATCACGATCATGGTGGTGGCCGGTATCGGCATTCTGGTCAATACGGCAACGGCGCTGATGTTCATGAAGGGACGTGAAACCGACCTCAACATCCGTGGTGCGTTTCTGCACATGGCCGCCGATGCCCTGGTGTCGGCCGGCGTCGTGGTGGCGGGCGGCCTGGCGCTCTGGTTTGGATGGACCTGGCTGGACCCAGTTGCCAGCCTGCTGATCGCAGCTGTCATCCTTGTGAGCACCTGGAGCCTGTTCAGGCAGTCACTGCACTTGCTGTTCGACGGTGTGCCGGAGAGCGTCGACCTGCTCGCGGTCCAGGCGCTGCTGGAGTCGCTGCCCGGTGTCGCGCGAGTGCACGACCTGCACGTGTGGGCGATGGGTACATCCGAGATCGCGATGACGGCGCACCTGGTGATGCCTCAAGGCCACGCCGACGACGCCTTCCTCAAGAGCGCCACTGACCAACTGCACGAGCGCTTCGACATCGACCACGTGACGATCCAGGTGGTCCGGGTGCCGTTCACTGCGCCATGCGCCACGTTGGCGCCGGTGCCACATCCACACGCGCACTGATCGGCACGTGACGCCACGCTGTGACTAGAATCGCGCCATGGATCTCAATATCAAAAAGCGCGAAACCCGGCGGGAAGTCATCAGCACGATGAAGGCCCGAGCCCTTGACGGCAGTGAACGAACCATCGAGGAATGCATTGCCTGGGTCCGCACCCGGGGTGTAGGGGGCGAGTGGACCGAGTGGGAGGTCAACGGCCCCAATGAGTTCTGGAGCGATGGCATCTTCTGCAATCGATTGAACGAGTCCGAATTCGAGCCGATCATGACCGAAGAGAAGCTCACGCTCATCTAGGTCGAATTCGCCTCATGGCGGGTACGTCGCCGCGATGAGGCGTTAGTTACTGGGCGCGGGCAGTGCGAGCTGCGCCGAGAGCGCAACCTTCACGCAATCCTTGATGTGCTCTTCGCCCAGATAGCGGATCGCGGCGTAACCCATGACAGCGGCTACAGCCTGTCCGGCAAACGGAACGTATTTGGCCGCCTGCTTGATGGTGATGCGTTTGCCGGCGGCTTTGGCCAGCTTGATCACCAGTTCACGCGTGACCACCTTGCCCACCATGACGGACCCCACCGTAGTGACGGCGTTTTGAACCTGCTCGCGCTTGTGGGCGGGCAATTTGTCGAGCTGGGCAGGCGTGAGGCCGAACTGGGCATTGATCGCAGGGATCAAGCGCGAGAGGAGGGCAGCGTCCACCGCCCAGCCTAGTCCCGGAACCGGGACGACGCTGGCCGCAGCGCCCATCATCGCCCGCTTGTTAAGCAGCTTTCGCGCACGCCGGACCGCATCAGAGAGCATTGGGTTGTCGGCGGCGAGTTGCAGGGATGTAGGCATCCCCCAAATGTGGGGCTTTTAGCGCGCTGTTTCAAGCGCTTCGATCTCACCGGATAGCGTCATCCACCGCTCTTCCAGCGAGGCAAGCTCATCGGTGACCAGTTTGAGGCGTTTGCCGCACCTGGCAAGCTCTGCTGGAACAAGAGGCTGGGAAAGCTGCGCTTCCAGCCTTTCCTTTTCCGAGGTGAGCGTGGCCATGCGTTTTTCAGCCTGTTCCAGCTCCCGCTTGAGTGGCTTGGACACGGCTGCTGCCTGCTGGCGCGCCTGCGCCTCCAGACGACGCTGATCTTCAACCGAGACAATGGGCACTTCCGGCCTGGCAGCTTCGAGCTTCACCGCTTCGCGAACGCGCTTGGCTTCGTCGAGCAGGTACTGCTGGTAGTCGTCGAGATCGCCATCGAACGGCGTGACCTTGCCGCGTCCCACCATCCAGAACTCGTCGCACACGGCGCGCAGCAGGGCGCGGTCGTGGCTGACCAGCATGACGGTGCCTTCGAACTCGTTGAGAGCCATCGACAGTGCTTCGCGCGTGGCCAGGTCCAGGTGGTTGGTTGGCTCGTCGAGCAGCAACAGGTTGGGACGCTGCCAGACGATCATGGCCAGCACGAGCCGTGCCTTCTCGCCACCGCTCATCGTGCCCACGGCCTGCTTGACCATATCGCCGGTGAAGTTGAACGTGCCCAGGAAATTGCGCAGGTCCTGCTCGCGGCCTGATTCGCCGGAACCTGGTCCGAGCTTGCGTGCCAGCGCGAACATGTGTTCAAGCGGGGTGTCGGCGGGCTGGAGCACATCGAGCTCTTGCTGGGCGAAGTAGCCGATGTTCAGGCCCTTGCCTTCGGTAATGGTGCCGCCGAGCGCCGGAATGTCGCGTGCAATCGTTTTGACCAGCGTCGACTTGCCCTGGCCATTGGCACCCAGGATGCCGATGCGCTGACCGGCCAGGACCGATTTCGAGACGCTGCGCAGGATGGTCCTGTCGCCATATCCAAAGGCGCCATCGGTGATCGCCAGCATCGGATTGGGCAGATTCGCCGGCTCCTTGAATTCAAAGGTGAAGTCTGCATCGGCCAGCACCGGCGCGATCTTTTCCATGCGCTCCAGCGCCTTCACGCGGCTTTGCGCCTGTTTGGCCTTTGAAGCCTTGGCCTTGAATCGGTCGATGAACTTTTGCAGGTGCGCGATCTTTTCCTTTTGCTTGGAGTAGGCACCCTGCTGCAATGCGAGCTGCTCGGCACGCAACGTTTCGAATGCGCTGTAGTTGCCGCCGTAACGAATGAGCTGCTGGCGCTCGATATGCAGGGTGACGTCGGTCACCGCGTCGAGAAACTCACGGTCGTGGCTGATCACGATCAGCGTGCCAGCATAGCGCTTGAGCCACGCCTCCAGCCAGACGAGCGCGTCGAGGTCCAGGTGGTTGGTTGGCTCGTCGAGCAGCAGCAGGTCCGATGGTGCCATCAGGGCGCGCGCCAGTTGCAGCCGCATGCGCCATCCGCCTGAGAAGCTGTTCACCGGCTCGTCCAGCTCGGTGGTCTGGAAACCCAGGCCGAGGATGAGAGCCTGCGCACGGGGAATGGCGTCATGCTCACCGGCGTCAGCCAGGTCCGAATGCAGGTGCGCGATCTCCATGCCGATGTCGTGATCGTCCGGGTCTGCATCGTGACGAATCTCGGCTTGCTTGAGCGCTTCGCGCAGGCTGCCGAGCAGGGCATCACCGCCCAGCACGAAGTCGGTGGCAGCATCCGAGGTCTCTGGCATGTTCTGCTCGACCTGGCTCATGCGCCACTGCGACGGCACGGAGAAATCGCCGCCGTCCTCATGCAACGAGCCGTTGAGCAGGCCGAAGAGGCTCGATTTGCCCGCGCCATTGCGACCGACCAGGCCGACTTTCTCGCCGGGATTGATGGTGACGGAGACGCTATCGAGCAGCACCTTCGCGCTGCGGCGAAGGATGACGTTGCGAAGGGAAATCATGTGCGCTTGCCGCCGAGCTTGCCCAGCGCATTGCCGAAATCTTCGAGCAGGTCAGCCTCGGCTTCGATACCAACCGACACGCGGATCAGCGAATCGGCGATGTCCATGGTCTGACGTTGCTCCGCGCCCATCTCCCAGAAGATCGTACGGGCGACCGGCAGGGCGAGGGTTCGGTTGTCGCCCAGGTGGCTGGACTTGATCACGAGCTGCAGGGCGTCGAGCACGTCGAAGGGATCGACCCCATCGACTGTTTCGAAACTCAGCAGCGCGCCGAAATCGCTAAAGAGCGACCGGGCGCGATCGTGCTGGGCGTGGCTGGCAAGGCCCGGGTAGTGCACCCTGGATACGAGCGGCTGCGTTTCCAGAAACCTGGCGATGGCCATTGAATTGCTGCAAGCGCGATCGATTCTCAGCGCGAGCGTTTCAGCACCGGCGGCGATGCGGTGCGCGTGTTCTGCGCTCAGCGTGGCCCCTATGTCGCGCAGGCCCTTTTTGCGGATCTGCAGCAGGCCCCATGTGTTGGGTGGTCCCTTTTTGTAGGCCGGCAGAATATGCGGATAGCTCGACCAGTCAAAAACGCCGGTGTCTGAGATCGATCCGCCCAATGCATTGCCGTGGCCGCAGATTGACTTGGACAGCGAGTGCACGACCAAAGCTGCACCCACGGCCTTCGGTCGAAACAGGGCGGGCGTCGTCATGGTGCTGTCGACGATGTAGACGAGACCCTTGTTTTTGCAAACCCGGCCGATGCCTTCGAGGTCTGCGATCTGCGTGCGCGGATTGGCGATGGTTTCGACAAACACGATGCGCGTGGCGGGGGTGACGGCTACTTCAACGTTCGCAGCATCAGTCGCATCGACGAGCGTGACATCGCAGCCCATCTGCTGCAGGGTGCTCATCCAGCTAGCCGTATTGCCGAATAGAAATCGGCTGGCGACGACATGATCGCCCTTGCGCAGTAGGGCCATCATCGCCGAGCAGATCGCCGCCATGCCGGTGGCGAAGGACACCGTGCCGACGGCGTTTTCCATCATCGTGATCTTGGCTTCGAGCGCCTGGGAAGTCGGGTTGCCCTGACGGCCATACACGTGGCCAGAGCGTGTGCCCTGAAAGACTTCGGTGAGTTCGGCCGCGGTGGCGTAACCGAAGGCGGTGGCGATGTGTAAGGGCTTGAGAATCGCACCGTGTTCCACACCCGCGAGGCGGTCGGCGTGGAGGATTTTTGTTGTGATGTCGGATGGCATGGTCCGTATTGTCGCGGATGTGGGTTTTCCCCTAGCCTGCGGGGAACTTAATTGGAATCTGACCCCAATTAAAGGATGTCAACGCTTGATCGCAGGTGGATTGCGGTTCAGGGCCGCAATGACACCATTGCGTCTCGCGTCACGAGCAGCACCTGGTCTTCTCCCGCGCTCGTCTGCAACCACACGACTTCCAGATTCGGAAACGCATCCTCGAAATGCTCCCGCTCGTTGCCGATCTCCAGCACCAGAACAGCGTAATCGTTCATGCTTGCAGGTGCCTCGAGCAGAAGCATGCGAATGAAATCCATGCCATCCGTGCCCCCCGCCAATGCGAGTTCCGGCTCGGCACGGTATTCGGCGGGCAGCTCGGACATGCTCTGCGAGTTGACGTAGGGCGGATTGCACAGGATCAGGTCGTACGGCCCGGGCGCCGCCTTCAGGCCGTCGGACTCAATCAGGCAAATGCGCTCCTGCAGTTCGTGCCGATCGACATTGATCCGCGCCACGGCAAGCGCATCGGCAGAAATATCCGCCGCCTCGACCGTCACGCCCGGATAGGTGAGGGCGGCCAGCACGGCCAGGCTGCCGTTACCCGTACACAAGTCCAGCGCGCGCTTTGTGCGTTCATCGCTCAGCCATGGATCGATATCGCCATTAGCCAGCAGTTCGCCGATAAAGCTGCGCGGCACGATGGCGCGTTCGTCGATGTAAAAAGGCACGCCTTGCAGCCACGCCTCGCGCGTCAGGTACGCGGCAGGCTTGCGAGTTGAAATCCGCTCGCCGATCAGCTCCTGCACGCTGTCGTTCTGCTCGGGAGAAATGGACAGGTCGGCCACACCATCGAGGTCATCGAGCGGCAGACCCAGCTGCCACAAGACCAGCCATGCAGCCTCATCGAACGAGTTGTCGGTGCCGTGACCGAAGGCAACGCCGGCCTCGCCCAGGCGCGCCGCGCTCGCCTCCACAAGTTCCATCAGGGTCATGCGAGCCTGTCGAGGTTTTCCAGGACTCGTCGATAGATGTTTTTCAGCGGCTCGATCTGATCGACCGGTACATACTCGTCAATCTTGTGAATGCTCGCGTTGACGGGGCCGAGCTCGATCACCTGTTTGCAGATGCGCGAGATGAACCGGCCATCGCTCGTGCCGCCCGTGGTGGAAAGCTCTGTCTCCAGACCCGTCTCGCTGCGGATCGCGTCCTGCACTGCAGTAACAAGTTCACCCGGCGTGGTGAGAAACGGATAACCGCCCACTACCCAGTCCAGCGTGTACTGCAGGCCGTGCCGGTCCAGGACTTCGTGCGTGAGCTTCTTCAAACTCTCTGGCGTCGATTCGCTTGAATAACGAAAGTTGAAATCGATGACCACTGCGCCGGGGATGACGTTTCCAGCCCCGGTTCCGCCATGGATATTGCTCATCTGGAAACTGGTCGGCGGAAAGAAATCGTTGCCCCAGTCCCACTCGATCGTCGCGAGTTCGGCCAGCGCTGGGAGCGCAAGGTGAATTGGATTCTTCGCGAGCTGCGGATACGCGATATGACCCTGCACGCCCTTGACGGTGAGCTTGCCGCTCATGGTGCCGCGGCGACCGTTCTTGATCATGTCGCCGAGCTTTTCCACGGAAGTGGGTTCGCCAACGATGCAGTAGTCAAGCCGCTCGTTGCGCGCCTTGAGCTGTTCGCACACCACCACGGTTCCATCGACGCTAGGACCTTCTTCGTCGCTGGTAATGAGGAGGGCCACCGTCAGCGCTGGATCGGAATTCGCATCAAGAAATTCTTCGACCGCCACAGTGAATGCGGCAATCGAGGTCTTCATGTCTGCCGCGCCACGACCAAAAAGGCGTCCATCGCGATGCGTCGGCGTGAACGGATCGCTGGTCCATTGCTCAAGCGGGCCTGTCGGCACGACATCGGTGTGGCCGGCGAAAACCACCGTCTGCTCACCGCGACCGGCGCGCTTCGCCCACAGATTCGTCACGCGGAAATCGGCCGGTCCGCTTTCGATCGTTTCGCACACGAAACCCAGCGGCTTCAGGCGCGCGGCCAGGATCTCCTGGCAGCCGCCGTCCTCAGGCGTCACGGAGCGGCGGGAGATCAGCTGTTCAGCAAGGTGCAATGCTTTCAATGTTTCACATCCAGGGTGATTTCCGTGAACGACGGTTCGTCGGCCAGGTCCTCTTCGGATGCACCGTCTTCGGCGCGATCCGTGTCCTTGCCCGTAAAGTCGTTTTGCAGACGCCATTGCAGGTTGGTCGGCGAATCGGCGTAGGCAAGGCCTTCTTTCTTGTCCACCGTGCCGTCGATGATCAAGCGCGCGATGTCCTGCTCGAAAGTCTGCGAGCCTTCGGCCATTGACTTTTCCATCGCCTCTTTCACGCCCGAAAAGTCACCCTTTTCGATAAGTTCAGCGACAAGCTTGGTGTTGAGCATGACTTCCACCGCAGGTGCGCGTGACCCATGCACGGTGCGCAAAAGCCGCTGTGAAACGACAGCTTTCAGCGCCGAAGCGAGGTCGCCAAGCATCGTCGGCCGAACTTCAACGGGGTAGAACGACAGGATGCGGTTGAGCGCCTGATAGCTGTTGTTGGCATGCATGGTAGCCAGGCACAGGTGCCCGGACTGCGCGTATGCAATCGCGGCCGACATGGTTTCGCGGTCACGGATTTCGCCAACCAGGATCACGTCGGGCGCCTGCCGCAACGCATTCTTCAGGGCCGTCTGCATCGAATGCGTGTCGCTTCCGACTTCGCGCTGGTTCACCACAGATTTCTTGTTCTTGAACAGGAATTCGACCGGGTCTTCAATTGTGAGAATGTGGCCGGAAACTTTTTCGTTCCGGTAATCCATCATCGAGGCAAGCGTCGTGCTCTTGCCCGCGCCGGTCGCGCCAACCATCAGCAGCAGGCCGCGCTTTTCCATGATGAGGTCGCCCAGGATCATGGGCACGGACAGCGACGCGAGCGCCGGAATGTCGGTCGTGATGTAGCGGATCACGACGGCGTAGGTGCCGCGTTGGCGCATGGCTGAAATCCGGAAGTTACCGACCCCCTCGATGCCATGAGCCATGTTCAGCTCACCGGTTTCTTCCAGCTCCTCGATGCGCGCGGCAGGCAGCACTTCCGCGAGCAAGGCGATGGGGGCGTCAGGTGGCAACAGCTGGTTGTTGATCGGCAGGCATTGTCCGTTGATCTTGATCAGCGCCGCTGCGTGGGCCGACAGGTAAACGTCCGACGCCTTTTTTTCGCCCATCAGGCGAAGAATCCGTTCCATCGTCGACATGCGGGCCCCTCAGTTGTTTGGTGGTTTGACTAGTCGCGCAGCAAATCGTTGAGACTGGTTTTTGCACGCGTTTTAGCGTCCACTTTCTTCACGATCACCGCGCAGTACAGGCTGTACTTGCCATCGGCGCTCGGCAGGTTCCCGGACACCACCACAGAGCCTGCGGGCACCCGGCCATAGGTCACTGTACCGGTTTCGCGGTCATAGATCTTGGTGCTCTGGCCGATATACACGCCCATCGAGAGCACCGAGTTCTCTTCGATGATCACGCCTTCGACAACTTCAGAGCGCGCCCCGATGAAGCAGTTGTCTTCGATGATCGTCGGGCCTGCCTGGATCGGCTCGAGCACGCCGCCGATGCCCACGCCGCCCGACAGGTGCACGCCCTTGCCGATCTGAGCGCAGCTGCCAACGGTGGCCCAGGTATCGACCATCGTGCCCTCATCGACGTAGGCGCCAATGTTCACATAGCTGGGCATCAGGATCGCGCCCCTGGCAATGTAGCTGCCACGTCGCGCGACGGCGGGTGGTACCACGCGAACACCGGTCGCGGCCATTTCCTCAGGCGACAGGTGAGAAAATTTCGTTTGCACCTTGTCGTAGAAACCGAGGTCGCCTGCGCGAATGACTTCGTTGTCTTTCAGGCGAAACGACAGCAGCACGGCTTTCTTGATCCACTGGTGCACCGTCCACTGGCCCACCGATTCACGAGTTGCAACGCGCAGGTGTCCGTTGTTCATCTCGGCGATGACGTGTTCGACGGCGTCGACGACTTCTTTGGGAGCCGAAGCGGCGGAGAGGCTGGCGCGGTTTTCCCACGCGTTGTCGATGATTTGCTGGAGCTGTTGGGTCATGAAAAATGATCTATTCCGAACGGGACTTGACGAACTGCACGATGCGTTGCGCGGCTTCCACGCATTCTGCTGTCTCTGCTACCAGAGCCATGCGGATGCGACCGCTGCCGGGATTGAACCCGTCACGCTCGCGCGCCAGGTAGCTGCCCGGCAGCACCGTGACATTGTATTGAGCGTAGAGCTCGCGGGCGAACTCCACATCGACGGGCTCGCTGCCCTTGTGGGATTGCGGCACCGCTGCCCACAGGTAGAAGCCCGCGTCGGGAAGCTTGACGTCAAGCACCTGCGCCAGCATCGGCGTGACCTCGGCAAACTTGGCCCTGTACATCGCCCGGTTTTCGACCACGTGCTTCTCGTCGCCCCAAGCCGCGATGCTGGCTGCCTGCACGATCGGGCTCATCGCGCTGCCGTGGTAGGTGCGGTACAGCAAGAACTGCTTGATGCAGGCCGAGTCACCTGCCACGAAGCCCGAACGCAGGCCCGGGACATTGCTGCGCTTGGACAGGCTCGTGAAGGAGACCAGACGCCTGAAGTCGCTGCGACCCAGTTTGTGCGCCGCCTCCAGGCCGCCGAGCGGCGGCTCGTCACGGAAATAGATTTCGCTGTAGCACTCGTCGGAAGCGATCACGAAGCCGTACTTGTCGGAGAGTGCAAACAGCTTTTTCCACTCGTCGAGCGGCATCACCGCACCGGTCGGATTGCCTGGCGAGCAGACGAAGATCAGCTGGGTTTTATCCCAGACCGAAGCCGGCACGCTATCCCAATCGACCGCGAAATTACGGTTCGGATCACTGGGCGCGTAGTACGGCTGCGCGCCCGAAAGAAAGGCCGCGCCTTCATAGATTTGATAGAACGGATTGGGGCAGACCACCACGGCGTCCCTGGCCGGATCGATGACTGTCTGGGCGAAAGCGAACAGCGCTTCGCGGGTGCCGTTGACCGGCAGCAGCTGCGTGTTGGCATCCACCGCCATCAGGCCGTAACGGGTCTGCAGCCATTTGCGAAAAGAGTCGCGCAGCCTGGGTTCTCCGGCGGTGCCGGGGTATTGCGCGAGCCCCCCGAGCGAGCCGGTCAGTGCGGTCTTGATGAATTCGGGCGTGGGGTGCTTGGGCTCCCCAATGCCCAGGCTGATGTGCCGATACGAAGGATTGGGCGTGACGCCAACGAAGAGCTGGCGCAGCCGCTCAAAGGGGTAGGGCTGCAGGCGGGAAAGCAACGGGTTCATACGGGCATTATCTGCAAAGAGGCCATGACCGCCAGCAGCGTGGGCAGCCGTCCCCTTGCCGCTATCATCCCCACAGTCAGAACAGCAGGCAGGCCAGTGCGTCTCAATTCGATCAAGTTATCCGGGTTCAAATCCTTCGCCGAACCCACCAATTTCCTGTTACCCGGCCAGCTCGTCGGCGTGGTCGGGCCCAATGGCTGCGGCAAGTCGAACATCATGGACGCCGTGCGGTGGGTGCTGGGCGAGTCGCGCGCGAGCGAACTGCGCGGCGAATCGATGCAGGACGTGATCTTCAACGGCACCAACACCCGCAAGCCGTCGTCCCGCTCATCCGTGGAGCTGGTTTTCGACAACGCCGATCACCGTGCGGGCGGTCAATGGGCGCAATTCGCGGAAATAGCGGTCAAGCGGGTGCTGACGCGCGACGGCACATCCAGTTACTACATCAACAACCAGCCGGTGCGCCGCCGTGACGTGCAGGACGTGTTCCTCGGCACGGGCCTGGGGCCACGGGCCTACGCCATCATCGGCCAGGGCACGATCAGCCGGATCATCGAATCCAAGCCGGAAGAGCTTCGCCTGTTCCTGGAAGAGGCTGCAGGCGTCTCCAAGTACAAAGAGCGCCGCCGTGAGACGGAAAACCGCCTGTCGGATACGCGTGAGAACCTGACGCGCGTCGAGGACATCCTTCGCGAGCTCAATTCCAATCTCGACAAGCTCGAAAAACAGGCCGAGGTCGCGCAGACGTACAACACGCTCCAGTCGCAGGCTACGCTCAAGCAGCACCAGCTGTGGTTCTTGAAGCGCACCGAAAGCGAAGCGGACCAGGCGAAGGTCAAGGCCGATGCCGAAAAATCGGTCAACGATCTCGAGTCGCGCGTAGCCGATTTGCGCCGCATCGAAAGCGAACTGGAAACCATCCGCCAGGCTCACTACGCCGCGGGCGACCAGGTCAATCAGGCGCAGGGCCAGCTGTATGAAGCCAGCGCCGAAGTGGGCCGTCTCGAAGGCGAAATCCGCTTTGTGGTCGAAGGGCGTCAGCGCGTCGAGCAGCGTCTGGGGCAGCTCAAGGAACAGACCGGGCAATGGGCCGGTCGCAGGGATGCAGCGCTTGCTGAATCAGAGCAGCTCGCCGGGCAGGGAATCGAAACTGAAGAGAAGTCAATCCTGCTGGCAGCCCAAGTTGACGACCACGTCGGGCAGATGCCGGATCTGGAAGACGCGCTGCGCGCCGCCCAGGCCACTGCCAATGAGCAGCGCGGCAGCGTCACGCAGGTGCAGCAGCAAATCCAGGTGCTGGCCGCCGACCAGCGCAACATCGAAGAGCAATCGCGCCAGCTCAATCAACGCCGTGAACGCCTGGAGACAGACCGCAATGCGCTGGCAGCGCCCGATGAAGTGCGGCTTGAAAATCTCCGCACGCAACTGGCGACTTCGCAGGAAGCGTTCGAGACCGCCGATGCGCGTCTGCACGAGTTGCAGGAGCAGGTTCCTCAACTCGACGATGATCGCCGCGCACGGCAACAGGCTGTGAATTCCGAAGGCCAGAAGCAGGCCGACCTGTCAGCTCGCATGGAAGCGCTCAAGGCGCTGCAGGAAAAGGTCAAGACTGACGGCAAGCTCAAACCCTGGTTGACCAGGCACGGCCTTGACGGCTTGCAGGGCCTGTGGAGCCGCATCCATATCGAGCAGGGTTGGGAAAGCGCGCTCGAAGCGGCGATGCGCGAACGCATGAACTCGCTGGAGGTCTCGCGTCTGGACATGGTGCGAGCCTTTGGCAATGACGCGCCACCGGCCAAGCTCGCGTTCTACAGCCCCCCTCAGGCCGCGGTGCCCGAGCCGAACGCAGCCTTGCCGCGCCTTGCCGATCTTTTGCGGCTGAATGACGCGGGTCAGAAGGCGCTGCTGTCCGACTGGTTGCACGGCTGCTACACGGCCTCATCGTTTGAAGACGCATTGGCCTCACGCGATAAGCTCGGCGCAGGCGAAGTGATCTATGTGAAGAGCGGCCACGCCGTGACACCGCATAGCGTGAGCTTTTACGCGCAGGATTCCGAACAGGCTGGCTTGCTCGCGCGCCAGCAGGAAATTGAGAATCTTGAAAAGCAGCTGCGTGCGCAGACGCTGATTTCCGAAGAGGCGCGCTCCGGCCTGATTCGTGCCGAGGCCGCCTACACCGATGCATCGCAACGCCTCGTGACGGCCCGCCGTGAAGCGGCCGAAACGCAGGGCAGGGCGCACGAGTTGCAAGTGGAAACGCTGCGACTCACGCAACTGGCCGAGCAGACGCGGGCTCGCAGCGACCAGATCGCAGGCGACATGGCCGAGCTCGATGCCCTGCTCGAAGCGTTGCAGGAGCGCCGCGTTACGGCAGAAGGTCGCTTTGAAGAACTCGACATGCAGCTCGCTGACAGCCAGGAGCGGCATGCACAGCTGGATGAGCGCGTGATCGAGGCCGAACGCAAGTTGTCGGAAGCACGTGAACAGCATCGCAGCCTGGAGCGACAGGCACAGGAAGCAGCGTTCGCCTTGCGTTCGGTGGAGTCCCGCAAGGCCGAGCTGCAACGCGCCATCGAAACGGCAGATCAGCAGGCACTTTCGATTGCCGAAGAAGAGGGCCGTGCCCAGAGCGAACTGTCACGCCTGACCGATGCTGCGGCGCAGGCAGGCCTGCAATCGGCACTGGCCCTGAAGCTGGAGCGGGAGCAATCGCTGGGTGCCAAGCGCAGCGAGTACGACGACCTCACGGCCAAGTTGCGCGCGAGCGATGAGCGCCGCCTGCAACTGGAGCGCGAGCTCGACCCGCTGCGCCAGCGCATCACTGAATTCCAGCTCAAGGAACAGGCCGCCCGGCTTGGCTTCGAGCAGTACACACAGCTGCTTACCGACGCACATGCCGATCTGGAAGCCGTGGCGAAATCGCTCGAAGACGGTAAGGCGCGCCTGGCGGGCATGCAGGGAGACATCGACCGCCTGCACCGCGAGATCGCTGCGCTTGGCGCTGTCAACCTTGCGGCGCTTGAAGAGCTGACAACCGCCCGCGAACGCAAGCAGTTCCTGGACGCGCAATCGGCCGACCTGAACGAAGCCATGGCAACGCTCGAAGACGCGATCCGCAAGATCGACGGCGAAACGCGCGAACTGCTCGGCGGCACTTTCAAGATTGTCAACGAACACTTCGGGCGCATGTTCCCCGAGCTCTTCGGTGGCGGCAATGCGCGCCTCGTGATGACCGGCGACGAGATTCTTGATTCGGGTGTGCAGGTGCTGGCGCAGCCGCCCGGCAAGAAGAACCAGACGATTCACCTGCTTTCCGGTGGCGAAAAAGCGCTCACCGCAATCGCCCTTGTGTTTGCGATCTTCCAGCTTAATCCGGCGCCGTTCTGCTTGCTCGACGAGGTTGACGCACCGCTGGACGACGCCAACACCGAGCGCTATGCCAAGCTGGTGACTGCCATGAGTCGCGAGACGCAGTTTCTTTTCATCAGTCACAACAAGATCGCCATGGAAATGGCCGAGCAACTCATCGGCGTGACCATGCAGGAGCAGGGCGTCTCGCGTATCGTTGCAGTGGACATGGAAGCAGCGGTATCAATGGTGGAGGCGGCTTGAGCAGTTTTACGATCGGTCTCGCAATACTCGGCGGCCTTGTGCTCGCGGCGCTGGTGGCGTGGAACACCTGGGTTTCGCGCAAGAACACGCCCCGGCAGCCCGAGGTTATCGATGTACACACCGAGCCGTCGGAGCTGCATTCCAGGCAGGATCCGGTGTTCGATGTCGAACCCGAGATGCTCTTGCCGGAGAAAAAACCAGGTCTCGATGCGCTGATCGATGCACTCACATCCATCGAACTCGACGGACCGGTGTCTGGCGACGCGGCGCTGGCCGCCATGCCCTCGACTCGCCGCGCAGGTAGCAAGCCGTTCGCCATCGAGGGACTGAACGAAGCGACCGGTCAGTGGGAAGTGCCGCGTGCGGGGCAGCGCTATTCGGCGTTTCAGGCGGGTGTGCAATTGGCTAACCGTACGGGTCCGCTCAACGAGATTGAGTACTCCGAATTCGTGGTGAAGGTGCAGGCCTTCGCTGATGCCGTCAATGGCGTGGCCGAAGTTCCTGAAATGCTCGACGAAGTGGCGCGTGCACGCGAACTGGACCAGTTCGCATCGGAGCACGACGCGCAACTGGGCTTCACCCTGCGTGCAAAGAATGCGGCGTGGAGCCCCGGCTATGTCCAGCAGTTCGCTTCGCGGCTGGGCTTTGTGGCCGGTCCGATTCCCGGTCGCATGGTCCTGCCTGCAGCCACAGCCGGGTCGCCGCCGGTGCTCGGTCTGTCGTTTGACACGCAGGCCGCTCTGGCCGATGACCCCGCGCAATCGGCGTTACGCGAACTTACGCTGAGCCTGGATGTGCCTCACGTCCATCGCAGCGAACAGCCGTTCATGCGGATGCGCGATGCCGCGATCGCGCTGGCCGCTTCGATGGAGGGCATCATTACGGACGACAACGGTCATGTGATCCGTTCCGAGGGCCTGGATGTGATTGGGGCCGACCTCGAACAACTTTACGACACGCTCGACTCGCGCGATCTGTCGGCAGGCTCACCGCAGGCGCGCCGATTGTTTTCATGAGCGCATCCGTCCGGATCAGCGAGCGCGTCGATGCGCTGCGTGAACTGCTGCACCATCACGCCCACCGCTACTACGTGCTCGACGATCCGCAGTTGCCGGATGCCGAATACGACAAGCTCTTTCGCGAACTCCAGGATCTGGAGGCGCAGCACCCCGAACTGGCCACGCCCGGCTCGCCCACCCAGCGCGTGGGGGGTAAACCGCTGGACGGCTTTGCCAAGGTGCGTCATAGGGTGGCGATGCTGTCGATCCGTACCGAGACCGACATCGAGGCGAGCGGAGCGCGTAGTTTTGATGGGCGCGTGCGGCGCGAACTGGGGTTGGCCGAATCAGACCCGCCAGTCGAGTACGTAGCCGAACTGAAGTTCGACGGTCTGGCACTCAACATGCGCTATGAAAACGGCGTGCTGGTGCAGGCAGCCACACGCGGTGATGGCGAGATCGGCGAAGAAATCACGCAGAACATTCGCACGATCAGGCAGATTCCCTTGCGCCTGCCAAAGGACGCCCCGGCGGTGATCGAAGTCCGCGGCGAGGTTTACATGAGCCGCGGGGATTTTGAAAATCTCAATGCATCGCAGCGCGAGAAGATTGCCAAAGGAGCAAAGGGCGAGAAGACGTTTGTCAATCCGCGCAATGCGGCTGCCGGTGCGGTGCGGCAGCTCGACCCCGGCATTGCACGTCAGCGGCCGCTCAGTTTCTTTGCTTATGGATTGGGCGAGGTGAGCGCGCCTGAAGCCGGCGGTCCTTCATTCGGGACGCATTTCGAAATCATGCTCGCGCTGCGTTCGTGGGGCTTTCCGGTGTCGGATCGCACGCAGGTGGCCACCGGGGCGGATGAACTCATCGCCTTCCATCAGACGGTCGGAAAAGAGCGGGACAGCCTGCCTTTCGATATCGACGGGGTCGTCTACAAGGTCAACAGTCTGGCCTTGCAAAAGCAACTGGGATTCGTCTCGCGCGAACCACGGTGGGCAGTCGCGCACAAGTACCCGGCGCAGGAGCAGATCACAACGGTCGAGGCCATCGATGTGCAGGTGGGACGCACCGGCAAGCTCACGCCGGTTGCGAAGTTGGCCCCGGTGTTCGTCGGCGGCGTGACAGTGACGAACGCGACCCTTCACAACGAAGACGAAGCCAGGCGCAAGGATGTGCGAGTCGGGGACACCGTGATCGTGCGGCGGGCGGGTGACGTGATTCCTGAAGTGGTCGCAGTCGTACCGGAGAAACGGCAGAACGAATCGCGGCAATTCACCATGCCCCGCAGCTGCCCGGTGTGCGGATCAGACGCAGTGCGCGAAGAAGGTGAGGCCGACTACCGCTGCACAGGCGGCCTTTTTTGCGGCGCACAGCGCAAGCAGGCGATCTTGCACTTCGCGCAGCGACGTGCCGTGGACATCGAGGGGCTGGGGGAAAAGCTGGTCGATCAGATGGTTGAGGCGAACGTGATCCGCACGCTGCCCGACCTCTATCGGCTGGGACTCGCCAATGTCGTCGCACTGGAACGCATGGCCGAGAAGTCTGCGCAGAACGTGTTGACTGCCCTGGAAAAGTCCAAGCAGACCACGCTGCCGCGCTTTCTCTACGGCCTGGGCGTGCGGCACGTCGGCGAGACAACGGCCAAGGATCTGGCGCGCCACTTCGGCAAACTCGATTCGATCATGGATGCCAGTGTGGAGCAGCTTCTCGAAGTGCCCGACGTCGGTCCGATCGTTGCCGAGAGCGTGCATACGTTCTTTCAGCAACCGCACAACCGCGAAGTGGTGGAACAACTGCGGGCATGCGGCGTGACCTGGGAGGAGGGCGAGCCGCAAGCCCGGGCACCTAAGCCGCTTGCGGGCAAGACGATCGTCCTGACAGGCACGTTGCCCACACTCTCGCGCGACGAAGCCAAAGACATGCTCGAAGCCGCCGGCGCGAAGGTCGCAGGCTCGGTGAGCAAAAAAACCGACTACGTGGTCGCAGGCGCGGAGGCGGGCAGCAAGCTCGACAAGGCTCGGGAGTTGGGGGTCACGGTGCTCGATGAAGATGGGTTGCGAGCGCTTTTGGTGGGGGACGAAGGCTGATATCGACTCGCGTAGCCGGGCTCCAGTCGGACACCATGTTCTGCTTGACAGACGCTGTCGAAGTCGATTTCGACGATGCGTGGTTCAAACCGCCTCCCCGCCGTCCGTTTGGTGAGAACCCGAAGCTCGGTGTACTCCACGCCAGCCTCGTGCATCGAGCACCGCGGCCTGGAAAGCATCCACAATAGCCAAATGACGATCCGTGAAATCCTGAAGATGGGCGATGCGCGTCTTTTGCGCATTGCACCTCCTGTACCCGAAAGCGACTTCGACTCCGATGCGATCCATCTGCTCGTCTCGGACATGTTCGACACGATGCGGGCAGTCAATGGCGCAGGGCTGGCTGCGCCGCAGATCGGGGTTGATCTCCAACTCGTGATCTTCGGCACCGATGCGCCGAACCCGCGCTACCCCGACGCGCCGCTCGTGCCTCGGACGGTGCTGCTCAATCCGTTAATCACGCCAGTCGGCGATGCTGAAGAAGATGGCTGGGAGGGTTGCCTCTCGGTGCCGGGCTTGCGCGGCCTGGTCCCGCGCTGGTCGAAGGTTCGCTACACGGGCTTTGATCCGTACGGCGACCCCATAGACCGCACGGTAGATGGGTTTCATGCACGCGTAGTGCAGCATGAGTGCGATCACCTCATCGGCAAGCTCTACCCGATGCGCATTCGCGACTTCACGCAGTTTGGATTTACAGAGGTGCTGTTTCCGGGACTGGATGCGGGCGACGACGATTAGCGTTTACGCCACGATCGCCACTATCGATTCAGAAATCCAGCTCGACCAGATGGATGCGCAGCCAGGCTGCAAATTCCGGTTCCGTGATGTCGCCGGCGGAAACGGCCAGCATGGTAAGCGCCGCGTCTGCGTCTTCTGCGGTCAGTGAAAATCCATTGAGCTCAAGAAACAGTTCGGCCGCCACGTAACCAGTTCGCTTGTTTCCATCGATGAATGCATGATTGCGCGACAGGCCGTATCCGTACGCGGCGGCCAGTTCTGCGGCATCGGGCTTTCCGTACGCAGCAAGATTTTCGGGGCGAGCCAAGGCTGACAGGAAGAGGTTGATGTCTCGCACACCGGCTCCGCCGCCGTGCTCTGCGAGCTGAACCTCATGGACAGCTAAGATGACTTCCGACTTGAGCCAGATCCATTGCCTCACTTGGCGAGCTCACGCAAGACCGCGCGACGGCGTTTCATGATCTCGCGCGCAACAGTCATCTGCTGCTCGAATTCCGGGTTGTGCCTGGTGATCCGAAGCCCGTCTGGTGCGTCCGTCAGGTACAGCTCGTCCCCTTTGGCAAGCTCCAGTCTGGCAAGCAAGTCCTTGGGGAAAACGGCCCCTACGGAATTACCGATCTGAGTCAATTTCAATGTGTACATGGCCCGCCCCGCTTGTAATTACGAATGTAATACTACGTCAGCTCCTTAGCTCGTTCAAGCCTCTCATGCCGTAAACTGCCTCCACAGGGTTCGCCGCAATCCTGTTCGCCGCAATTCTTCGTCCCCCCAGCGTGATGCACGCAAAAGCCACCTGCATGCAACCATCTCCAACTCCACCACCCACGGTCCCTGCGGGCTACCTCGTCAAACAACAAACCGTCAGCGGCGCCGGTGAAAGCCTGCAGGTGCGTTCACTGCTCGACCGGCAGCAATATTTCGACCCGCTGGGTGAAGCCGCGATGCAAGGAATTTCGGATGCGCAGTGGCCGCTTTTTGGCTTGATCTGGCCTACGGGCCGCGTGCTTTCCCTGGCGATGCAGACGTTCGAGCTGGAGGGGCGACGCGTGCTGGAACTCGGCTGTGGCCTGGCGCTTGCCAGTCTCATCATTCACAGAAGAGGTGGCGATATCACAGCAAGCGACTGTCATCCGCTAGCCGGCGATTTTCTCATCGAGAACCTGAAGCTCAACGGCTTGACCGCGATGAAGTTCGAGCTGGCGAACTGGAACCGCAGCAACCCGGACCTGGGTCTTTTCGACTTGATCATAGGCAGCGACGTTCTCTATGACCGCGACCAGCCCGAGGTGCTGTCGCAATTCATAGACCGGCATTCCGCCTCCACGGTGGAGGTGGTGATTGCAGACCCGGACCGCGGAAACCAGTCGAAGTTCAGCCACAAGATGGGAGTGCTGGGATACACGCATTCCGAGCAGCGTGTGACCTCGCTGCCCGCCAGCGGAGAACCTTACAAGGGCCGCTTGCACAGCTACCGGCGCGTGTCTTTTGGACTTTAGTGGCAGGGGCGGGGCGAGCCCGCAATGACAGCGGGGATCAGGTTTTCGTCACGCATTCAGCGCCTCCAGCAGCTCTGTTTCGATCTCGATCTGCCGCTTGTTCTGCTGCAGCTCGGGCCCATCGACCAGGAAGGTATCTTCCACCCGCTCACCCAGCGTGGATACCTTTGCGAGTTGCAGGTTGATGTTGTGCCTGGCCAGCACGCGCGCAACCGAATAGAGCAGTCCGATCCGGTCACTCGCCGAGATCGACAGCAGCCACTTTTGCGCTTTCTCGTCGGGCGCGAGATGAACGCGCGGCGTGATGGGGAAACTTCGCACGCGACGTGATACGCGGCCACGACTGGGTGGCGGCAGCGGTCCGGCTTTGTCGATGGTCTGCTGCAAGTCCGACTCGACCATGGAAATCAGTTCGCGGTTGTGCTCGGGCAGCATCGAGCTCACGACCTGGAACGTGTCGAGCGCATAGCCGTTGTTCGCGGTGTGAACCTTGGCATCCAGAATGCTGAATCCCGCCTGGTCGAAGTAACCGCAGATGCGTGCGAAGAGATCCGGCTGGTCCCGCGTGTAAACCAGGATTTGCAGGCCCTCGCCCACCGGCGACAGCCGTGCCCGGACGATCACCTTCGACTGCCCTGCGAACCTTGCGAGGTGCCGTGTGTGCCACACGATGTCGGTTGCGTCGTGGCGCATGAAGTAGCCGACGTCCAGGGAGTCCCAGAGCTTTTTGTGCCCCTCGTACGGCAATGCATAGAGTGCGAGTTGCACCAGTGCTTCGCGCTTGCGTGCCTCGATTTCGGCGTCCCGGTCGGGGGCGCGGCCGCCAAGCATGCGCAGCGTGTACCGGTAAAGGTCCTCAAGCAGCTTTCCCTTCCACGCGTTCCAGACCTTGGGGCTTGTTCCCCGGATGTCGGCCACGGTGAGCAGATAGAGTGCCGTGAGGTATCGCTCATTGCTTACGCGTTTGGCGAATGTGGCAATGACGTCCGGATTGCTCAGATCTTCTTTCTGCGCGATGCGGCTCATGGTGAGGTGTTCGCGCACCAGAAACTCGATGAGCTTGCAGTCTTCGGCCTCGATGTGGTGCTGCTTGCAGAAATGCCGTACCTCGCGCGCACCGAGTTCGGAATGATCGCCACCGCGTCCCTTCGCGATGTCGTGAAAAAGCGCTGCGATGTACAGGACGTAAGGCTTGTCCCAACCTGCCGCCAGCTGCGAGCAGAAGTTGTATTCATGCGCGTGCTCTGGAATGAAGAACCGCCGCACGTTGCGCAGCACCATCAGGATGTGCTGGTCCACCGTGTACACATGAAACAGGTCATGCTGCATCTGCCCGACGATGCGCCGGAACACCCAGAGGTAGCGGCCAAGCACCGACGTCTGGTTCATGAGGCGCATCGCGTGCGTGATGCCGGTCGGCTCCATCAGCATCGCGCGAAAAGTCGCCCGATTGACGGGGTCGCTGCGGAACTTCGCGTCCATCACGGTGCGGGCGTTGTAGAGAGCCCGCAGGGTGCGCGCCGACAGACCCTTCACGCCCACCGTCGTCTGATAGACCAGAAACGTCTCCAGGATTGCGCGCGGGTTTTTGAGATAGAGATCGTCGCTGGCTACTTCAACCATCCCTGCCTTGTTCAGAAAGCGGTCGTTGATCGGCTGCGGGACGTGCGTGCTCGGGCTCAGGCGCTCTTCGATGTTCAGCAGCAGTATCTGGTTGAGCTGCGTGACGGCCTTGGCCGCCCAGTAGAACCGCTTCATCAGCGCCTCGCTGGCGCGCGCCGTCACGCGACCCGTGTCCGGATTGATCTTCGTGCTATAGCCAAACGACTCGGCCACAGCGGTTTGCAGGTCGAATACGAGCCTGTCTTCGCGTCGATGGGCGATGAGGTGCAGACGGGCGCGTATCAGGTTCAGCACCGCCTCGTTGCGCTTGATCTGGCGTGCTTCAAAAGGCGTCGCAAGGCCTTTGCGGGCCAGATCATCCCAGCTCTTGCCCAGGCCTGCTGCCTTGGCGACCCAGAGGATCACCTGCAGGTCGCGCAGGCCCCCCGGGGATTCCTTGCAGTTGGGCTCCAGCGAGTAGGGCGTGTTTTCGAACTTGGTATGGCGCTGGCGCATCTCCAGCGTTTTGGCGACGAAGAACGCCTGGAAGTCCATCGCCTCCATGAACTCCTTCTGGAACGCCATGAAAAGTTTGTGACTGCCGATGACCAGTCGCGCTTCGAGCAAGGAAGTCTGGATCGTGACGTCTGACTTCGCCTTCGCAATGCACTCGTCGAGCGTGCGAACGCTGGAGCCGATCTCCAGGCCCGCGTCCCAGCAGTTGCCGATGAACGTTTCGACCTTGCGCTTGAGTTCGGGGTTTTCTTCGATAGAGGTGCCGTCGGGCATCAGCACCAGCACATCGACATCCGAATACGGAAAGAGCTCGCCGCGACCGAAGCCGCCGACACCCAGCAGTGCGAACGGTTCGGGAAACTGCGCCGCGCCCCACAACGCCTTGAGCGTGACGTCAGCTTCGTGAGTCAGCTTCTGCAGCAGTGAGCGGATGCCGCGGGTTGAGGTGCCCAACGCCTGCAGGGAGTTCAGCAGCCGCGTCTTGCGTTCACGATAGTCGACGCGAAGGGCGGCGAGATCATGCATGCAGGTCAGGCGCCGGCCGACGCACTACGCGTTGACGAAGGGAGGTGGGGAAGGGCTGCCGGCTGAAAGCGTCATCACTTCGTAGCCAGTCTCGGTCACCAGCACCGTGTGCTCCCATTGCGCGGAAAGGGAATGATCCTTGGTGACGATGGTCCAGCCGTCATTGCCCAGTTCTTTGACTTCCTTTCGGCCCGCATTGATCATGGGCTCGATGGTGAA
>JBKJKT010000117.1:0-8129 GCA_046597415.1 Ramlibacter sp.
GTGAACCCATGGGCAAAGATGCGGGTGAGGTGCTCGTGCGAAATGCCCACCCCCTCGTCTCTCACAGTGATACACAACCGGCCTGCGCCCACCTCGGTTTCGGTTCTCACGATGCTCATGCCCAGCGCCAGCCGTCGCAATTCGCGGGGCACTTCTTCCAGCGCCTGGGTTGCATTGGCGATCAGATTCACCAGTATCTGCAAGACGCGCTGCCGGTCCAGCGCGAGCGCAGGCACCGCCTGATAGTCGCGCGAAATGATGACGCCGACCCGGTCTATCGCAGTTGCACACATATGGATCGCTTCTTCCAGCGCCTCCTGTGCCTGGGTCATCTCCATCACGCTCGAAGGCCCTGCATGCGACTGCTGGGTCGCCACGACATACGTGATGTGATCCACGCTGCGGGAAAGCCGGTCCAGATCGCTGAGTGCGTCCTGCCGCTCGGTTCGAAGCGCGCTCACCAGCTCGTTCATGTAGGGCCATAACGCCTTTCCGCGCGGATCGGTTTCGATGAAATGAGCGAGGTCGTGCATGTGCTCGTTAATCAGATCCACGGCGCGCGTGAGTCCTGAAATCCTGGAGTTGGAAATCGTGTTGCGCACCACACTCGCCGAAACATTGATGCTGTTGAGCACATTGCCCACGTTGTGCAACACGTTGTTGGCGACCTCGGCCATGCCGGCACGGCGCGCAGTTGCGACCAGCTGGGCCTGCGTCTCCTCCAGCTCGCGGGTGCGCGCCTGGACCCGCTGCTCCAGGCTTGCGTAGAGCTGTGCGTTGCCCAGCGAGACAGCCAGCTGGCCCGCGACCAGCATCACGGCGTCCAGGCGATTTGGGTTGAAGGCGCCGCGGCCCAGGCGATTTTCCAGGATGAGCATGGCGCGCGCTGCGCCCTGGCCGGTGATGGGCACCACCAGCAACGAGCAAACCGGCACGCCTGCAAAATACGGATCGCGCGCGAACCGCGCGTCGCCAGGCACGTCATCGACCACCAGCGTTTCGCCGGTGCGTTCGGCATAGGCAAAGGCCGATAGCGGCATCAAGCCTCGCTCTGCGGCCTGGGCCACGGCGACCGAGGGCTCACCCGGTGAAGGTGCCAGCAGCGACCATTGCCCTTCGCTCCAGGACAGCACGAGCACCTTGCTTGCTCCGCTCAGGGCGGCCAGCACTTCTGTCACGCGTGCAGCAAGTTGCTCCACGCTGGTTTCCGAACTCAGGGCTTGTGACGCACGCAGCACGCCCACCAGGTCCAGATCGTCCGTAGAAACGCTGTTGCCCCCCTTCGTGCCGTTGCTGCCGTTGCTGCGGTTGGTGCCCTTGCCTGATTGCCTGGCGGTCTGACCAAGCCGCGACTCGATGTGCTGGGGCGGCGCGCGCAGGAAAGCGTGATCGCGCTGCATCTGTTCCACCTTGGCACTTGCGCCCCAT
Organism: Ramlibacter sp.; assembly: GCA_046597415.1. GTDB lineage: Bacteria > Pseudomonadota > Gammaproteobacteria > Burkholderiales > Burkholderiaceae_C > Ramlibacter. The sequence continues at coordinate 1,429 of JBKJKT010000117.1, forward strand.
ATTTCGTACGAATTGCACGCATCGGCGAGCAGTTTCCGGCCCGTGCGAGTCAGTCCATGCGTCAGCTGGAATATCCCGGCACGTTCCGCGATCAGCGCACGGTGCCACGGCCGCGCCCGGCTCTCGGTTTCGACCAGCGCGCAATCAAAGGTCACGGCGGCCGTCCACAGGTCACCGCATGCCCACGCCTGTTCGGCTTCGACGAGTCGCAGCAGGTGAAGAAAGTTGTACGGCTGGTCGGCTGCGCGGCCTGCAAGCCATTGACGGCAGGTTTCCAGTTCGGCAAGCAGGGGCTCCCGGTCGCTTGCATCCGCGCCTGCTCGCTGAAGCTGCCAGGCATTGGCCAGCGCAAGGATCACATGGACGTGGAAGACCCTGAAAAACCCGGCCGCAACACCTTTTGCGCGCGGCATCAACTCGCGCGCATGCCGGGTCAGCGCAGCGGCGTCGCCCCACAGCAACGCCTGCAGCGCACGGAAGAAATCGAAATCCACGAAGGGCAGTTTCCCGACACTGGCCATGAACGCCTTCTCGGTGAACTGGTCATCGTCGAAACTGTCAGGCGAATGTGTCTGCCCGCGAAGCGCGCAAAGAAAGCGCTGCTCGCAGATATGCATCGCAGCGGCGTGAACGTTGCCGATGCGTCGGCACAGCACCAGCCCCCGTTCTATTTCTGCGTCGTGGACGTCTATGGTGGTTGCGGTGTCCAGCAGAACGCTGTACGCAAAGATATGTCCGTAGCAGGCGAACGAAAGATCGCCTCCGGCCTGCAGGCCTTGATAAGCGCGCATCGCATGCTCGTAAGCGCTTTCCAGCGGTTCGAACCACGCGCACGCGTGACCGGCGAACCGGTAGCGTGCCTCCAGCGTCTGGGCCTCATAGCCAAGCGCCTCCCCTACGGTCAGAACATGACGCGCAATGCTGAAACCACACCGATAGTCCTGCCGCAGGCCGATCAGCATGCCGTTCATGTGGCTCATGCAGGCAACCAGCTCTGCGGATGGCCCATGTTGCTCCCACAACCGCTGCGCCTGCAGCAACAGGCAGGCAAACGCGTCGAGGTCGGAACGAAGATAGGCCGATCCCGCCATGCGACCCAAAAGCCTGGAAATGCCAAGCAGACGCGGGTCCTGCAAGCGGGTTCGATTCGAGTGGTCCACCAGGCCGTCTTGGACAACCCACTCAGCGAGCGCGTCCAGCCGTTGCTCCCTGTCCGGGGTTCGGTAATCTCGCGGCACCTGGAGCCCCAGTTGTCCGAGCAGGTCCAGACCCAGCGTCAACGCGTCATCCATCCTGCCGCGCATGTCCAGGCTGCGAATCTGAAGACAGGTCGGATCGACCATGTTGACCGGATCGGTCGTGCGCGCGCTCACGGCAGCATAGAGAAGATCCGATGCATCAAACCGCCCCATGCAGTAGAGAGCGGCATGGCGCTCGCAGTCGATGGTGTCGCGGCGCGCCTGATCGGCGGGGTCGGCAAGGGCAGCCAGCAGCCCCGTGGCCTCGGCGAGATAGCGTTCGGCCAGCAAAAACTTCGCAGCGCCCGCGAGTTTGCGACCGAGTCGATGGAAAAGATGGGCGGCACGGCGCTGTTCCTCCCCAGGGCCCGTGGCACGGAGCAGATCGAGGCAGGCCAGGTATTGCTGCGCGGCATCGCTTTCCATTGCCGGTTCGCCCGCAAGACGACGTGCCATCGACAGCTGCAGCTGCCTGCGCTGCGCGTCGTCGAGCGTGCTGAGTACGGCCTGTTGCACCCGGTCGTGCCTGAAGCTCACGCGATCCTGTCCGTCACCGCGGTCCGCGACCACGAGGCCATCTTCAATCGGCGGGGCCAGCAAGGCCTGCATTTCCTGCCCGCCAAGACCCGTGGCTGCAGCCAGGCGTCCGCACTCCACCGAGCTGCCCAGACAGCTCATGAACGCCAGCACTTCGCGCGAAGCCTGCGGCAGTCGGCCCACCCGCGCGACCAGCAGGTCCACCACATTACTGCGGCTGACGAAGTGGCGTATCGCATCGGCATCAAATTGCCACCCGTGTTCCCGCAGGTTGAGCACGCCTTCGTGGCGCAGTGCGTTGATCATCTCCACGGTGTCGAATGGGTTGCCGCCTGTCAGTGCACTCACTTCACGGCCCAGGTCATGTGCAAGCTCGGTTTCCAATCGCAGCATTCGCCCCGTCAACTCGTCTGTAGCAGCCGGAGTGAGGTTGCTCAATGCGATCAACAGCGGTGGCTCCGGCTGCTGCAGCCACTGCGCAAGCAACACTTGCAGCGCGGGGCTCTGGTCGAGTTCCTCGCGTCGGTACGCACCCACCAACAGCACGCCGCGCAACCGGGAATCGTTCATCAACTGACCGAACGCACGAAACGACTGTGCGGCGGCCCAATGCAAGTCATCCTGCACGATGACCAGCGGGCGTTCAGGGGATGCAATTGCGCCGAACAGATCGACCACGGCTTGCTGCATCCGCGCTTCGGCCTGCTGCGGGTCGCCATCCGCAACCCCGCCGTGTTCGCCGAGCAACAAGGCAAACTCCGGAAGCAACCTGGACACCAGCGCGGCGTTGCGTCCCAGCGCGTCGAGTATCCGCTGGCGCTGCATTACCAGTTCGTCGCGTGGCATTGCCAACAGGAGCCGGCCCAGCGAGCGCATCGCCTGAGTCATCGAGCCAGCCGCCGCGCCATCCTTGTGATACAGATCCACCTTGCCGTAAACGAAGTAGCCGCCCGCAGCAACGGCCAGGGGCCGCAGCGTGTCGACAAGCGCACTCTTGCCCACGCCCGCTGCGCCTTCGATCAAAACCGTGTGGTGCGACGTGTGCATCGCATCGGCCAGGGCAGTTCGCAGCAGCTCCATTTCGGCATCGCGACCCACCAGGTCTGGCGGCGCTTCGATCCGGGCCGGGAAATCGCGTTCGCCCAACGCAAAACCGCCTTCACCGCCATCGTTATGGCTGTCGGGAGCCAAGTCCTGCCTCAGGCGCAGCAGGTCGTGAAGCAGGCCTTCGGCGCTCTGGAAGCGTTGTTCCGGTGACTTCGCCAACAGTCGCACGATGATGTTCGACAGCCCCGCCGGTACGCGGGAATTGATCTGCGCAGGCACCGGCGGGTCGCGCACAAGGTGATCGCGAATCAGCTGCAACGTGTCCTGTTCCTCGAATGGCAATCGCCCGCAAGCCATCTCGTACAGCATGGCACCGATGGCATAAAGATCGGCTCGCTGGTCCACCGGCCGGGCCGTGCGCCCACTCTGTTCCGGCGCCAGATAGGCCAGCGTGCCCACGATCCCGGCGTCTTGCACGACGTTCGAGTGCTGATCTGCAAGCACGGCCAGATCAAAGTCGATGAGCACCAGCTCGCCGGTGGCGGACAGCACGATGTTGGAGGGATTGATGTCGCGGTGAATCACGCCAGCTCGATGCATTGCGGCGACGATGCCGACGATCCGTAGGGCAAGTTCCAGGAAGCGAGGCAGCTCCAGCGGGCCATCGCGCAACAACTGTGCAAGCGTGCCAGAGCCGCCATCGCGCAGCGCAACAACGTCGGAGTCGTCGGCGCGATCGCCCTTCACGCCTTCCACCAGTTGCACCAGGCCAGGCAAGCCGGCAAGGCGGTCGAGGATCTTGCGCTCTTGGTTCGCGCGACGGCTCGCGTCGGCGCCCAGGAATTGCTTGCAGACCACGCCCGCAGGAGCGCCACCGCCGCGCAACACCCGCGTCGTCGCACTTTCGTGGATCACCTGCGCAGGCCGATCAGGCCCGGGAGCCGCGTTCCCCTGTGTCGAGCAATCCATTTGAGAGACTCCCCCTGAGGTTCATTCTGAGGGGAAACCTTTGCAAGGTCCAACTCTTCAAGCGACGCTCTGCAGCTTTCAGCCTGCGAATATCAGAATCACGGTCAGCGCCCTGCGCAGCAGATCGTGACCCTGCTTCGCTCGCGGGGATGTTTGCCTTGAAACAGGCTTGTGCAGAGCCGTTTTCGGGTGCATCCTTTGCTTGTCCTTGAGCGACACCCAAAGGCAAAGGAGTCAAATATGCGTGCATCTGTTTTCCTGCGTCATGCCTTGTCCGGACTTGCGCTCGCAAGCGGCCTGGTCCTCGTCGCAACGTCGCACGCTGCGGCACCCGCCGCAACGCCGCCCGCGCAAGCCGTCATCGAAGCGCTCACTCGCGCCAATGCGGCCGTCGTCGGCGTGAAAGTGACTGCCGCAGAGGGCGCAAAATCCGCGTCGACCCTGGGTCGCAATCGAAGTGGCTCTGGCGTGGTGATCGGTCCCGACGGCCTGATCCTGACCATCGGCTATCTGATGCTTGAGGCCGACAACATCCAGATCGTGACGCAGGACGAGCGCACCGTTCCCGCTACTGCCGTCGCTTACGACCTGGCCACCGGCTTCGGCCTCATCCGCCCCCTGTTGCCTTTGCGCGGCATAGCCGCAGTTCCTCTAGGCACCCATCGGAGCATGAACCCCGGTGAGACGCTCATGGTGGCGACTGGCGGTGAAGAAGGTGACGTGGGAATGACGCGCCTCGTGAGCAAGCGACCGTTTTCGGGCTACTGGGAATACCACATCGAGTCGGCGATCTTCACCAGCCCGCCCGTCGCGAATCACAGCGGTGCTCCGGTCTTCAATCAGCGCGGCGAGCTGCTCGGCATCGGCAGCCTGTTTGTCGGCGATGCGCTGGGCGAAGCACCACGGATACCAGGCAACATGTTCGTCCCGGTTGATCTGCTCAAGCCTATCCTCGCCGAGATGACGGCGACCGGGAGCACCACGAAGAGCCGCCGGCCGTGGCTCGGGGTCACATCTGCCGAGCAGGCGGGCCGCGTTCAGGTCGTGCGCGTGACTGCGGACGGTCCGGCCGCCGCAAGCGGTATCGAGGCCGGTGACTTCATCCTCGCCGTGGATGGCACACGCGTCGCGTCGCTGGAAGAGTTCTACAAGAAGCTGTGGGCTCGCGCGAACCCGGAAGATGAAGTGAAGCTCACCGTGTTGCAGGGCGCGGAGGTGAAGGTCTTGACCGTGAAAGCGGTCGACCGGATGACGACCATGGTCAAGCCATCAGGGATCTGATCCCAATCCCTGCGCCACCGTGGGATAGCGCAGTTTCAACCGAAGCTCCTTTTTCATTCGCGAGTTGCGCAGACGCCTGGATTCCGACATGAAACTCAGCAGCATCAGCGGCAACTCATCCTGCGCGGTGCTGCGAGGAATTCGTCTGGGGCGCGCAAGTCCAAACCGATCGGCGGCAAGGTCAAAGTAATCGCCCATCTTCAACTGTGTGTCATCACTGACGTTGTAGACCCGTTGCGGGCTGCCGCGCCAGATGGCCGCGATCACCGCGCGCGCCAGGTCGTCAGCGTGAATGTGGTTGGTGTACACATCGTCGCTGGCTTCCAGCACGGGCGTGCCACGTAGCAGGCGCTCACGCGGTGTGCCACCCTCCCGGTCAAGTGCGTAGATGCCGGGAATTCGCAGGATGCTCGCGCGAACCTGCGCTGCCCGGCCGAAGTGGCGCACCGCAGTCTCGGCATCGACACGCCGCTGCGCCCGCGGGGTGCGAGGCTGAGCGGAGTTGTCCTCGCTCACCCACTCGCCCCTGCAGTCGCCGTACACGCCGCTGGTCGAGCCATAAACCAACGATGCCGGTGGCGACCTGAGCCTGAGCGCCCGCAACAGGGCGACGGTGCGAAAGTCGCGCCACCACTGGTCGCCCGGTTCCGAAGACGGTGGCGCCAGATGCACGACGCGTGTTGCGATACCGGCCAGCCGCGCCAGCGTGGTACGGTCGTCCAGATTCCCCTGCACCGGCGTGACGCCCTGAGTTCGTAACTGCGCGATGCGTCCAGCCGATGACGTCAGCGCAATCACGCGCAGTCGGCCCCCCAATTGCTTCACGACCCGCAGACCCACGTCGCCGCAGCCGACGATCAGCAGACGCTCGCGGCGAAAGCGCGCCGGCAGCGCGCCGAGGGGGTTCTGGATTGAGGGCAAAATCAGCTGTTGGACATCTATAGCCGTCCGAGGATAACCAAAACATGACGACCGCCCAGGCCCCCGTGGGACCGTTCCAGGTAACAGTGCAGCCCAGCGGCCGCGCATTCACAGTTGATCCCGGCGAGGCCATCCTGCCTGCCGCCATTCGACAGGGCGTCGGCATGCCCTATGGCTGCAAGGATGGCGCATGCGGCTCGTGCAAGTGCAAGAAGCTGGAAGGCACTGTCGTGCATGGCGCGCACCAGACCAAGGCGCTCAGCCCCGAAGAAGAAGCCGCAGGCTACATCCTCACCTGCTGCGGCGTTCCGCAGACCGACGTGATTCTGGAGTCGCGCCAGGTCACCGACGAGAGCGCATTTCCGATCCGCAAGATGCCGTCGCGCGTCTTGTCGCTGGAACGCAAATCGCACGACGTGATGCTGGTGCGCCTGCAGCTTCCGGCCAACGACACGATGCGTTATCACGCCGGCCAGTACGTCGAATTCATTCTTCGCGATGGAGCGCGCCGCAGCTACTCGATGGCCAACGCGCCCCACACGATGATCCGGCCCGATGCCGCCGCAGTGCCGGGCCAGCCCGCTGCCGCGCCAGCCATCGAACTGCACATCCGGCACATGCCCGGAGGCAAATTCACCGATCACGTCTTCACCGCCATGAAGGAGAAAGAAATCCTGCGCGTCGAAGGACCGTACGGCAGCTTCTACC
>JBKJKT010000125.1:0-6611 GCA_046597415.1 Ramlibacter sp.
ACGCGGCGTGTCTCGCGAATGCCGACTTGCGGCGCGATGTCGACGATGTAGGAGTTCTCGAACCCGGGCACTTCTTTCAGGAAGCCCGCAACACTAGCTATTTGCCTTCGTCCCAGCATCTCGGCTTCACTGAGTTCCACCGCGTCGATGCCATTGACTGCATTGCCCTGCGAGTTGGCCAGCTGCGTGAGATTGACGCGCCACTCGATGCCGCTCTTTTGCGGACGGACGATAGGCGTCTTGCGCGGAAACCGGTATCTGCCTTCAATCTCGGCCTGCTGCATCAGCTTCGGGATGGTCTCCCAAGCCTTGCCTGCACGTTGCGGGTCAATGCCGTTGAGCCGGAACATGGTGGACGGATAAAGCATGTTGCCCTGTCCATCGCCGAGCTCGTACCTTGCGCCGGCCCAGGCGGCCAGGTCGCCATCGCCGGAGCAGTCGATGAAAGTACGGCCCCGGATGGCGCGGCGGCCCGATCGGGTCTCGACAAACAACGCGTCGACGACATTCGGCGAGGCCATCGAAACCCCGGCAGCCAGGGCGTGAAACAGCACCTGCACGCCCGAAGATACCATCAGGTCATCGGCTGCAATCTTGTAGGCAGCAGTGTCGTACGCCTGCGCCACCGTCTTGCCGAAGAGCGCATGAGGCGTGTTAAGGCCGCCCAGCCGGTCGATACGCAATAGCAGTTCATCGGCCACGCCATGGACCACTTGGCGGATGTCCCCGTGCACATTGGCATGCAGACCGCAGAAGTTGGTGACACCGGCTGCTGTGCCCATGCCGCCCAGAAAGCCGTAACGCTCGATCAGCAGCGTCGAGTGCCCTGCACGAGATGCAACCACTGCCGCGGCGATGCCAGCCGGCCCGCCGCCAAGCACGACGACGTCGTATTCACCGTGAACGGGTGTGTCGCGGCTGGGCTCGGTGATGTGCTTCATCGACCCGTCCCTTGATCCCGCCCTTGATCAGTCACCCGCGCCGTCGCTCTTGATGACCAGATCAAAGTGTTCCACCAGGGGCGGGCTCGCGAAGAAGGGCCCGATGATGGCTCGCCACTGCGCAAACAGCGGGCCTTCGCGAAAATCAACGTTGTGGTTTTCAATCGTGTCCCAGAAGATCTGCAGCACATACCGTTCGGGACTTTCGATGCCCTTGTTCACCTTGTAGCCGCGCATGCCTTTGGCCTGCGATATCACCGTTGTGAGCGCCCGGCTGATGGCCTCGTCGAAGGCTGCCTGCTGGCCGGGCTGGATTCGGATTTCTGCGAGTTCGAGAATCATGTCGTCGTTCCTTGGGTTGTCGTGGTTGTTGGTCGAGCGATGGGCGCTGTCAGATTCGCGAAAAGTATTCACGCCGCTGGAAATCATCCTTGTCCTGCGCGTCGTTCCAGCGGGCCTGTTCGGCTTGCTTGACGCGATGAAAGTAGTCAATGAATGCAGGACCGAATCCTCGCATCATGCCGGTGTCGGCCCGCATCGCGGCGAGTGCTTCGCCGAGGGAGGTGGGTAGCCGCGCAGCGTCGGCACCATAGGGAAAGTCAGTTGCGGGGGGCGCTGTCAGCTTGCGTCGAATGCCATCGAGCCCCGCATGAATCTGGGACGCGAAGTACAGGTACGGATTGGCTGCAGGCTCGCCGATCCGGTTTTCGATCCGGGTGGCAGGATCGGCGCAACCGCCAATGACACGCAGCATCGCTCCCCGGTTGTCGCGGCCCCACAGCACTGATTGCGGCGCGAGCGCATTGGGCCGGAAGCGTCCGAAGCCGTTGACCGTGGGCGTGCAGAACGCCGCCATGCCGTGCGCGTGTTCGAGTAGGCCAGCCAGGTAGTTTTCGCCCATCGTCGAAAGCGTGTGACCTGCGTCTGCAGGCGTGCTGTTTTCTGCCGGCGTTTCCCGCTGGAACGCATTGATGCCGGTAGAGGAATCCAGCAGTGACTGGTGCAGGTGCCAACCGCTGGACATGACCTGGGCAAACGGCGGTCTGCACATGAAAGTGGCGTGATAACCGGCCCGGCGCAGCGCCTGTTTCACGGCGTTGCGAAACAGCACCATGCTGTCGGCGGCGGTCATCGCATCGGTCGCTTCAAAAACGGCTTCGACCTGACTGGGCCCCAACTCGATTTCCAGCGACAGCAGAGGCAGGCCCAGGCCCTGCGCCGTATGCTGCACAATGCGCAGCGGCTCATCCGCCATGTCGAACCAGGACTCGGTCAGCAGGTTGTAGCCGGGATGGATCATCGACACACGCGGAGGGTGCGCGGGCCACGACGCCTGCTCCGGGTCGAGCTGCTGCTGCGTGTCTTCAATGCGGTAAATATGGAACTCGACTTCGAGGCCGCACTTCATCGCAAAGCCCGCCTCGCGCAGTTTGCCCAGGGCCGTTTGCAACACGCGACGCGAGTCGAGTTCGACCGGGCGTCCATCCTGAAACCAGGGCTGGCATTGCAGCCATCCCATCTTCGGTGCCCACGGCAGCTGGCGAAAGCTGGAGGGATCGGCCAGGAGCAACAGGTTGCTCGCGCACTCGAACCCAGGCAATCCGGCAATGCCGCCGGGCTCGAACACATTGAAGGCGGTGTGGTCCGATGTGTCCTTGAGCATCAAGGTGCTGACCATGCCGACGCCCTGACGCATCGCCTCAGCTGCCGCAGAGGCGACAAGCGTCTTGCCGCGTGTGACGCCGTGCAGGTCGCACCAGACGAAACGGACCAACTCGGTTCCGCTGGCGGTGATGACATCCGCGGTTTGGCATACGGCTTGCTCGCGTGCGGCGTCGTGGATGCCGCAACGCGCCGCGAAATACGCAGTCATGCCCAAGGAGCGCTTTCGCGTTTGGCCAACACCTGCCCCTTCCACCACCTCCCCCACATCGCCGCCGGCGCTATCCCGTCCACCGTATCCGGTCCGGTCATCACCGCAGCCTGTGAAGCGTCGGCAACTCCGGGCGCAACACCACCCGCCTGCACGGTCTTGATCGCCTCGATCAACATGCGCCGATTGGCCATGATGACCTTGTCGCTCGTGCCCAGGTGCTCTTTCGTGCGGTTCTGGATCTCGCCCATGCTTTCCACGGCCCATTGGTCGTGTACGTTGATGTCGTCTTCGCCCATGCCAAGAAAGGTCTGCATGCGTTGTTCGTCGGCGTTGAATCCCCAGTTGTTGTGACGGCCCGACTTCGGGATGTAGTCGGGCAGCGAGATGTACTTGAGCCGCTGGGCGCGCATTGCTTCCTTATCGACCGGACCCGCAAAGCTCGTGAAGATCGAATACCAGTACGTGTGCGTGTCATCCACTGGCACATGCATCTGCGAAATCGTGAGCGTCTCTGAAAGCGGAATGACGAAGGTGTGAGGAAAAATCGCCTGCGTAATGCGCACGTGCGTGAGGTCGTCTGTCATCGGGCGCAACGCCGTGAGCTGCATGCCCCAGGGTGTGGGTTCGTAACTGATTTCGGGCTTGTGAAATTCGCGCATGATCCGCGTCATCGGCCAGTGCTCGCCGCCCACTGTGCCTGCGCTCGCACTGCGAAACTGTTTGCCAGCCGCGTTGTCGCCGATGCCTTCCAGCGCCTCGTCCTTCAGAAAGCGGTGCAGGAACGACGGATGCGCCGGGTCGATGCCTACTTCGAAGCACTGCAGCCAGTTCGCATTCCACAGGCCCTTGAATGCAAAAGTGTGTGTGCCTGGCGCGGCAAAGCAGTCGAATTCGGGAAAGGGCGGTGGCGTGGTGCCTTGCGCGCCGAACCAGCCAAAGACAATGCCGCTGCGCTCGATCACCGGGTAGCTGCGCGCATGAATGCGGTCGCACAAGTTGCTACCTGCCGGCTCGCCCGGTGTGTCCAGGCACCGACCGTTCACGTCATATTTCCAGCCATGAAACGGGCACCGCAGGCCATCGCCTTCGTCGCGTCCGAAACTCAGGTCGGCGCCGCGATGCGCGCACCCGCGATCGAGCAAACCGAAGGTGCCTGATTGATCCTTGAACAGCACGAAGTCCTCGCCGAGCACGCGCAATGCCTTCACCTTGCGCGATGTCATGCGAGGATCGAGCGCGGGATTGAATTCGTCGACAAGCGCTACTGGCTGCCAGTAGCTGCGCAGCACGGCCCCACAGGCGGTGCCGGGTCCGATCCGTGTCACCAGTTCGTTTTGTTCCGCTCTCATGGCCGCCTTCAATTACAGGGTATAGCTCGGACGTGTTCGCTTGCGTTTCCAGTGTACAGTTGCCGCGACCCGATGAGCTCAATACCGGCAACCAGCTTCACTCTCGCCGGCGTGCGACGTGGTTTCGTCGCCGCCCAACCCCTCGCGCCCGGCGTTGTGGTGTATGGCATTGTGTTCGGTGTGCTTGCCAGCGAGCGCGGCCTGTCCTGGCTCCAGGCGATGCTGATGAGTGCCTTCGTTTACTCGGGCAGCGCGCAGCTTGCGGTGCTTCAGGGATGGACAGGCGCCACACTCATCACGCCGCTCGTCGCCACGGTACTCGTCATGAACGCACGCTACGTTCTTTACGGCGCGGCGATACAGCCCTGGCTCAAAGGCGCGTCCCGATCGCAGGCCTACGCGTCGCTCTTCGTGCTCGGAGACGGCAACTGGGCGCTTTCCATGCGCGAGTACCACGCTGGCTATCGTGATGCGGGGTTTGTGTTCGGCACTGGCATCGCGATGTTTGCACCGTGGGTTCTCGGCACGTTGGCGGGCCATGTCATGGGCAACAGCGTGCCTGACCCCGCCGTGCTGGGGCTCGACTTCATGCTGGTTGCATTTGCCGCGGCCATCGGCATTGGATTGTGGCGCGGCACTGGCGATCTGTGGCCTGCGGCCGCGGCGGCTGCGGTTGCCCTTTCACTGCACCTGTGGATCCCCGGCGGCTGGTACATCGTTGGAGCTGGACTCGCTGCAGGAATCGTGGGAGCGATGCGGCATGAGAACTGAGATCGCACTCCATGGGCGGTGATAACGCGTTCTACATCGCAGTCGCGGCAATGGCCCTTGCATCCTTTGCGATGCGAGCCGCAGGCTTCGTGCTCATGGGCTACATACCGATCACACCGCGTGTCGAGGCGGCGCTGCGGGCCATGCCGCTCGGCGTGATGATCGGCATCGTGACGCCGGCTGTGGCGGCGGGAAAATTGCCGGAGTTGATAGCGCTGGTCGCCGTGGGAATTTCGATGAAGTTCTTCAGGCACGACCTTCTCGCGGCACTGGCAGGCGCGGCCACAGTTGGCATCTGCCGGTGGGTATTGGCTTGATGACCACTGCCTGCGGCCATGTGTTTGAAGGTTTATCCTTCCTGCCATGAAGCTGTACAACTACTTCCGCTCCTCGGCCTCGTTTCGCGTGCGGATTGCGCTCGAACTGAAGGGCCTTTCCTATGACTACCTGCCAGTGCATCTGGTCAAGGGCGAGCACAAAAAGCCCGACTACGCCGCCGTCTCGCCGTCGCTGCTGGTGCCAACTCTGGAGACGGACGACGGCGAGCACCTGGGCCAGTCAATGGCGATCATCGAATACCTCGATGAGGTTAATCCCGAACCGGCGCTGCTTCCGCAGGACGCTGTCGGCCGCGCCCGGGTTCGCGGGCTGGCGCAACTCATCGCATGCGAGATCCATCCGCTGAACAACCTGCGGGTACTGAAGTACCTGGTCAACGAGCTCAAGGTGGACGACGCAGCCAAGGCGACCTGGTATCGCCACTGGGTTCGCGATGGCTTGCTGGCGTTCGAGCGCGAAGTCGCGCAGCTGCCAGCCTCCACTTACTGTTACGGAGACACGCCGACATTGGCTGATTGTTGCCTGGTGCCGCAAATATTCAACGGCAGGCGCTTCGACGCCGACTTCAGCGGCCTTGATCGCACCATGGCTGCATTCGATGCGTGCATGAAGCATCCTGCATTCCAGAAGGCGCAGCCTTCGAGCTGCCCCGACAACGAGGCCTGATCGATGTTTACTGAAAGCTGGATCAAGCCCCATTGGCCGGCGCCGCTAGCCGTGCGCGCGGTATGCACCACCCGCGCAGGCGGCGTGTCGGTCGGCGGCTATTCAAGCCTCAACCTGGGCGACCACGTGGCCGATGACGTTGCTCATGTCGCAGCCAATCGAAAGACTTTCACAGACGCGTTGGGTGCACATCCTGTGTTCCTCAAACAGGTTCACGGCTGGCATGTGGAAGCCCTCGACGCGGAAACACAGGACGCAACCGTGGCGGATGCATGCGTCACGTCAGCACCCGGCATTGCCTGCACGATCATGGTGGCCGATTGCCTGCCGATTCTGTTTGCGACGCGCTCCGGCGCACCGGTTGCAGCGGTCGCTGCGGCACACGCCGGTTGGCGCGGGCTGGTGGGGGAGGGCGGCCATGGGGTCATCGAATCGACCTGCAGCGCGTTGCTGGAACTTTCCAGGGGCACGCCACACGACATCGTTGCATGGCTTGGCCCTTGCATCGGACCGGATGCGTTTGAAGTCGGCCCCGAGGTCAAGGCCGCCTTCGAAGACGGCAACCCAGAATCACGCGATTGTTTCAAACCCTGCGCCGATGGCAAGTGGCTGGCCGATTTGCCTGCCCTTGCGAGGCAGCGGCTCAGGCGCAATGGAGTCACCCAAATA
>JBKJKT010000141.1:0-5227 GCA_046597415.1 Ramlibacter sp.
TGGCTGGTGGAAACCTACCGCAGCCAGTTCGCGCGTGAAATCGACCGCAGCGGCATCGATGGTTTGATCAAGATCCTGAGCGAGCGCAATTCGACCAACAAGTCAAAAGGCTGAACGTGCTGGTGCTGCCCGGCGAACTGACGCGCGAGCAGGCGGCCGCCTGTCTGCAGATGCTCGTACAGGGATTGCGCTCCGAGTCCGGTTCCGGGGTCGTCGTCGATGCCGCGGCATTGAACCGGTTCGATTCGGCCGCACTGGCGGTCTTGCTGGAGTTCCGGCGCGAGGTGATGTTGATCAGCAAGACATTTGCGATCCGGGATTTGCCTGCGCGATTGCGCGACCTTGCGACCGTGTACGGGATTGCGGAGCTGCTGCCTGCGGCATGAGCCGAGCGGCTAAAATCGCCGTCCTGCATGCCCGCCATTTCGTTTCAATCGGTTTCCAAAGCCTATCCTTCTCCCCGCGGACCCGCGCACAAACCATTTCTGGCACTTGACCGCGTCAGTCTGGACATCGAGCCGGGTGAGTTTTTTGGTCTGTTGGGACCCAACGGCGCAGGCAAGACGACGATGATCAGCATCCTTGCCGGTCTGACGCGAACCACCGGCGGCACGGTGTCCGTCATGGGCAGTGACGTCGTCACCGACTTTGCGCAGGCGCGGCGCAAGCTCGGCGTCGTGCCACAGGAACTGGTCTTTGATCCGTTTTTCAACGTGCGCGAGGCGCTGCGTTTCCAGTCAGGTTATTTCGGCATCCGGAACAACGATGCTTGGATCGACGAGTTGTTGCACAGCCTGGGACTGGCCGACAAGGCACAGGCGAACACCCGTCAACTTTCCGGGGGCATGAAGAGGCGCATGCTCGTCGCTCAGGCCCTGGTGCACAAACCACCGGTCATCGTGCTCGATGAGCCGACGGCCGGCGTCGATGTGGAGCTGCGCCAGACGCTGTGGCAATTCATTGCCAAATTGAACAAGCAGGGCCACACGGTGCTGCTCACGACCCATTACCTGGAAGAAGCCGAAGCTTTGTGCGGGCGGATCGCCATGCTCAAGACCGGCCGACTGGTGGCGCTGGAGCGCACCAGCGAACTGCTGAAAGCGGCATCGAGCAATGTGCTGCGTTTCAAGATGGACAGCGCTCTTCCGAAAGAATTTGAGGGCAAGGCCCGCGTCACCGGGCGCATCGTGCAACTGCCCGCCCATGACGCACATGAGATCGAGCGCTATCTGGCGGTCATCCGCGAAGCGGGATTGCGTGTAGAAGACGTCGAGATCCGCAAGGCCGATCTGGAAGATGTGTTCCTCGATGTGATGTCGCGCCACGGTGACAAGGCGCAGGTCCAGCCCGAACCCCGGCCCCGGCCGGTCACCGAGGTAGCCGGATGAACGGCTGGCAAACGCTCCTCTACAAGGAAGTTCTCCGTTTTTACAAGGTGAGCTTCCAGACGGTCGCTGCGCCGGTGCTCACCGCGGTGCTCTACATGCTGATCTTCGGCCACGTGCTGCAGGACCATGTGAAGGTCTATGACAAGGTGAGCTACGTCGCCTTTCTTGTGCCGGGTCTCGTCATGATGAGCGTGCTGCAGAACTCGTTCGCCAACAGCGCGTCTTCGCTGGTGCAGAGCAAGATCATGGGCAGCCTGGTGTTCCTGCTGCTGACGCCGCTGTCGCACTGGGCCTGGTTCACGGCTTATGTGGGTTCGTCGATTGCGCGAGGTCTTGCGGTAGGACTAGGGGTGTTCGCTGTCACGGCTTACTTCGGCAGGCCCGCATTCGAAGCGCCGCTCTGGGTCTTCGTCTTTGCGGTGCTTGGCGCGGGCCTGATGGGTGCCCTGGGCGTCATCGCCGGTCTCTGGGCCGACAAGTTCGACCAGATGGCAGCCTTCCAGAATTTCGTCATCATGCCCATGACGTTTCTCTCAGGCGTCTTCTATTCAATCCATTCCCTGCCTGCGTTCTGGCAGCAGGTGAGCCACCTCAATCCGTTTTTCTACATGATCGACGGCTTTCGCTTCGGCTTTTTTGGAGTGAGCGACGTGTCGCCGTGGCTCAGCCTTGCCATCGTCGGCACGGCTTTCCTCGTCGTGAGCTCAATTGCCGTCCACTTGCTGCGAATCGGCTACAAAATCCGGAGCTGACCCCAACTGCCGACCCATCTGCCAACCCCAACTGTCATGACTGCTGAAGAACTCCAATCTCTGATCGCCTCGGGCCTTGCCTGCGAGCACCTCGAAGTGACCGGCGACGGCCGCCACTGGAGCGCCGTGATCGTTTCCGCCCAGTTCGAGGGCAAGCGGCTGATCCAGCGGCACCAGCGGGTGTACGCCACCCTCGGTGCGAGAATGCAGACGGACGAAGTGCACGCACTCTCGATGCAGACATTGACGCCCGCCGAGTGGGCCAACCAACCAAAGTGAATTCATGGACAAGCTTCTGATCCGCGGGGGCCACCAGCTCCACGGCGAGGTCCGGATTTCCGGCGCGAAGAACGCCGCGCTGCCCGAGCTCTGCGCGACACTGCTCACCGCCGATTCGATGGTTCTGCAGAACGTACCTCGGCTTCAGGACGTGGCCACCATGCTCACGCTCATCCGCAACATGGGCGTGGCTGTGGAACGCGACGCGCAAGGCACGGTTCGAATCGACTCTTCGCGCCTGAGCTCGCCGGAAGCACCCTATGAGCTGGTCAAGACGATGCGCGCATCGGTGCTTGCGCTCGGCCCGTTGCTCGCCCGCTTCGGTGAAGCCACCGTATCGCTTCCGGGTGGTTGCGCCATCGGCTCCAGGCCGGTTGACCAGCACATCAAGGGCATGCAGACGATGGGCGCCGAGATCACTGTCGAGCACGGCTACATGATCGCGAAATTGCCCAAGGGCTGGACCCGGTTGAAGGGCGCGAACATCCGCACCGACATGGTCACAGTGACCGGTACCGAGAACTTCCTGATGGCCGCAACGCTGGCTGAGGGCACCACGGTTCTGGAGAACGCAGCGCAAGAGCCTGAAATCATCGACCTGGCCGAAATGCTGATTGCGATGGGCGCGAAGATTGAAGGCCATGGGACAGAGCGCATCACGATTCAAGGTGTCGAAAAGCTGCATGGCGCAACCCATCGCGTGGTCGCAGATCGCATCGAGGCCGGTACATTTCTCTGCGCGGTTGCCGCCGCTGGTGGCGATGTCACGTTGCGGCACGGCCGCGCCGAACACCTTGGCGCGGTGATCGACCTGCTGCGCGCAGCGGGCGCCACGGTGACGCCAGTAGAGGGCGGCATTCACGTCAAGTCGCAAGGGCGCCTGACCGCACAGAGCTTCCGCACGACCGAATACCCGGGCTTTCCGACGGACATGCAGGCGCAATTCATGGCGCTCAACATCATTGCCGAAGGTCCTTCCAAAGTGACGGAAACGATCTTCGAGAACCGTTTCATGCACGTCAATGAAATGGTTCGCCTGGGGGCCGACATCCAGGTCGATGGCAAGTTCGCTGTGATCGAAGGTGTGGAAAAGCTATCGGGAGCTGTCGTCATGGCGACCGATCTGCGCGCATCGGCAAGTCTGGTGATCGCAGGGCTGGTGGCCGACGGCGAAACCATCGTCGATCGCATCTATCACCTGGATCGCGGCTACGACCAGATGGAAGCGAAATTGCGCACGATTGGCGCTGACATTGAACGGATTTCCTAAACCCATGTTGACTCTGGCCCTGTCAAAGGGACGCATCTTTGAAGAAACCTTGCCGCTGCTTCGGGCGGCAGGGATCGAGGTGACTGAAGACCCCGAGAAATCGCGCAAGCTGATCCTGGCGACTACCCGTGCGGACGTGCGCGTCGTGATCGTGCGGGCGAGCGACGTGCCGACCTATGTGCAGTATGGCGGTGCGGATCTGGGCGTCACCGGGCTCGACACGCTCATTGAACACGGTGCGGACTGGGGGCGGGGCACAGGGCTTTACCAGCCGCTCGACCTGCGCATTGCCAGGTGCAGGGTGAGCGTGGCCGTCCGGTCTGATTTCGATTACGCCAGTGCAGTGCGCCAGGGTGCGCGGTTGAGGGTCGCCACCAAATACGTGAACATCGCGCGTGAATTCTTTGCCGCCAAGGGTGTGCACGTGGACATGATCAAGCTGTACGGCAGCATGGAACTGGCACCACTCACGGGTCTGGCTGACGCCATCGTCGATCTGGTCTCCACCGGCAATACGCTCAAAGCGAACCATCTCGTTGAAGTCGAGCGCATCATGGACATCAGTTCGCGCCTTGTGGTGAACCAGGCCGCGCTCAAACTCAAGCAGGCCGCCATTCGCAGCGTGATCGACGCATTTTCTTCAGCCATCCCCCAGGACTGACACCGATGAACTGGACTGCCCGGCCGCTGCGCCTTGCGACCGACACGCCCGATTTCGAAGCGGAATTCTCTCGGCGCCTGCACTGGTCTGCCGACACGGATTCGCAGGTCGAAAACGCCGTGGAGGCTATTCTTGCTGACGTGAAAGAGCGCGGCGATGCAGCAGTACTCGAATACACGGCGCGCTTCGATGCGCTTGACGTCACTTCGATGACGCAGCTGGAACTTGAACCTCGTGAGCTGAAAAACGCCTATCACCAACTGCCGACGCAGCAGCGTGAAGCATTGCAGGCCGCTGCCAATCGCGTGCGGGCGTACCACGTGGCCCAAATGCGGGCGACCGGCGAGAGCTGGAGCTATCGCGATGAGCACGGCACGCTTCTGGGGCAGAAGGTCACACCGCTGGACCGTGTCGGCATTTATGTGCCGGGCGGCAAGGCTGCTTATCCGTCTTCGGTGTTGATGAACGCGATTCCGGCGCAGGTCGCTGGCGTTGGCGAGATCATCATGGTCGTTCCGACACCACGCGGCGAGAAAAACCAATTGGTGTTGGCTGCCGCCTACGTCTCAGGCGTGAGCCGTGCGTTCACTGTCGGCGGCGCTCAGGCGGTCGGCGCGCTGGCTTATGGCACCCAGACGATTCCGCGTGTGGACAAGATCACAGGACCCGGCAATGCATACGTCGCGAGCGCCAAGCGGCGCGTTTTCGGCACGGTGGGCATCGACATGATTGCCGGCCCGAGTGAAATCCTCGTGCTGGCCGATGGCACCACACCGCCCGACTGGGTCGCGATGGATCTGTTCTCGCAGGCTGAGCATGACGAACTCGCGCAAAGCATCCTCCTGTGCCCCGATGCGCAATACATCGAACTGGTTCA
>JBKJKT010000122.1:0-5886 GCA_046597415.1 Ramlibacter sp.
ATCGAGCAGGCTTGCTTCATCGGTCTTGCCGTCCTTCAGGCGCGCTTCCCAGGCGTGCTTGAGGTACAGCAGCATGATCACACCGAACTCGGCCGAGACGCCGGCAAGGGCAATGAATCCCACTGCGCCCGCGACCGAAAGGTTGTAGTCCAGCAGGTAAAGCAGCCAGATGCCGCCGATCAGCGCAAACGGCAACGTGGCCATGATCAGGAATGCCTCCTCGAATCGCTTGAAGATCAGGTATAGCAAAACGAAGATGATCAGCAGTGTGAAAGGCACCACCACTTTCAGCTTGGCCGTCGCGCGCTCCAGAAATTCGAACTGACCTGACCAGGAGACGGAGTAGCCCGGCGGCAGCTTGACCTTCTCGGCGACTGCCCGCTGCATATCCTGCACCGCAGATTTCAGGTCGCGGCCCCGGATATCGACATAGACCCAGCCGGAAAGGCGAGCGTTCTCGCTGCGCAGCATCGGCGGTCCGTCCGTGATTCGCACATCCGCGACGTCAGACAGAACCAGCCGCGCGCCCTGCGGACTCACGACGGGCAAGGTGCGCAACTTTTCGAGCGAGTCACGGACCTCGCGCGGATAGCGCATGTTGATCGGAAATCGCTGCAGTCCCTCGACGGTCTCGCCGATGTTCTCGCCCCCGACAGCCGAACCGATGACCGACTGGACATCCGCGATGTTCATGCCGAAGCGTGCTGCGGCGTCGCGCCGGATGTTGACATCCACATAGCGTCCGCCAGTGAGCCTCTCGGCGAGTGCACTGGACACGCCCGGCACGTCCTTGAGCACACGTTCGATCTCCGACGTTGCCTTGTCGATTTCCGCGAGATCAGTGCCTGCCACCTTCACGCCCACTGGGCTCTTGATGCCGGTAGCCAGCATGTCGATGCGGTTTCGGATGGGCGGCACCCAGATGTTGGCCAGGCCTGGGACTCTCACGATCCTGTCCAGTTCATCGACCAGCTTGTCGGCCGTCATGCCGGCACGCCACTGGTCCTTGGGCTTGAACTGGATGGTGGTCTCGAACATCTCCAGCGGTGCCGGGTCGGTCGCCGTCTCAGCACGCCCCGCCTTGCCGTAAACGCTGGCGACTTCAGGCACCGTCTTGATAAGGCGGTCGGTCTGCTGCAAGAGTTCTGACGCCTTGCCCGCAGACAGGCCGGGCAGTGCCGAGGGCATGTACAGCAGGTCGCCTTCGTCGAGCCTGGGCATGAATTCGCCGCCGATGTGCTGCAGCGGCCACAGGCTGATGACAAGGAGCGCCGCCGCAATTCCCAGCGTGATCTTGGGCGCCCGCAGAACGCGCTCCAGCAACGGCTGGTAGACGGCAATCAGGAAACGATTGAGCGGGTTACTTTTCTCTTCTGGAATGCGACCGCGTATCAGATACCCCATCAGCACGGGAATCAACGTCACCGCCAATCCCGCCGCCGCCGCCATCGCGTAAGTCTTGGTGAAGGCCAGGGGCGAGAACAGGCGCCCTTCCTGCGCTTCCAGGGTGAACACAGGAATGAACGAGAGCGTGATGATCAGTAGTGAGAAGAACAGCGCCGGGCCGACCTCGGCAGCCGAATCGCCAATCACCCGCCAGCGTTCCTCGCCTTCCAGCTTTTCGCCGGGATGATCGTGCGCCCACGTCTCCAGATGCTTGTGCGCGTTCTCGATCATCACCACTGCGGCGTCCACCATCGCGCCAATTGCAATCGCGATGCCGCCCAGCGACATGATGTTGGCGTTGACGCCCTGGTAATACATGACGATGAAGGCGGCCAGAATCCCCAGCGGCAGCGAGATGATCGCCACGAACGCGGATCGCAGGTGGAAAAGGAACACAAAGCAGACAACGGCCACCACCAGAAATTCCTCCAGCAGCTTGAACGAGAGGTTCTCGACGGCCCGCTCGATGAGGCTGGAGCGGTCGTACACCGGCACGATCTCCACGCCCTTAGGCAAGCCTGCCTGCAGCGACTTCAATTTGGCTTTCACCGCGGCTATGGTCTCCAGCGCGTTCTTGCCGGAACGCATGATGATCACACCACCCGTCGCTTCGCCTTCGCCGTCGAGCTCGCCGATGCCGCGGCGCATTTCGGGACCGATCTGAATACGTGCCACATCGCCCAGGCGCACCGACACGCCGGCCGGGGTGGTCATCAGCGGGATCTGGCGAAAGTCATCAAGCGACTGCAGGTACCCCGAAGCACGCACCATGTATTCCGCTTCGCCCAATTCCAGCACGGAGCCGCCGCTCTCCTGGTTGCTCTTCTGGACGGCCTCCACCGCCTTCGTGTGAGGAATCGCAAAAGCGGCGAGCTTGTCCGGGTCCAGCACGATCTGGTATTGACGCACCATGCCGCCCACCGACGCCACTTCAGCAACGTCGGGAACAGTCTTGAGTTCGTACTTGAGAAACCAGTCCTGCAGCGCGCGCAACTGACCGAGGTCCATCGTCCCGCTGCGATCGACCAACGCGTATTGGTAGATCCATCCCACGCCCGTCGCGTCGGGCCCGAGCGAAGCCTTGGCCGCCGCAGGAAGCCTCGACTGAACCTGGTTCAGGTACTCCAGCACCCGCGAGCGCGCCCAGTACAGGTCCGTCCCATCCTCGAACAGCACATAGACAAACGAGTCGCCGAAAAATGAATAGCCGCGCACAGTCTTCGCACCTGGCACCGACAGCATGGTCGTGGTGAGCGGATAAGTCACCTGGTTTTCGACGATGCGGGGCGCCTGCCCGGGGTATGACGTGCGGATGATCACCTGCACATCCGACAAGTCCGGTAACGCATCGAGCGGCGTGCGCATCAGGGCGTACACGCCCCATGCACTGATGCCCAGCGTCGCGAGCAGCACCAGGAAGCGGTTGACGATCGACCAGCGGATCAACCGCGCGATCACTTCTTCGCCCCTTGTGCCGCAGGCGCGCTGTTCGGCGAGACACGGGTCAGCTGGGCACCGTCAGGCCCCATGAAGAACTCGAAGGTGATGATGTCCCCGACTCGCAGATTTCCCGGAAGCGCGGTGGGCGGCCGCTTGAACTCCATGGTCATCGGTCCCCACTTGATCGAGGGGATCGGGCCATGGGACAGCATCAGCGCGTCCTTGTCGATCGACTCGATCTTCGCCTCACCTTCATGACGCTGCGCGGCGTTGGCCGCGTTGGCCGCGTTGGCCGCAGTGGGCGCAGGTGCCCCGTTCAATCGCGCCTCGACTCCCTTGAGGCTCGCCTCGGAGTCGATCAGGAACTGCGAGGAGACGACCACCTTCTGTCCTGCCTCAAGCCCCTGCCTGATCTCGGTCTGTCCACCTGATTCAAGCCCTGCCTGCACCTCGACCGGCCTGAACCGGCCATTGTCTTCGGCCACGATGACCACCGCGCGCTTGCCGGTCTGGATGACCGCCTCGCTGGGTACGAGCAGCACGGTGTCCGCGCGTGCGTCCATGAATTGCATCGACACGAACATGCCCGGCACCAGACGGAAACCCGGGTTCGCGAGTTCCAGGCGCGCCTTCAGCGTCCGGGTCGTTGCGTTAACGTCAGGCAGCAGCGCCTGCACCCGGCCTTCGAACGTCACGCCGGGCGCGGCCGGGCTTTGCGCACGAACCATTGCGCCGGGCCGAACCAGGGCTGCCTGGCTTTCCGGGACTTCTGCATTGGCCCAGACCGTGGACAGGCCGTTGATGCGAAACAGCGGCGCGCCCGGCATCACCGTCATGCCTTCGCGTGCCGCCAGTTCAACCACCACGCCCGCAATAGGCGAAACAATCGTGGTGCGCGGCTGGGTCTTGCCGGTTCGCTCGACCCCGCGAATCTGGTCCTCGTTCATGCCCGCCTGCCGCATCCGCTGGCGAGCTCCGTCGACCAGGCCTGCCAGGTCGTTGTCCTGCATTCGCTTGATCGAAAGAAACTCCTCCTGCGCGGCCACCCAGTCCGGCACGTACAGGTCTGCCAACGGCTGGCCCTTGGCAACCCGGTCCAGCGTCGCGCGGACATGCAGGCGCTCCACATAGCCCGTCGCGCGCGCCTGGACGATGGCCTGGTCCCGCTCGTTGAACGCGATGCTTCCGACTGCGGCTACCTGTGGCGTCAGCTTTCCCTGCGTGACGACCGCCGTGCGAACGCCCAGGTTCTGCTGGATGCGCGCACTGACCGTGACCTTGCCCTGGTCGGTGTCGCCGTCCGTATAAACGGGCACCAGCATCATGTCCATGAAGGGCGACTTGGCGGGCTTGTCGAACTTGTTCCCGGGCACCATCGGGTCGTGGTAGTACAGGATCTTGCGACCATTGGCCGGATCCATGTCACCCGCCTTGATGTTCCCCGCCAGATGGCGCCGCGTGGCTTCTTCGCCTTCCGCGATGGACTGCGGCACGGCACCCGCCGCTGGCGCTGTGGATGTGGCGGGTGCTGCCGCCGAATGCGTCCTGCCTTGCCGCACGCCCAACTCATAGACTGCATAACCGCCGCCGATGATGATGGCCAGACCCAATACAGATCCGGCGATGACGTAGTTCCTGTTCATGGTTTCTCCTGACCAGGCGTCGCGCCTGCGTGCTTGGGGACAAGAAAGTTGATCTGCGCCCAGGCACGGGCGGTCTCCATCTCGACAGCCAGTGACTGCATGAGGGCGTCGACCTCGTCACGGCGGGCCACGAGCGTCGCAGCAAGGTCGCTCTTGCCTGCCCGATAGGCGGTCAACGCCGCTTCGGACCGCTGCCTCGAAAGTGGCACCAACTCGTCGCGGTAGCGGACCACCCGGGCTTTTCCAACCCGCCAGTCGTTGAGCAGGTTGCGCACCTCGACTTCATGTTGACGCCGGACTTCCTCGTACTTCGCACGTGCCTCGTCCACCGTTGCCAGCTTCGCCGCGACCTCGCGATCCTGCCGGTTGCGCCGGTCCCATTGCAGCGGCACCGACACGCCGATGGAAACCATGTCGGAGTAAGCAGACCCTCGCTGGCTGTACATGGCCTCCACGCTCCAGTCGGCCTTCTTGTTGGCCTCAGCCAGACGGGCTTCTGTTTCAGCCACTTCGACCTGCGCCCTCGCCACGACAAGATCGGGGTGGTACGCTACATGCTCTTCGAGCGAACCCCCATCGAGGTGGCTCTCTTGCCATACCGGTGCAACGGCAGAGATCGAGCGGTTGGCGGCAGGGCCTACCCAGCGCGCCAGCACCCACGAAGCGTTCTGATCCTGCCGGTTGATCTGGGTAAGCCGGTCTTCCAGCATCACGAGGGCGCCCTGAGCCGCCAGCACGTCGGCCTGGCTGTTGCGGCCCGTCCCGTAGCCCGACCTTGCCGTCTGTACCTGAAGCTCGGTCTCCCGAATCTGCCGCAGCAGAAGGTCGCGCATCTGGTCGTTGTAGAACCGATCAATCCATGCGAGCGCAGTTTCGCGTTCGATGTTCGCAACATTGAGCAGTCGGTCTGCCAGGGCGCGAACCGATTCACGCTCGAATCGTTCTGCTCGCAACTGCCTTTTTTGGGTGGTGGGGATTTCCTGCGACAGTCCGATGCGCCGCATCGTCATGAAGTCGCGCGAAAGACTGAGACGATCCGGTCCGCTGACGGGGACGTTCTCGATGCCGAATTTCAAGATGGGGTCAGGCAGCTGACCTGCGGCCACGGCCATCTCGCGCGTGGCGGCAATCGATGCGTTGTTTGCGACCAGCAGCTGCGAACGCGCGACTGCGAG
Organism: Ramlibacter sp.; assembly: GCA_046597415.1. Classification (GTDB taxonomy): domain Bacteria; phylum Pseudomonadota; class Gammaproteobacteria; order Burkholderiales; family Burkholderiaceae_C; genus Ramlibacter. The sequence goes on from JBKJKT010000122.1 coordinate 5,705, forward strand.
GCGCTGCGCCTCCTGCAGGGTGAGGGGCTCGGCTGCCCAGGCAGGCGCAATGAGGATCGCAGCCAGGAAAGCCGCAGCGCCAGGGCGCCGGGGAAAAATAGTGAACATGACAACTCCAGACGACGAAGAACAACTCGCGGGCGCACCGAATGCGCCGCAGATTCAAACGCGCTGGCGTGTCA
>JBKJKT010000245.1:0-6271 GCA_046597415.1 Ramlibacter sp.
AATGAAAGCGCGCGGCACGACCTTTGTCGTGAACACGCACCGCACCAGCGTGCTGGCCGTGGTGGACAAGCTGCTGATTCTCAAAGACGGCCAGATGCAGGGTTTTGGTCCGCGTGACGACGTGTTGGCTGCGATGGCCAAAGCCGCCCGCGACGCGCAACAGGCGACGCAGCAACGCAAGTCAGCAGCTCCCGGCGTACCCCGTCTGGCTGCTGCACCCTGATCGATCGAGAACAAAAACAATATGAACAAACCCAAGTTTTTCGCGCGCAGTGAACTCACGGCGGCCCTGTGGGCCTTCCGGCGCGAATTCATGATCGTCGGCATCTTCAGCTTCGTCGCCAACCTCATGATGCTGGCGCCCACGATCTACATGCTGCAGATCTTCGACCGCGTGATGGTGAGCGGCAGCAAACTGACGCTGGTCGCTATCTCGCTGATCACGCTGTTTCTCCTGGGCATCATGGCCGTGTCGGAGTGGTCGCGTTCGCGCGTGCTCGTGAGGGCCGGCGTGCGCTTCGACGAGCATCTGTCCACACGTGTTTTCAATTCCAGCTTCGAGTCTTACCTGAGCCAGACAACGGCCAGCCCCTCGCGAGCTTTCAGCGACCTGATCCAGGTTCGGCAGTTCCTCACGGGGCAGGGCATCTTCGCGTTCTTCGATGCGCCGTGGGCACCGATCTACATCGTCGTGGTCTGGTTCCTGCACCCCTTCCTGGGCATGCTGGCGATCTTCTTCGCCATCTTGCAGGGTCTTCTTGCATGGTTCGGACACCGGCAGACAGTGGCGCCGGCTGAAGCCGCGCAACTTGCAGGCCAGGACGTCAATGCGTACCTTCAAAGCAAGTTGCGCAACGCAGAAGTGATCGAGTCGATGGGCATGATCGGTAACCTGCGACTGCGGTGGCGCAAGTGGCACGATGAGTTTCTCAGTCGCAATTCCTCGTCGCAGAGCGTCATCAACAAGGTTACCGCCTGGAGCAAGATGCTGCGCTACGGCCAGCAGTCGGTCTCGCTCGCCGCGGGTGCCATCCTGGTGATCAACGGCGAAATTTCCCCCGGCGCCATGATCGCTGCGAATGTGCTCATTGCACGTGCGCTCGCGCCCATCGACCAGATGGTGAGCGCATGGCGGCAATTGTCGATCACCCGTACAGCGTTCGAGCGCCTTGAAGCCCTGCTCAGCGATTACCCCGAGCGCGATGAAAACCTGCGGCGCGTGGCCCCCCAGGGCAACGTGACGTTGCGCGACGTGATCGCCAGCGCACCGGGCCGAATGGAGCCGATCCTCAAGCGAATCGGGTTCGAAGTGCCGGCTGGCACCATCACCGCGGTGCTGGGCCCGTCGGGTTCCGGCAAGTCGACGCTGGCGCGCGTGATGGTCGGCATCTGGCCGGACGTGACCGGCGAGGTTCTGCTCGACGGCCTGCCCATAGCCGGATGGAACCGGATAGAGCTCGGGCCGCACCTGGGTTACCTGCCGCAAGACATCGAACTATTCGAAGGCACGATTGCCGAGAACATCTCCCGCTTTGGTCAGGCCAATCCTCAACAAGTGATCGAAGCGGCTCGCTGCGCGGGCCTGCACGAGATGATCCTGCGCTTTCCCAAGGGCTATGACACGCCGATCGGTGAGGCCGGTGGACTGCTCTCCGGCGGACAGCGCCAGCGGATCGGATTGGCACGGGCTGTCTATGGCAATCCGGCGCTGATCGTGCTGGACGAGCCCAACGCCAACCTCGACGACGCCGGAGAAGCCGCACTGGTGCGAACGCTCAGGCAGCTCAAGGAGCAAGGCAAGACCGTGTTCCTCATCACGCACCGCACCGGCGCGGTGGGTGTTGCCGACCGCGTCATCCTGCTCAAGGACGGCCAGATCGTTGCTGACGGACCGCGTGAGTCAGTGCTGACTGCCCTACGCCCACCCGAGGCCAAACAACCCCCCCCTGCGCCCGACCTGGGCGCGCCGCTGCCAGCCTGATTGCGCACATCGCACACCTGCCGCGCCCCAACCCCAATTTCACCAGAGTTCCGATATGGCCAAACCCGATTTGATGACCCGCCTGAGCACCCAGAACCCCGATTCCGATGCACTGGTGGTACAGGACAAGAAAAGAACCTCGTCCTCTGCTACCCCCTCGGGCGATGCCCTTCGAGCCAGCCGGGTCGGCCTGTTGGCGCTTGGCGTGGGCTTGGGAGGCTTCCTGCTCTGGGCCGCATTTGCGCCGCTCGACGAGGGCGTGCCCAGCCAGGGATTGATTGCCATCGACACCAAACGAAAGGCCGTGCAGCATCCGGTGGGCGGCATCGTCACGCAGGTGCTGGTCGGCGAAGGCTCGCAGGTGAAAGAGGGCCAGCTGCTGATGAAGCTCGACGAAGCGGCGACCCGGGCTGGCTATGAGGCCGTGCGCCAGCACTACCTGTCGTTTCGCGCTTCACAGGGCCGTTTGATCGCCGAGCAGACGGGTGCGCCCAGCATCACGTTCCATCCTGATCTGCAGGCGGCCTCCACCGATCCGCTGATTCAGTCCCAGATCGTCACGCAGCAGCAGCTGTTCCAATCGCGCAAGGCAGGCCTCAGGGCTGAATTGCAAAGCATGCAGGAAACCATTCAGGGTCAGGAAGCACTGATCGCGTCTTACAAGGGCGTCCTGGAAAGCCGCCGGGAATCGCTGAAGCTGGTCAACGAAGAGCTCACGCAGACCCGCGAACTGGTGAAGGAAGGCTACACGCCGCGCAACCGCCAGCTCGAGCTCGAACGCATGGTGTCCGAATCCGGCGGTGCGATCGCCGAACTGCTGGGCAACATCACCCGCGCGCAGCGCTCCATTTCGGAACTCAGGCAGAAGATCATCGCTCGGCAACAGGACTACAGGAAGGAAGTCGAGACCCTGCTGACGGATGTGACGCAGCAGGTGCAATCGGACGAACCCAAGTTACGCGCGCTGTCCGAGGAACTGGCGCGTGTCGAGATCAAGGCGCCCGCGGCGGGGCAAGTGGTGGGCCTCGCGGTGCAAACCGTGGGCGGCGTGGTGCAGGCAGGGCAGAAGATCATGGACATCGTTCCCGAGAACGAAACGCTTCTGATTGAAACCCGCGTCGCACCCAACCTCATCGACAAGGTAATCGCCGGACTGCCCGTCGATATCCGGTTCAGTTCGTTTGCAAACGCGCCTTCGCTGGTGGTCGACGGAAAGGTCGTATCGATCTCAGGTGACCTGCTCACCGATCCACAGACCGGCATTCAGTACTATTTGTCGCGCGTTGCGGTGACGCCCGACGGCTACAAGATGCTCGGCAAGCACCAGCTGCAACCCGGCATGCCTGTGGAAGTCATTCTCAAGACGGGCGAGCGCTCGCTGCTCGCGTACATGCTGCATCCGCTGACCAAGCGTCTCGCGGCATCCATGAAGGAACAATGATGAAGAAAATTCACTCCCGAGTTGCGGCGGCGTGCCTGCTTGCATCGTCCCCGCTGTGGGCGGCATCGCTGGTAATGGCCCAAACGAACAACCAGCCGGTCAGCGCTTCGACGCAGGCGGCCTCGGCCCCTCTGACACTTGCACAGGCCTACCGTCTGGCGCTGGAACAGGATGCTGTTATCCGTGTAGCAAGGGCGGCAGCCGACGGCCGCAGGGAAAGACTGCCGCAGGCGCGCGCTGCCTTGCTTCCCAACATTTCGGCTCAGGCCACTCGCAACAAAAATGATTTGACGAGAACCGAGCCGGGCCCCACGGGCGAGCCTGTCATCAACAACATCGAATACGCCAGCAGCAGCCGCTCGCTCGTGCTGCGCCAGGGGATCTTCCGGCCGTTCCAGATCGCGGACTACCGGCAGGCGCAGGCGCAAGTGGCCGATGCCAATGCGATCCTTGATCGCGAGACGATGAACCTTGCCGTACGCGTCACCAGCGCGTACCTGGAGGCGCTGTACGCCCAGGACCAGGTCAGCCTGGTCGCTGCGCAGAAGGCGGCCTACACCACGCAGCTCGACGCAGCGCGCAAGCGTTTCGCCGGCGGCGCAGGTGTGCGCACAGACATCGACGAAGCACAGGCACGGCTGGACCTGGCGTTGGCCAAAGAGCTGGAGGCGCGCCAGCACGTGCAGTACACGCGGCGTCTGCTGCAGGTGATCATCAACACGCCAGTGACCAGTCTCGCGCCCGTTGACGATGCCAAGCTGCGCGAGGCACCGACACCGGGAACGCTGCAGGACTGGGTCGAGCGGGCAGAGCTTACGAGCCCGGAATTGCGCTCACTGCAAGCGCAGCGCGATGCGGCGCGCCATGAATACGACAAGGCTCGCTCGGGTCACTTGCCGACGCTGGACGCGGTTGCGCAGTGGAGCGTGAGCGACAGCGACAACCCGACGCGAATCAGCTCGAAGTTCAACAACAAGTCCATCGGCTTGCAGCTGAACGTGCCTATCTTTGCGGGGGGGCTGGTCAATTCACAAAGCCGTCAGGCGCTGGCCGAAATCGAGCGGACCGAGCAGGCGCTGGAAGCAACGCGCCGGGACCTGGCGCTGCGGGTGGAAAAGGAATATCGGGGTATCACCGAAGGCGTTTTGAGCATCCGTGCGCTGGAGCAGGCCGTGCGTTCGGCGGACGTGATGGTGACGTCGAACCGCCGCTCGTTCGAGGGCGGTTCGCGCACGCTGGTGGACATTCTCAACGCCGAGGAATCGCGCGTGCAGTCGCTGCGCGACTTGTCGAACGCGCGCTACATCTTCATGATTTCGCACATCCGTCTGAAGGCCCTCGCAGGCATCGCCGACGAGCAGGCGATTGATCAGGCGAATGGGTGGTTGAAGCCTTGAAGGTGTGCGAGCGCACAGCAGCGCATACGCGTATCAGCTACTTCTTGTGAGCTGATTGGGATCGGAATATTTGGCGAAAGCGTTCCAGCACTATGCGACCTTCGGGCGCCCGCCCAGGCGGCCATTGATGCGCGCAGCCGTCGCTTTACGTTGGGACGTTACAGACCCGCCAGCCTTGCCAAGCTGTTGCGCCATCCACATCTTGCTACCTGTCTGCTGATGAAAGAGCGCGGGAATGGACAGGTCGACGTCGAGTGTTGGAAAGTAAATGCCCAACTTCGATGGAGTCAGTTCAAGCTGGTCCAGATCGGTAGCCTTGGCAGCATCCAGTCCTTGTATCGCACCAGGTGGAAAAGCGATTTCCCATCCCGATGCCAGCTCTATCACCACTTTGCCAGATCGTTTGTCGTGATATGCGCGCGTGGCCGCGTACTCGCTTTCGAGCTTGGTGCCTCGACGTGTGGCTTCTTCAATTGTTTCAACCGTAATCGCCATGGAATGACCTCCAGCTTTCACAAAGTTTGCCAAGCTCCCTGTTCAACTCGCTTTCAATCCAATTGATCTCGACCGATGTGCAGCGGTGATTGCGACTGAGGGTGACGGGACCGCTGACGCAATTCAACTCGAAGACACATTCCCCGGCGGAACCAATCACATGGACATGAGCTGGGCTGTGATCATTTGAATAAAAGCAGACGCGCCAGCCATTCAGTCTTAGGATCGTCGGCATGTAGGATAAAAACCCAATCGGTTCGGATTATCCATTTTGCAGGCCAATAGCGATCTTGAGAAGCCCTCCTGATCGCCTTTAACGCGCCGTTTATCCAGTTTGTTGCCCTGCAACAGCGAATCCCATCAGATGTACGACAGCCCCACCACCGATTGCCCCGCAAAGTCGATAGCCCAGTCGGCGAACACTGAATTTGCGGCCTCGACCGCGAACTGGGCTTCGGTGAAATCGCCGCGCGTGATGAAGCCGCTGTAGTAAGCCAGCTCTTCCTGCTTCGGTGCCACCCCCGCAAGGTTGGTATAGATCGTGGTCACCAGCTGAGTTACTGTGTGATTGACCCCGAGGTGAAAGTCAATCGCCCCGTCCATCAATTGCTCGTAGCTCGTCGAGCCGTCCAGGTACGACAGCAGCACGCTGGCGTAGGCAGGATGGGGGTTATCGCCCTGTCCGAAGATGGTGCCGAGAATGCGCGCGGCCTCACCGGCATTTCCAGTCAAGTCAAACGCGAGCTTGATGTCCGGGAACGCAAGCCGTTCGACATTCGTGAATGTGTCATTCGTGCCGTTGCCGCTGACGGCCACCGTGACACCCGAAGCGCTCGCCTGATAAGCAGCGCGCGATGAGGTGAAGACCACCATGTCCAGGCCGTCCCGGCCGTCGCCGCTCACCGCGGTGTTCCCCACGAAGAATGCATCGGCCCCATTCGTTCCGATGAAATTCTC
>JBKJKT010000029.1:0-37431 GCA_046597415.1 Ramlibacter sp.
GTCAACCGGCGATGCCTGCGTGTTGGGCTCTGCACCGAACGCCGTGGGGGCGCGGCTGAAAATCTTGGATTTCGTGGAAAGCTGGGCGTGCGTTTCGAAGCCGATGACGACTTCGTAGCCTTTAATGAGTTTGGTCATGTGTTAGAACAATCCTCGCTGCGAGTTCTTATTGCTTGGCGCCAACGAGTACCCCTTTGCACCTTCCAACAGCGTCTTCTCAATGAAGCCTGCCTTCTCAAGCATATTGAATGCACGGCGGACGTTTCGATAAAAGAGATCAAACCCCTTAATGTCGGATCGGTCATGCTCCTCAGTCGCCCACAGAGCAAAACTCACCTGCTTCGCACTAACCGCGCGCTTTGAACTGAATCGGTTATATCGATAAATAACAGCCAACACCTTTCGCCAGGGTAACGGCATGTCGCCGAAGGAGTTGCCGAGCATCTCCGCAAGCTCAGTCTCGAAGTGGTTAGACAGCAGATTTCGATCCGCAACATATACCGGATACAGTTCGGGGCTGCGAGCGTCTCGGGATATCAAACCCGAACCCTCAAGCACCTTGATTGCCTGTGCATGGTTGTTATCCGGCGTAAGGAGTACGCAGTACTTGCCTTGGCCGTTTGCCCATTCACTCTTGATCAAGTACGCCAAAACCGCCTGCTTTTCGGGAGTGAGCTCCTCAAAGGACCCTAGCTTGCGAGCGATGTAAGCGTCGCGCGATTCAAACAACTCCATCATTCGCTCGTCAAGCAATTCTCCCGATTGCAGAACCAATGTCACTTCGTCAGATTTGAACTTGAAATAGGGGAGGTTAAGCTTGTTCTCCAAGCACAGACTCACAAGAGTAGCCATGCCAATACCCCGCCCTTCCCACTTTCTGTAGACGCGCAATACGTCTGCCAAACGAGGGTTTCGCGGTTTGGTTTCAGGAACCACCCTGAGAATTGCCGCGGAATTGCTCCCATAGGCCTGCGGAAAATTCAAAAGCAGTTGGTCCCTGAATCGCCCTGGATTTGAGATTTCAATCTGCCGCCCAGGCGTTATCGAGATTACGACTTGCTTGTTAATCGAGTAGTCACGATGGGCCAGCGCGTTGTTTATGGTCTCGCGCAGAACTGCCTCGGGATACTGCGCAGCGACCGTCCCGCCATGCGCCGGCGCAATACTGGCTTGGATGTTTCGCAAAACGTACGCGTTCGCTTGCTCCAAAAGAGGCAGGACATTTCCGATCATGTCCTGCTTGTCCTGAACAATTACCTGCGATCGAAGAGGCGCATTTACATATCCATGGACATGGGCTCGAAATCCCAATAGGTCGCTAGGATGCTGACCACAAACGAGCCCTCCAAGAAGCGTAAGTCGGCCGTCAATCAAAAATCGCTTTCGAGTCAAAAAAGGAATGGCGTCATCAACAGTCGGCTTCAAATTCTCGATCTTCTGCAGGCGATTGAGTTGGATGATGAATTCATTCAACTTGTCCAGGTCAACCGCCTCAACACCTTCCGCCCCAAGCGGCTCGAGTTCTTTGGCTTGGGCGATCTCCTCCAGAAACTCAGCATGGCGATCTAACTCAGCCTGTTTGACGAGGTGATCCCCGGTCAGCAGTCGCTTGTATGCGGCGCCCTTGAAAAAAACAAATCGTTGCTGCACGGGAAGTTCATCCACGCGCTGAATCGCGATCCTGCCATCAAGAAACTGATGCAGCTCGGGCGGTGGCAAGAACTCCGTGAGATCTTGCGCTCTCATTTCGCGGTCCGTGAACGCGCGCCGGACTTCAAGAAGCTTGGGTTCACAAGCTGCGTCATAACCACTGAATACATATCTTCGCGCAGCGCCTTGCCCTATCTCCTTAATTCCTAGAATTACCAGTCCCCCGCGCGTGTTCAGGAAGGCATTCACGCTCTTGTATCGCTCAGTCCAGTCCTGCGTGGTAGATGGGCAAGACTTGATCTCGATGGTGTCGCTTTCGAGTTCTTCGAATTGCTCCTGATTGACCAGGTAGGCAAGACGTGCAAGCAAGGCAGATATGTCGTCCATCTTGCTAGTCTATAAAGGGTGAACGAAGGTGAAAGTCCGTCGCCTGCTGGAAGCGATGCGATGCATTGAGCAACCTGCCTTCAGCGCAATAGTTGCCCAGCAGTTGCATGCCAACAGGCATGCCGCCCTCGCCAAAACCGCAGGGAATGCTCATGCCCGGCAAGCCCGCCAACGAACCGGGCAATGTGAAGATGTCCGCCAGGTAGTTCGCAACCGGATCGTCGGATTTCTCGCCGATCTTCCATGCGACCGTCGGAGCCACGGGGCCGGCGATCACATCGCACACCTTGAACGCCTGCTGGAAATCGTCAGCAATCATCCGGCGGATTTTTTGCGCCTGCAGGTAGTAAGCGTCGTAATAACCATGCGAGAGCACGTACGCGCCGATCATGATCCGGCGCTTGACCTCGTCGCCGAAGCCTTCCGCGCGCGTCTTCTTGTACATCTCGATCAGATCGCCATGCGCCTTGGTGCGATGACCGAATTTCACGCCGTCGAATCTCGATAGATTGGACGATGCTTCCGCCGGGGCGATGATGTAGTACACCGGAATCGACAACTCGGTGCGAGGTAGCGTGATGTCCACCAGCTTCGCGCCAAGTTTCTCGTATTCCTTCAACGCGGTTTCGATGGCCGAGCGCACATCGGCAGACAAGCCTTCACCAAAGAACTCTTTCGGCACACCGATTCGCAAGCCCTCGATCGAGTCGCCGAGCGTGCGCGTGAAATCCTCTGCAGGCACATCAAGCGAGGTCGAATCACGGTCCGGATCAGGGCCGCACATGTGCGAAAGCAGCAGCGCGCAGTCTTGCGCTGTATGCGCCATCGGCCCTGCCTGATCGAGACTGGATGCGAACGCAATCATCCCGTAGCGCGATGCGCGGCCATAGGTGGGTTTGATGCCGGTGATGCCACAGAACGCGGCGGGCTGACGAATCGAGCCGCCGGTGTCGGTGCCGGTTGCCGCAGGTGCGAGGCGGGCGGCTACGGCGACTGCACTGCCACCCGACGAGCCGCCAGGGATTCGCGATGTGTCCCAGGGATTGAGAACCGGCTTGTAGGCCGAGTTTTCGTTCGACGAGCCCATCGCGAATTCATCGCAGTTCAACTTGCCGAGCGTGACAACGCCTGCTTCAGACAGCTTCGCGACGACAGTTGCATCGAACGGTGAGCGGTAGTTCTCCAGCATCTTCGAGCCGGCTGTGCTTGCGAAGTCTTTGGTGACGAAGATGTCCTTGTGCGCAATCGGCACGCCCAACAGCGGCGATGCGTCGCCTGAAGCAATGCGCGCATCTGCTGCCTGCGCCTGCGCAAGCGTGACGCCTTCGTTCACATCGAGGTACGCGCCGAGCTTGTCGTGTTGTGCGCCACGCGCCAGAAAATGTTTCGCGGTCTCCACAGCCGACACCTCCCTGGTCTGCAGCTTTTGCGCGAGCTGCGCAACGGTCAATTCGTGCAGGCCGCTCATTCGATCACCCTGGGCACGAGAAAGAGGCCGCGCTCCACCGCAGGCGCGCTGCGCTGGTTGGCTTCGCGGTCGATTTCTGGATTGGCAACGTCATCGCGCAATCGCAAGACGACGTCCTGGATGGTGGACGCCGGATGTGCCAGCGGTTCGATGCTGGTCGTGTCCACTGCGCGCATCTTCTCGACGATGTCGAAAAAGCCGTTGATCTGTGTCAGCATGCGCTCGCTTTCGGCGGGCTGCAGTTCCAGTCGGGCAAGGTGCGCGATGCGGGCAATGTCTTGGGAGGTGAGGGACATGAGAAAAAAAGCGTCGAAAACACGCGCACAAACCGATATGCAACAGGTGTAAACGCGAATTTTGGCCCTGTGGGGGCGGGTTTCTGGGGAGGGGATCGGGTATTATCCCGCCTTTAGTGCAACACCCGCGAAAACGCCGGTATTTGCAGGAAAACCACGCCTTTCCACCCCAATAACATGACCCACAGCCATCACGGCCGCGCCCGCTGCATGGCTCCCGAGAGGACTTCCTGATGTTCGGAGCATTCCGTCGGTATTTTTCGACCGACCTGGCAATCGACCTGGGCACGGCCAACACCCTGATTTTCGTACGCGACAAAGGCATCGTCCTGGACGAGCCTTCGGTTGTGGCGATCCGCCACGAAGGCGGCCCCCAGGGCAAGAAAACCATCCAGGCCGTCGGCCGCGAAGCCAAGGCCATGCTGGGCAAAGTGCCCGGCAACATCGAGGCCATCCGCCCGATGAAGGACGGCGTGATCGCCGACTTCACCGTCACCGAGCAGATGCTCAAGCAATTCATCAAGATGGTGCATCCGCGCGGCATCCTCAAGCCCAGTCCCCGCATCATCATCTGCGTTCCCTGCGGGTCGACCCAGGTCGAGCGGCGCGCCATCCGCGAATCGGCCCTTGGCGCCGGCGCAAGCGAGGTGTACCTGATTGAAGAGCCCATGGCCGCTGCCATCGGCGCGGGTCTCCCGGTCTCCGAAGCCTCGGGCTCGATGGTTGTTGACATCGGAGGCGGCACGACCGAAGTCGGCGTGATCTCGCTGGGCGGCATGGTTTACAAGGGCAGCGTTCGCGTCGGCGGCGACAAGTTCGACGAAGCGATCATCAGCTACATCCGCCGCAACTACGGCATGCTCATTGGCGAACCCACTGCCGAAGCCATCAAGAAAAACATCGGCTCCGCCTTCCCGGGTAGCGAAGTCAAGGAAATGGAAGTCAAGGGCCGCAACCTCTCCGAAGGCGTGCCCCGCTCGTTCACGATTTCTTCGAATGAAATCCTGGAAGCACTCACCGATCCGCTGAACAACATCGTCTCCGCAGTGAAGAACGCGCTGGAGCAGACGCCTCCGGAGCTGGGCGCTGACATCGCAGAACGCGGAATGATGCTCACCGGCGGCGGTGCACTGCTGCGCGATCTCGACCGCCTGCTCGCCGAAGAAACGGGGCTTCCGGTGCTGGTGGCCGAAGACCCGCTGACCTGTGTGGTGCGCGGCTGCGGCATCGCGCTGGAGCGGATGGAACGGCTGGGATCCATTTTTACGAGCGAGTGACGAGTTTCCTCTCCCTGACGGGAGAGGGTTCAAAATCCCACCATGCCGCTGGGTACTCTCGACCGCAACCCGCCCCCCTTCTTCAAGCAGGGCCCGTCTGCCATTTCCAAGCTGATGGTTTTCAGTGCAATCGCGCTGTTCCTGATGGTGGCCGACACACGCTTCAAGATTGCAAAACCCGTGCGCACAGCTATCGCGACAGCGCTCTACCCCGTGCAGTGGGTGGCCATGCGGCCGGTAGCGTTCGTGAGCGGGGGCTTCGACTATTTCGAATCGCTTGCCAGCGCGCAACGTGGCGAAGCCGCTGCCCGCGCCAAACTCGCGGTGCAGGCCCAGCGCGCGTTCCAGGTCGAACAGCTCACCCAGGAAAACGAACGGCTGCGCAAGCTGCTGGAGCTTCGCGCGCGTTTCATGACAACCGGAACAGCCGCCGAAGTGCTGTATGACGCAGCCGATCCCTATACCCGCAAGATCATCATCGACAGGGGATCGACCCATCAGGTCAAGGCTGGCTCTCCGGTGATTGATGAGGGCGGCGTGCTGGGCCAGGTCACCCGGGTTCACCTGCTGATAAGCGAAGTGACGCTCCTGACCGACCGCGAACAGGCCATCCCGGTGCTCAACGCGCGCACGGGTGCCCGAAGCGTTGCGTACGGAGACCCGACGTTGCACGGCGGATCACTGGAGCTGCGTTTCATGGCGGCCAATGCAGATGTACAGCCGGGCGACCTGTTGACGACCAGCGGCGTGGACGGCGTCTACCCTTCCGGCCTGCCAGTTGCCACGGTGGAGAAGGTGGATCGCCGCGCCGATTCGGGGTTTGCGCGCATCACCTGCCGGCCCCAGGCGCTCGTGGGTGGCGCACGTCACGTCATGGTGCTCGCGCCAATGACGGACCTGCTGCCACCGCGCCCGGCACCGGAAGACGCGGCCCCTGCCGCCCGCAAGGGGGGCCGGCGATGATCATGCGCCAGGGACAGCAACTGCTGCTGCCAGCCAATCCGGTTTTCATCTGGGGCAGCCTGCTGCTCGCGCTACTCGTCAACATGCTGCCCATCGGCCGGACACCGTGGATGCCAGACGTGCTGGCGCTGGTTGTCGTGTTCTGGAGCGTGCATCAGCCCCAACGGGTAGGAATCGGTGCGGCATTCATCTTCGGCCTGGCCATGGATGTGCACCAGACCGCCCTGCTGGGCCAGCATGCCCTCGCGTACACCGCGCTCAGCTATTTTGCGATCATGATCCACCGCAGGTTGTTATGGTTTTCAGTGCCGTCCCAGGCCGTGCAGGTACTGCCGCTTTTTGTGGCAGCGCATGCCATTGAACTTGCGATCCGGATGCTGTCCGGTGGTATCTTCCCCGGCTGGGAGACGCTCATCGCTCCGCTGGCCGAAGCTGTGCTGTGGCCGGTTGTGAGCGTGCTGTTGCTTGCCCCTCAGCGTAGGGCGCCCGATCCCGATGCCAACCGGCCGCTCTAGGAGCCCTGGATGCGTAACCTCGCGGATACAGCGCAACTTGTCCGGCGATTTCTCTACTAACAAGGCATGACCGAATTACGCAACGTTGAGGCTGACCTTTCGCGCTTTCGCATGCGTGTGCTGGCAGCGAGCCTCGTGGTCGTGGTTTGCTTCCTGCTTCTGGTGTCGCGTCTGGTTTACCTCCAGGTTTTTCGTCACGCCGAACTGCTGGAGCGGGCCGAAAACAACCGCACGGCCATCGTGCCGGTGGTTCCGAATCGCGGCTTGATCCTGGACCGCAATGGCATCGTGCTGGCCACGAACTATTCGGCCTACACGCTGGAGCTCATGCCGTCCCGGCTGGCGAATCTGGACAAGACCATCGAGGAGCTGTCAGCGATTGTCAATATCGAGCCCAGGGACAAGCGGCGCTTTCGCAAGCTGCTTGAAGAGTCGAAGAATTTTGAATCGCTGCCCATCCGGACCCGACTGACCGACGAAGAAGTGGCACGTTTTGCCGCCCAGAGCTGGCGCTTCCCTGGCGTGGACATCAAGGCGCGGCTTTTTCGCAGCTACCCCTACGGCGAACTGGCCAGCCATGTCATCGGTTACATCGGGCGTGTCAACCAGGCCGAAAAAAAGATCATCGAAGGCTGGCCCGAGGAAGCGCAGACCAACTATCGCGGCACCGAGTACATCGGCAAGCTCGGCGTCGAGCAAAGCTATGAATCGCATCTGCATGGCACCACGGGCGTGGAGCAAGTGGAAACTTCGGCGGGCGGGCGGGCGATGCGAACGCTTGCGACCAAGCCCGGCACACCGGGCAACACGGTCATGATGTCGATCGATATCAAGCTGCAGAAACTGCTGGAAGACCTTTATGGCGATCGTCGCGGAGCGCTGGTCGCCATCGAGCCGCAGACGGGTGAGATCCTGGCTTTTGTGAGCAAGCCGACGTTCGATCCCAACCTGTTCGTGGACGGTATCGATAGCGAAAACTGGGCGGCACTGAATGAGTCGCCCGACAAGCCCTTGCTCAATCGTGCGCTACGGGGCACTTATCCACCGGGGTCGACCTACAAGCCGTTCATGGCGCTGGCTGCGCTCGAGACGGGCAAGCGCACGCCGCAGCAGTCGATTTCGGATCCTGGCTTCTTCATGTTCGGCGGTCACCGGTTTCGCGACGACAAGGAAGGTGGCCATGGGGTGGTCGACATGTACAAGTCTATCGTGCACTCATGCGACACCTACTACTACGTGCTGGCCAACGACATGGGCGTGGACTTGATGCACGACGAGCTGGTGAAGTTCGGTTTTGGCGAGTTGACTGGCATTGACATCCAGGGCGAGGCGCGCGGGCTCCTGCCCTCGACCAAATGGAAACGGGCCGCCTATCGCAAGCCCGAGCAGAAGAAATGGTACGCCGGCGAGACAATTTCGCTGGGCATCGGGCAGGGCTACAACAACTTCACGATGCTGCAGCTGGCATCGGCCACTGCGACGCTGGCGAACTCGGGCGTAAAGATGAAGCCGCACCTGGTGGTCAAGGTGATCGATGTCGTGACCAAGCAGCCCACCGACGCGGTGCGCCAGGTCGTGGGTGAACGAATTGCGAAGGCGCAAAACATCGACATCATCCGCAAGGCTCTGATTGGAGTGAACAGGGAGGGCACTTCGGCTCGCGCCTTTACGGGTGCCGTCTACACGAGCGGCGGCAAGACTGGAACCTCGCAGGTAATTGCGATCAAGCAGGGTGAAAAGTACAACGCTGCCTCCATCGACGAGCGTCATCGAGACCACGCTCTCTTCATGGCGTATGCCCCCGCAGAAAACCCGACGATCGCCATCGCCATGATCGTGGAGAACGCAGGCTTCGGTGGACAGAACTCTGCCCCTATCGTACGGCGCGCGTTCGATTACTACCTGGCCGGCCTTTATCCGAGCGAAGAGGACATGGCGCTTGTTCGTCAGGGCAAGGCCACCACGCCGGTCGGCAAACCGCGCCTTGCTTCCGAACTGCCCTGGATAGTGCCGGGTGCCGCGCCGACGCCGGCCGCAGCTTCATCGGCGCCTCTTGCAGCGGCTCCTGCGAGTGCAGCATCCAGGCTCCGGCCTGCAGCAGCAATCAAGCCGGCTTCGTCGGTCCGGGTGGCTACGCAATAGCAGCTGCGCGCAGCAGCCACCCCCCCACCTCATCGGGCATGGTCCGCATGTGCCCCGGCGGGCTTCCGCCCGGAAACCCGACATGGCCGCCCTCGTCTGGCTGCCACAAGGTGACGCATTCGCCCACCTCGCCCTGTTTGGGCAGGCTCTTCGCGGGGACGAACGGGTCATTGCGTGCGTTGAGACACAGCGCCGGTATTCGGATCAGGTGCAGGTGCGGCTTGGCACTCGCTCGCAAGTAATAGTCGTCGGCGTTGGTGAAGCCGTGCAGGGGTGCGGTGAAGATGTCGTCGAACTCGTAGAGGTCACGCGCCGCCTGCATGCGGTCGCCATCGAACAGTCCTGGGTGCTGCTGCAACTTCTCCAGGGCTTTGGGCTTCATGGACCGCAGAAACATCGTGGTGTACACCAGCCGGTTGAAGCCCTGGCCGATCTGCACGGAGCTCGCGGCGAGATCGAGCGGCGAACAGACGCTGGCAACAGCGTGAACCAGCGCTTTGGCCCCTTCGCCCGCTTCACTTGTCCATCGCATCAACGCGTTGCCGCCCAGTGATATGCCCACAGCCACGATGGGACCTTGATGATGTTCGCGCAGCCGTTGCAGGATCCATGCGATTTCTTCGTGGTCGCCCGAGTGATAGGCGCGCGGGCCCGCGTTCAGCTCGCCGCTGCAACCGCGAAAGTGCGGGATCGCAAATGCCAGACCACGCTCGGCTGCAAAATCGGCAAAGGCTTGCGCGTAGTGGCTGCGCGATGACCCCTCCAGGCCGTGGAACATGACCAGAAGCGTGCGTCCGGCTTTCCCGGCTCCGGGCGAATCCAGCCAATCGACATCGACGAAGTCCCCGTCCGGCGCACTCCAGCGCTCGCGCCGGTATTGCGGATGGCTGCCGAAATAACGCCGGGCATAAAGCGCGGGCCAGATGGTTTGCAGGTTGCCGCCGGGCAGCCACCAGGGCGCACGGTAGTTCAATGCACTTCCGTCATCAACGAATTGCTCGCATTAGGGCTTATTAACACTATTGATGGCTAGTGCAGCACGAGCGGCGTGCCCGACACTTCCTGAATCTCGCTGCTGGTGCCGGGGCTTGCATGGTGCGCGACCATGCGCCAGCCTTGCGCCGTGCGGTGGTAAACATTGGTCGCGATGACCCACGCCTGCGCGGGACCCTCGGTACTGAGCACCTCCACGCGTTCAAGCACGTTGTGGACGGCACTGGCCAGCGCCTGCGTTTTGCGCGCACGTTCCGGCCATGCGCGAATGCTGCCATTGCTGAACATGGCTTCGAACGTGGCGCGTATCGCCATCGCTCCCACAACGCGCGGACCGCCGGGATGAATGCAGACGATGTCATCCTCATCAGCCCAGCAAGCCATCAGTTTTTCGATGTCGGCGTTTTGCAGCGCGTGATAGAACGCCGCCTCGACGTCGTCGGGGCTTCCTTCGAGATTGGCGGCCTGGAGCTTGCTTTTCTTGCGCATGGGTTGGAGGGATTCTGCCGTGGATTCAGGCTGCGAGCCACTGCCGCACCGTCTCGCGCAGGTCACGCGAGTGCCCCTGCGCAGCGCGCCACACCACCTCAGGTGCGGCGATATGCAGACCGGGCGGGGCGAGTTCAAGCACGGCCGAGACAAACTGCGCTACCTTCACCGCCCGCACGGGTTGCTCGCTGCTCGGGAGCATGTATTTGAAGGTCGACAGCATGAACCTTGCCAGCGAGCGGAACAGACCCTCGCCGGGAGGTGGCGCAGGTTTGCGCGCCGTGCGCACGATGATCAACCGCTCAAAGCCGAGCGTCGCGAGCGCCTGCTCATCCAGATTGGCAAGGCCGCGCTTGAGTGCCTCTGGCAACCGGCCCTGATCGTGCGGCAACACCATGAGGAGCGTAGTGACGCCACTCATCCGCATCCATCGCGCGACCTCGACGAGTTGATCGGGTTGTGGTGTCCATAGTGCGCGTTCGCGGTCATGAAAAAGTCGCGGTGGATCGAACATGATGAGGCCTGTTTCAGCGGGCTCCAGAGGCCATTGCCCGGGCACTTCACCGGGCACGACCGTGAGGTCCACGCCGCGCAACGCCGTGGTGACGGGTTCGCGGGCGAGCACACGGGTCGACTCAAAGCGATGTCGGCCTGCGACGCGGCGAAGCACCTCATTGCCGAGCACGCCAGTTGCCCCGGCAATGACCAGGCGAGCATTGCGCGCAACCACAATCGGCCGCTGCGCAGCGGCCAATGCTTGAAAGGGCTCAATGTGCATCCATCTATGCTACCGTCGCGGCTCTCGCCGTCCCTCAAAGGAAAGTCACTCATGATCAAGCGCTGGTTCCTCATCCTTGCTGCCATGCTTGCTGCTGCCTCGCTGACCGGCTGCGGGTACAACGATTTCCAGCGGCTCGATGAAGCCAGCAAGTCGGCCTGGAGCGAAGTGCTCAACCAGTACCAGCGCCGCGCCGATCTGATCCCCAACATCGTGGCCACCGTCAAGGGTGAAGCGAATTTCGAGCAGGAGACGCTGACCAAAGTTGTCGAGGCCCGCGCGAAAGCGACATCGATGCAGGTCACGCCTGAGACGCTCAACGACCCGGCCGCCTTTGCCAAATTCCAGGCAGCGCAGGGCGAGTTGTCCAGCGCGCTCAGCCGGCTGATGGTGACGGTCGAGCGTTATCCGGACCTGAAGGCGAACAAGGGCTTCAGCGATCTGCGCGTGCAACTCGAGGGCACCGAAAACCGCATCACGGTCGCGCGCAATCGCTATATCCAGACGGTGCAGGAGTACAACGTGCTCGCCCGCAGTTTCCCGAACAACCTCACCGCGATGGTGTTCGGCTACTCCCCGAAACCGACATTCACCGTGCAGAACGAAGCGCAGATCTCCGCGCCACCGCAAGTCGACTTCAACAAAAAGTGAAGTGGCCGGTGTGCAACCAGGGGTGCCGGGTCCCGCCTGGCATTGACACCCAGTGAGGGCGATCCGACTTCTGGTCGCGATGCTGCTTCTTGCAGTGTCGAGTCTGCATGCCCAGAACGTGCTGCCTGTGCCCGCGCTCACAGCGCACGTGATCGACCAGACCAACACGCTCGATGCCATCCAGCGACAGGGTCTGGAAGACCAGCTCACCGCGCTTGAGACGGCCAAGGGGTCACAGGTCGTGATCCTGTTGGTCTCCACGACCCAGCCGGAAGACATTACCAGCTACGCGAACCGGATCTCCAACGAGTGGAAAATTGGCCGCAAGGGCGTGGGCGATGGCTTGCTTCTCGTTGTCGCCAAGGACGATCGCAAAGTCCGCATCGAGGTGGCCAAGACGCTTGAAGGCGCCATTCCCGACCTGGCGGCGCGACGCATCATTGACGAAGCCATTACGCCGGAGTTTCGCAAGGGTGACTACGCCGCAGGGCTCCGTGCGGGCGTGGCCCAGATCACTGCGCTGATCAACGGCGAGGCCTTGCCGCCTGTCCCACAGAAGGGAAACCAACGCTCAGGTGGCGCCGCCGGTTTCGAGTGGATGGACCTGGCGATATTCCTCTTCATAGCAGTGCCAGTGATCGGAGGAGTCCTCAAGGGCATGCTGGGGCGCAAGCTGGGTTCGCTGGTCACAGGTGGCGGAGTCGGCACAATCGCGATGCTCCTGACCTCCAGCATTGCGATTGCTGGCGTCGCCGCGTTTGTCGCCCTGATTTTTTCGCTGTTGTCGGGTGGACTGGGCGCTGGCGGCACCGGTCGTCGCGGCGGATCTGGCGGGCCGGTGATCTGGGGCGGGGGTGGCGGAGGCGGCGGCTGGAGCTCGGGCGGCGGAGGTGGAGGCTGGAGTTCTGGTGGGGGCGGCGATTTTGGCGGCGGTGGTGCCTCGGGGGACTGGTGATGGCGGACAAACGCAATTTCACGCAGACAGTCGGCCGGCTCTGGCGCCATCGCTGGCGGGATGAGGCCGACACGCGCCATGCGATCCCGGACGATCTGGTTGAACGGCTCGCCCGGAGGGTCGCGGCGAGCGAGCAGCGGCACAGCGGTGAGATCCGGCTTTATGTCGAGGCGGGGCTTCCGACCAGCTACATCCTGCGGGGCGCAACTCCCCGCGAGCGCGCCATCTCGATGTTCGCCAAGCTGCGCGTATGGGATACCGAGAACAACAACGGTGTGCTGATCTACCTGCTGCTGGCAGAGCATGCCATTGAAATCGTCGCTGACCGGGGCCTGGCCAGTTGCGTGCCGGAGGCCGAATGGAAAGCCATCGTCCAGCGGATGGGCACCGCATTTCGTGAACGCCGGTTTGAACAGGGGCTTACTCAGGCGCTGGAGGAAGTATCGGCGCTGCTGGTCGCGCACTTCCCGCTGGCAGCGGGCGAAGCGAACCCGAACGAACTACCGGATGAACCGGTCATTGGTTAGAGGGCGTTTGCTTTGTGACCATGGATTCCACTGTCGAATCGATTGAGCGCGCGACCCTCGCGGCGCTTGCGCCTTCGCCGCTGGAAGAAATTGAAGGCTGGTTGATCCCCTTGGACCGGGGCACCGTGGGACGTGCCAAGAGCGCTGTGCCGATGCACCACGGCAAACCTGATGGACCTGAAGAGACGATCATCGACTTGATCGAAGGGCGATATTCGGCGCACGGATTGACGCCGATGTTTCGGCTCCCCGACGTCGCCACCTTTGACTCGGTTCGATCTGTCTTGATTCAACGCAAATACAACCCAGGCAAACCGACGCTCGTACAGACAGGCCGAACAAGCTTTGTTGACCCTTACCCAGGCTTTGTTCCGGCTGAAGTTCAGAGCTTTGCCGATGACGAATGGGCGTCGGTGTTCCTCGGGGAAGGATTCGATCCCGTCGATGGTGCGAGCCGGGTCGAAACGCTCCGGCGGGCGCAGGGCTCGCTATTTGCCCAGATCAGGAACGAGAGGGGCGGCTCTGTTGCAGCCGGTGCCCTAGCCCTGAGTCACGGCTGGGCGAGCATCCATGGAATGCGGACCACTACTTCGCATCGGCGTCGTGGTTTGGCGCGGCGAGTGCTCACTACGCTCGCGCAAGAGGCCGCCGGTCGGGGTTACACGAGGATGGTGCTTCAGGTGGAGGCGTCCAATACGGGCGCCCTCCAGTTGTATGCGGGTTGCGGCTTTCAGACCGCATGGAGCTACTCTTATTGGACGCAGGCCGTGAGGTGAGCGTCCGAGCAACATGGGACCCGGGAATCTGGCGCGCGAATAAAAAAGCCCTGCCAAACTGGCAGGGCCGAGGGCGCGGTTTTTAGCGCTTCTTGTTTCGCTCGAATCCGTTGGGGATTTATCTCTTCTGGCGATACTTGCGAAGGGCGGCGATCTGCGCCGCCATGACGGCCAGCTCGGATTGCGCCCTGGCGATGTCGAGCTCACCCTTGGCGTTGCGCAGCGCTTCTTCAGCCGCTGCCTTTGCTGCGTTGGCTTTTTCTTCGTCGAGATCCTTGCCGCGGATGGCGGTGTCGGACAGAACGGTGACGGTCTTGGGCTGCACCTCAAGAATGCCACCGGCGACGAACACGAATTCTTCGGTGCCGTCCGCTTTTTCGATGCGCACCGTGCCGGGCCTGATACGCGTGATCAACGGCGTATGACGCGGATAAATTCCAAGCTCGCCGGCTTCGCCGGGAAGCGCCACGAAGCGGGCCTCGCCGGAGAAGATCGACTCTTCGGCGCTGACCACGTCGACGTGGATGGTGTGGGTCGGGTCCATAAAATACCTTTTAGTGAGCTGCGGACAGAGCTAAAGACCCGTTCCGCAAAGTCTCTGGACGTTAAACCTTCTTTGCCTTTTCGAACGCTTCGTCGATCGTGCCGACCATGTAGAACGCCTGCTCAGGCAGGTGGTCGCATTCACCGTTGGTGATCATCTTGAAGCCACGGATTGTTTCAGCCAGCGGAACGTACTTGCCGGGCGAGCCGGTGAACACTTCAGCAACGTGGAATGGCTGCGACAGGAAGCGCTGGATCTTGCGCGCACGCGCCACAGCCAGCTTGTCTTCCGGCGCGAGTTCGTCCATGCCCAGAATCGCAATGATGTCGCGCAATTCTTTGTAGCGCTGAAGCGTGTTCTGCACGGCACGAGCGGTGTTGTAGTGATCTTCGCCAACGACCAGTGGGTCGAGCTGACGGCTGGTTGAGTCGAGCGGATCGACAGCGGGGTAGATGCCCAGCGCAGCGATATCACGCGACAGCACCACGGTGGAATCCAGGTGAGCGAACGTCGTTGCAGGCGACGGGTCGGTCAAGTCATCGGCAGGCACGTAAACGGCCTGGATCGAGGTGATCGAGCCGACCTTGGTCGACGTGATGCGCTCTTGCAGGCGACCCATCTCTTCGGCCAGCGTCGGCTGGTAACCCACAGCGGAAGGCATACGGCCCAGCAGAGCGGACACTTCGGTACCAGCGAGCGTGTAGCGATAGATGTTGTCCACGAAGAACAGCACGTCGCGGCCTTCGTCGCGGAACGATTCTGCGATCGTGAGGCCAGTCAGCGCAACGCGCAGACGGTTACCCGGCGGCTCGTTCATCTGACCGTACACCATCGACACCTTGGAGTTGGGCAGGTTCTCCAGGTCCACGACCTTCGAGTCAGCCATCTCGTGATAGAAGTCGTTGCCTTCACGGGTGCGCTCACCGACGCCTGCAAACACCGACAGGCCCGAGTGAGCCTTGGCGATGTTGTTGATCAGTTCCATCATGTTCACGGTCTTGCCCACGCCGGCGCCACCAAACAAGCCCACCTTGCCGCCCTTGGAGAATGGGCACACGAGGTCAATCACCTTGATGCCGGTTTCGAGCAATTCCTGTGAGGGCGACAGCTCGTCATAAGCCGGTGCCTTGCGGTGGATGGAGGCCGTCAGCGTCGCGTCGACCGGACCGCGTTCGTCGATCGGGTTGCCCAGAACGTCCATGATGCGGCCGAGCGTAGCCTTGCCAACCGGCACCATGATCGGCGCGTCGGTGTTGTAGACCATGTTGCCGCGGCGCAGGCCATCGGAAGATCCAAGCGCAATAGTGCGAACAATGCCGTCGCCAAGCTGCTGCTGCACTTCCAGCGTGAGGGCCGTGCCGTCCATCTTCAGTGCGTCGTAGATTTTGGGCATCCGGTCGCGCGGAAATTCCACGTCGACCACTGCGCCAATACATTGAACAATCTTGCCCTGGGTAGCGTTTGCTTGAGCCATGAGTCGCTCCAATAATTAATCTGTTGAATCCGTGCGTCCGCCCGCGCCCGTGCGCTAGACCGCTGCTGCCCCGGCGACGATTTCCGAAAGTTCTTTCGTGATCGCTGCCTGGCGCGTCTTGTTGTAAACCAGCTTGAGCTCGGCAATAACATTGCCGGCGTTGTCGGTGGCTGCCTTCATTGCGACCATGCGAGCGGACTGCTCGGAGGCCATGTTCTCGGCGACTGCCTGATAGACCAGTGCTTCCACGTAGCGCAGCAGCAGTTCGTCGATGACGGTCTGGGCATCCGGCTCGTAGATGTAGTCCCAGCCGGGCTGGCCCTCGTCGGACTTGAAGTTCTCGGCCGTGAGCGGCAGTAGCTGCTCGAGCACCGGCTCCTGGCGCATGGTGTTGATGAACTTTGTGTACGACAGGTACACTGCGTTCACCTTGCCTTCGGCATACGCATCGAGCAAAACCTTGACGGGGCCGATTAATTTGTCCAGGTGCGGCGTATCGCCCAGCTGCGTGACGTGCGATACGACCTTTGCGCCGATGCGGTTCAGGAATCCGAGGCCCTTGTTGCCAATCGCCACGGCATGCGACTCAAGGCCGGCCGCCTGTTGCTCCCGCAACTTGGTGGTGACCAGTCGCAGCACGTTGGTGTTCATGCCGCCACACAGCCCCTTGTCGGTGGTGACCACAATAAAGCCGGCCGTTTTCGCATCGTTCAACTTCATGAAAGGGTGCGTGTATTCCGGGTTCGCCTTGCCAAGATTGGCCGCAACATTGCGCACCTTGTCGGCGTACGGCCGGGCGTGGCGCATGCGCTCCTGCGCCTTGCGCATCTTGGAGGCAGCCACCATTTCCATGGCCTTGGTGATCTTCTTGGTGTTTTCCACCGATTTGATCTTGCCCCGAATCTCTTTACCTGCAGCCACGTTGAGCTCCTGTGCGTTTAGGCGAATGTCTTCTTGAACGCAGCGATGGCGGCAGTCAATTCGGCCTCTGCGTCAATGCAGACCTTCTTGAATGCCTTCTTGTCGTCACTGTCCGAATCCTTGGCGGGCTTGTTGTCCCACTTCGCGCCGTTCTTTTCGATGGTCGCGAGCATGTCGGCGTGCTTGTCCTTGAGGTAAGCGTGCAGACCATGTTCGAAAGGAAGAACCTTCTTGACTTCGATGTCGTCGAGAAAGCCCTTGTTCACCGCGAAAAGCGTGGCGCCCATGAGGGAAATCGGCAGCGGGCTGTACTGCGCCTGCTTGAGCAACTCGGTCACACGCGCACCGCGGTCGAGCTGCTTGCGGGTGGCTTCGTCCAGGTCGGAAGCGAACTGTGCAAAAGCAGCGAGCTCGCGGTACTGAGCCAGGTCGGTACGAATACCGCCTGACAGACCCTTGATCCAGTTCGTCTGTGCTGCACTTCCGACTCGCGACACCGAAATACCGGCGTTAATTGCGGGACGGATACCTGCGTTGAACAGCGACGTCTCCAGGAAAATCTGGCCGTCGGTGATCGAGATCACGTTGGTCGGAACGAAGGCGGACACGTCGCCGGCTTGCGTTTCGATGATTGGCAGAGCGGTCAGGGAACCGGTTTGACCCTTGACTTCACCCTTGGTGAAGGCTTCGACATAGTCGGCGTTCACGCGGGCAGCGCGCTCGAGCAGGCGGCTATGGAGATAGAACACATCGCCGGGATAGGCTTCACGGCCTGGTGGGCGGCGCAGCAGCAGCGAAACCTGGCGGTAGGCCACGGCCTGCTTGGACAGATCGTCATAAACGATCAGTGCGTCTTGTCCGCGATCGCGGAAATACTCGCCCATCGTGCAACCTGAATAGGCCGAGACGTACTGCATGGCGGCCGATTCGGAAGCGGAAGCCGCAACCACAATCGTGTATTCCATCGCCCCGGCTTGCTCCAACGACCGCACGATGTTCTTGATCGTGGATGCCTTCTGGCCGATCGCGACATACACGCAGGTCATGTTCTGACCCTTCTGGTTGATGATCGCGTCGACGGCCACGGCGGACTTGCCGGTCTGACGGTCGCCGATGATCAGCTCCCGCTGGCCGCGGCCGATTGGCACCATGGAGTCGATCGACTTCAGGCCGGTCGCCATGGGCTGGCTCACCGACTGACGCGCAATCACGCCAGGGGCAACCTTTTCAATCACGTCGGTCATCTTGGCGTTGACCGGGCCCTTGCCGTCGATCGGCTGGCCCAGAGCATTCACCACGCGGCCGATGAGCTCGGGACCGACCGGTACTTCGAGAATGCGGCCCGTGCACTTGACGGTATCGCCTTCGGAAATGTGCTCGTACTCGCCCAGAATCACCGAGCCGACCGAGTCGCGCTCCAGGTTCAGCGCCAGGCCGAACGTGGCAACGCCATCCTTGGTGGGGGGAAATTCCAGCATTTCGCCGGCCATCACGTCCGAGAGGCCATGAATGCGGCAAATGCCATCGGCCACGGACACGACGGTGCCCTGGTTGCGAATGTCGGCGCTGGCGACGAGCCCCTCGATGCGGCTCTTGATCAGTTCAGAAATTTCTGCGGGATTGAGTTGCATGACTCTTTCCTTCTTTCGTTGGTTAAGCAGCGGTTTAGGCGGCGTTAGGTGCGTCGATTCAGGTGTCGGTTTGAGCGGCGGCTATCAAGCCGACAGCGCGACTTTCATTTGTTCCAGGCGGGCCTTGACCGAGGTGTCGAGCACTTCGTCCCCGACGACCACGCGGATCCCGCCAATCAGGTCCGGTTGCTCCTCGACCGACAGGTTGAGCTTGCGGCCAAAACGCCTCTCGAGCGTCTCGGACACGCCCTGCAGCGCGGCGCTGTCAATCGGAAAGGCGCTGTAAACAATCGCGTCCGATGTGCCGCTCTGCACGTTCACGAGCGCCCGGAACTGGCTGGCGATCTCGGTCAGCGCGGAAAGACGCCCGTTTTCGATCACGGTCCGCAGGAAGTTCCTCGCAGCCTCGGACAGCGGCACCTGGGTTACGCCAGCGACCAGGTCGAACACCTGCTGGTTGGTTACCTTAGGGTTGTCCGCGAAAAGCTGGATCTGACGCTCCGCTGCAATTGCGGCGAGTTCATCCAGCCACACCGAAGTGCCCGTCAGGTCAGCGGATGCCGACTTGAACAGCGCCTCGGCATAGGGCCGCGCAATGGTCGCGAGTTCAGCCATGATTGGACTCCCGTACCGCCACCAGGGAGGCTACGCCGCCCTCAGGAGGCAGCGAGCGCAAGTGAGCGTGGGGGCGCATGCTCACAGCTCGGTCTTCAGGCGGCTCAGGAGGTCCGCATGCACACCGGCATTGACTTCCTTGCGCAGGATCTGCTCGGCGCCCTTCACAGCCAGCGCCGCCACCTGCTCGCGCAGTGCTTCGCGAGCCTTGACGGTCTGCTGCTCGGCTTCCACGCGAGCTGCGGCAACGATCTTGCTGCCTTCTTCGGTGGCACGCGTCTTGGCTTCCTCAACGATGGCCTGGGCGCGACGCTCGGCATCTGCCAGGCGCGCTGCGGTTTCGTTGCGGGTCTTGGCCAGTTCTTCTTCGACGCGCTGATTGGCGGCAGACAGGTCGGCCTTTGCCTTATCGGCGGCGGCAAGGCCTTCTGCGATTTTCTTCGCGCGTTCGTCCAGGGCCATGGCGATAGGAGGCCACACGAACTTCATCGTGAACCCGACCAGGGCCAGGAACACGATCATCTGAATGATCAGGGTACCGGTGATGCTCACTTTTTCATCCTTCACCCCGCGACAAAGCCGCAGGGCATGCGTTCTGGGAGGACGAGACTTACTTGGGCAGGTTGGCGATTTGCGCCAGGAACGGATTGGCCGTGGCGAACCACAGTGCAATACCGGTGCCGATAATGAACGCAGCGTCGATCAGGCCGGCGAGCAGGAACATCTTGGTCTGCAGCTCGTTCATCAGCTCAGGCTGGCGAGCTGCGGATTCAAGGTACTTGGCGCCCATGATGCCGATGCCGATACAGGCGCCGATGGCACCGAGACCAATGATCAGGCCGGCGGCCAGTGCGACAAAGCTGATAACTTCCATGAAAAGCTCCTAGAGGACTTGGTTGACGTAGAGAAAAGAGAAACCGAAAAAATCAGCGCACAGATTCAATGTGCGTCGTGCGCCTGGCCCAGGTAGACCAGGGCCAACATCATGAACACGAAGGCTTGCAACGTGATGATGATCAGGTGGAACACCGCCCATACGAAGCCCGCGACGATGTGAAGTGCAGCCAGGCCGACGCCGGTACCCGACAGGGACCACGCGCCACCCAGCAAGGCAATCAGCAGGAAAATCAGTTCGCCTGCGTACATGTTGCCGAACAGTCGCATGCCGTGCGAAACGGTCTTTGCAACGAACTCGAGGATCTGGAATACGAAATTGAAAGGCCACAGAATCGGATGCGCGCCGAAGGGTGCCGTGACGAGTTCATGTGCCCAGCCGCCCAGGCCCTTGATCTTGATGTTGTAGAACAGGCACAGCAGCAGCACCGACACCGACAGACCCATGGTCACGGAAAGGTCGGCAGTCGGAACCACGCGCAGGTAGGCATGCGTCGGATCGCCGCCGGCTGCACCGTAGATCTTTTCCCAGATGTATGGCAGCAGATCGACGGGCAACAGATCCATTGCATTGAGCAGGAAGATCCAGACGAACACGGTCAGCGCCATCGGGGCGATCAGCTTGCGGCTGTTCGCGTTGTGAACGATGCCCTTGGCTTGCGAGTCCACCATCTCGACCAGGATTTCCACCGCAGCCTGGAAGCGGCCGGGGACGCCGGCCGTCGCCTTGCGAGCGGCACGCCACAGGATGAAGCACCCGAGCACCCCCATCAGGATCGAGAAGAATAGCGAATCGAAATTGAAGACCGTGAAGTCAAGGACGTTGGACGCCTTGTGGTTTTGCAGGTGCGTCAGGTGGTGAATGATGTATTCACCGGCGCTAGGTGCATGTTCAGCTGCGGCCATTTGTGTTCTTCAAGTTTTCTATTCGTTTTGGGCGCGGCTTGAATGCCAACGCCAACCAATACACTTTCAGGGTGACGATCAGGCCAACCAGCATTGCCGGCCAGCTCAGGTCTGTCACCAGCTTCGGCGCCGCTGCCATCAAGGCAATCGTCGAAGCAATTTTGACCATCTCCCACACCATGAACCCGACAGCGGCACTGCCGGCGTCGAGCGAGGCAAAACGCCCGGTGAGTCCTCGCGCAAAAATGGCCGCGGGGATCACCACGGCCAACGCGCCATATCCGGCGGACCAACCCACGTTTTGCTTCCCGGTGATACCCCACGCAGCCAATGCCACAAGGAGCCCCACCACCACCTGCCCCATCACCACCCACCAGGGGGAAACCAGTGGATTTTTTTCCCGCAGCCGACGCGCCTCCTCAAAGGTCAGCGGCCTGGCCGGAATCTCTCCGTCGGGGACTTCGTCGAAACTTGCGGGAAGCGGTGCGTTGGGGATCATTGTTTTTTTGCGCCGCTTCGTTCCCGGTTTTCTTACAAAGCCTCTCATTATAAGTAGAAACCCCTTGCAGTCGCCCGTATCCGAGTCAAGACACGGGCTTTGCATGGGCTGAACGTACTTTTGCGTAGGACACCGATGTGATTTCAGCCACCACCCGGGCGTTCGGGTGCGCACCGTGGACAATGACGCCATGAGCACCAGCCCCGACCTACCCGACCTGCCCTGCTACCTCAATGGTGAATTCACCACACTTCCATACGCCAGAGTCAGCGTGATGGACAGAGGCTTTGTGTTTGGCGATGGAATCTACGAAGTCGTACCTGTCTACGCGGGTCGTCCGTTCCGTTTTTCCGAGCATATGGCGCGGCTCGCCCGAAGCCTTGAGGAATTGCGGATCTCGAGCCCTTTCCCGGATGGGCAATGGCGCGAGATCGTCGATACGCTGGTTTCTGCGTACGCGAAGCAGCAGAGCAAGGCGCCTGTCGAGACGAACCAGCTTGTGTACATCCAGGTCACTCGCGGCGTGGCCCTGCGCGATCACGCCATGATTCCGGGCCTCACGCCCACCGTATTCGCCATGACAAACCGGCTCCATATCTACCCCCCCGAGGAGAGGGCCGCAGGGGTAGCGTGTGTGACGGCCGATGACTTCCGCTGGAAAAAAGCGCATATCAAGAGCATCAGCCTGGCTGGCGCAGTGATGGCCCGCCAGATCAGCGCTGATCAGGGCGCCAATGAAACCATCATGTTTCGTGATGACTGGCTGAGCGAAGCTGCTGCGTCCAACGTCTGGGTAGTCAAGGATGGGGTCGTGCTCGGTTCACCGAAGGACAACCTGGTGCTCGAAGGCATCCGTTACGGTTTGCTTGAAGAGCTGTGCCGCGACGCCGGCATCCCATTCAAGTTGCGCCGCATCTCCCGCGATGAGGTTATGGGTGCCGACGAAGTTCTGATGAGTTCCGCAACCAAAGAGGTGATCGCGGTGACACAACTGGACGGCCAGCCGGTTGGAAGCGGCAAACCCGGCCCGATCTACGACAAGCTCTACGCTGGCTATCAACTGGCCAAACAGGCTTGACCATGACACCTGAACAACGAGAATCGCTGATTGAGTTTCCCACACGTTTTCCCATCAAGGTGATGGGTGAAAACGCGGATGGGTTCGTGCACGCAATCACAGCGATCGCCGCGCAGTTCGATCCCGGGTTCGACGCGGCTTCCATTGAATTGCGCAGCAGCAACGCAGGCAAATACCTGGGGATCACCATCACGGTGAACGTGACGAGTCGCGAGCAACTCGACGACGTGTACCGCAAGTTGACAAGCCACCCGATGGTCAAGGTCGTCCTCTAGGATCGGGCAATGCGTGTGAGTGTTCGCGAGCGTTGCGAGTACGCGCCGACCTATTCGGCGATGCAGTCGTTCACCGCTTCGCGCTCAGAGGCTACAGAAGATGAGCTCTGGCTTTGCGAACATCCTTGCGTGTTCACCCAGGGGCTCGCGGGCAAGGCCGAGCACGTGCTCACGCCGGGTGACATTCCCGTTATTGCCACCAATCGCGGCGGGCAGGTGACCTTCCACGGACCAGGGCAGGTTGTCGCCTACCCGCTGGTTGACTTGAAGCGGCAGGGCTTCTTCGTCAAGGAATACGTCTATCGAGTCGAAGAGGCCGTGATCCGTACGCTGGCCGAGTTCGGGGTGACGGGCCATCGAGTTGCAGGTGCGCCGGGGATTTATGTGCGGCTGGATGATCCGTTCTCGCACGCAAGGCTGCCCCCTGCCCTGCCTTCTGCCGACAAGGCAGGGAAAAATCCGGACTTCGCGGGATTGGGGAAGATCGCCGCTCTCGGGATCAAGGTCAGCCGCCACTGCACATATCACGGCGTCGCATTGAACGTGGCAATGGATCTCGAACCCTTTTCGCGAATCGACCCCTGCGGTTGGCCCGGACTGAAAACCGTGGACCTTTCTACAATCGGGGTCTCCACCCACTGGAACGAAGCGGCGGCAGTACTTGGCGAGAAACTCTGCGCCCTGCTTCCTTCCTGAAAGCATCCATGAGCTCCAGCGAAATCGTGCGCGAAGCGCAATCGGTCGAAAACTACAACCCCGCAGCCAAGCAGAAGGCAGCGGCCAAGCTGGCTCGCATTCCAGTCAAGGTCGAGCAGGGCGAGGTGCTCAAGAAGCCCGACTGGATCCGCGTGCGTGCGGGTTCGCCCACCACGCGCTTCTACGAAATCAAGCAGATTCTTCGCGAAAGCAATCTGCACACGGTGTGCGAAGAAGCCTCGTGCCCCAACATCGGCGAATGCTTCGGCAAGGGCACCGCCACCTTCATGATCATGGGCGACAAGTGCACCCGGCGGTGCCCGTTCTGCGACGTCGGCCACGGTCGGCCCGACCCGCTGGACGTCAACGAACCCGAGAACCTCGCTCGCACCATTGCCAGGCTCAAGCTCAAATACGTCGTGATCACGTCTGTGGATCGCGACGACCTGCGCGACGGCGGCGCCGGTCATTTCGTCGATTGCATACGCCGCACGCGCGAGCTGTCACCCGGCACGACGATTGAGGTGCTGGTGCCGGACTTTCGCGGTCGCGATGACCGCGCGCTGGAGATCCTCAAGGCCGCGCCGCCGGATGTGATGAACCACAACCTGGAAACCATCCCTCGCCTCTACAAGGAGGCGCGGCCTGGCTCCGACTACGCATTCAGCCTGAACCTTCTCAAGAAATTCAAGGCGCTGCACCCCAGCGTACCCACCAAGAGTGGCTTGATGGTGGGCCTGGGCGAAACCGACGAAGAGATCCTGCAGGTGATGCGCGAAATGCGCGAGCACAACATTGACATGCTCACGATCGGCCAATACCTTGCGCCTTCAACTTCTCACCTGCCTGTGCGCCGCTACGTACACCCTGACGTCTTCAAGATGTTCGAGGCGAAGGCTTACGAAATGGGTTTCAGCCACGCGGCGGTGGGTGCGATGGTGCGCAGTTCGTACCATGCAGACGAACAGGCCCACGCCGCAGGCGTGTCGTCACCGTTGGCAGGCGTGTCGTCACCCACGGCAGGCGTGTCGTCACCCACGGCAGGCGTCGCCAGCACCTGACCGCGAACCTCTACGCGCTGGGCGCGATCGCCCTGTGGGCCACGCTCGCATCGTTAGGCGTGTCTCTCGGTCATGTGCCGCCATTCCTGCTGACGGGTCTCGCGCTGGTGATCGGCAGCATTCCTGCCTGGCCCCTGGTCAGGCAATGGCAGATTCCGCTCTCAACGCTTGCGCTAGGTATCTACGGCCTGTTCGGGTTTCACTTTCTCCTCTTCATTGCTCTGCGCCACGCACCAGCTGTTGAAGCGAACCTCGTGAACTACCTGTGGCCGCTGCTGATCGTGGTTCTTGCCCCCGTGCTGGCTCCCGGAATCCAGATGCGTGCCGCACACGTTGCGGCCGCATTGGTGGGCCTTGCCGGCGCGGCGATCGCAATTCTGGGCTCAGGCACTTCTGGCGGAGGCTGGGCCTGGGGCTACCTGCCTGCGATGGGCTCCGCATTCATCTGGGCGACCTACTCGCTCCTCACGCGGCGTGTGAAGGCGTTTCCCACCGCGGCGATTGGCTTGTTCGGCCTTGTTTCCGGCACGTTGTCGCTCGTTTGCCACTGGGCACTTGAACCCGTCACTGCGCTCTCACTCACTGACTGCGCACTGATCGCCGTCATGGGCCTCGGGCCTTTGGGCGCAGCGTTTTTCCTCTGGGACAAGGCCCTGAAGCTCGGCGACCCTCGCCACATCGGAATTCTCAGCTACATCACGCCGCTGGCTTCGACTCTGCTGCTGATGGTCGTCAGTGGCAGACCGATGACATGGAGCATCGGCGCGGCAGCGGTGTTGATCATTGGCGCGGCG
This sequence comes from Ramlibacter sp., assembly GCA_046597415.1. Lineage (GTDB taxonomy): Bacteria > Pseudomonadota > Gammaproteobacteria > Burkholderiales > Burkholderiaceae_C > Ramlibacter. The sequence goes on from JBKJKT010000029.1 coordinate 25,256, forward strand.
GTTGTCGGTACTCGCGTGCGCTAGCGCCGGTTCAACACCAGTCAGGCCTCGAGTGCAGCGGTCGGATCTTCGGATTCAATAATGGCCCGCGCCCACGGTACGAGCCGTGATGAATCCGAGCGCAGCACTTCCTGCTTCACCGCGAGGATCTGCGCGGGATGCATCGAAAAGCTGCGCAACCCCAGCCCCAGCAACAGGCGGGTCAACGTGGTGTCACCGGCCATTTCGCCGCACACGCTGACCGGTTTGCCTTGCACATCGCACTCGGCAATCGTGTCGGCCACCAGACGCAGCACGGCCGGGTGAAGGGGGTCGTAGAGGTGGGCCACCGATTCGTCGGCCCGGTCGATGGCCAGCGTGTACTGGATCAGGTCGTTGGTGCCTATCGACAGAAAGTCGAAATACTTGAGGAAAATTTTCACTGTCAGCGCTGCTGCCGGGATTTCGATCATTGCGCCTAGCGATACCGGCCCATACGGGATGCCCCGGTTGTCGAGCTCTGCACGCGCAAAGTCGATCAGAGACAGCGTGTGCCGGATCTCGCTGGCATGCGCCAGCATCGGGATCAGCATGTTGACCTTGCCGTGCGCCCCCGCCCGAAGGATGGCGCGCAACTGCGTGAGGAACATCGCCGGATCCGCGAGGCTCCAGCGGATCGCACGCAACCCCAGCGCGGGATTCAGGTGTGCCTCATCGCGACGTGTGTCATCCAGGGGTTTGTCAGCGCCCACATCCACAGTACGGATCGTGACCGGCAGCCCCTGCATGCCCTCGACCGCGCGTTTGTACGCCTGGTACTGCTCTTCTTCATTGGGCAAGTTTCCGCGCCGCCCCATGAACAGGAACTCGCTGCGAAAAAGCCCGACTCCGGCAGCCCCTGCTTCCAGCGCACCGGGCGCATCTTCGGGCAACTCGATATTGGCGAGCAGCTCTATTTTTTGCCCGTCGAGTGTTACGGCCGGCGTATGCCGCAAGCGAGATAGCCGCCCACGTTCAAGTTCGGCCTGACGCTGCTTGAACCCGTATTCCGCCAGGATGATCGGCGAAGGATCAACGATCATCACGCCCGCATCGCCGTCGATGATGATCCAGTCGTCCTGTCGCACCAGCTGGCTCGCACTGCGGGCGCCGACCACTGCCGGAATATCCATGCTTCGCGCGACGATCGCCGTGTGCGAGTTACGTCCGCCCACATCCGTAACGAATCCCGCAAAGATGCTCTGCTTGAACTGCAGCATGTCCGCGGGTGACAGGTCGTGCGCAATCATGACCAGCGGGACATCGATGCTGTCATCGAGCAAAAGGTCCTGCTGGGTCTTGCGGCGGCTCGCAGGGGGCGGAGCAACCGGCAAGGCGACGCCCTTCATGTACCGCAGGATCCGGTCGGCCACTTGCTCGAGGTCGGCCTTGCGCCCACGAAGGTAGTCGTCTTCCATGTCGTCGAATTGCCGCGACAGCACGTCGAGCTGAGTGGTCAGCGCCCATTCGGCGTTGTAGAGGCGATCCTCGATCCAGTGCTTGACCCCGCTGATCAGTTCTTCGTCCTGCAGCAGCATCAGGTGCACATCAAGAAGCGCGCTGAGCTCATGCGGTGCTTCCTTGGGACCCATCATGGAAATCGTGTGCTGCAGGCGATGCAGCTCGTCCACTACCGCATTGCGTCCAGCACGCACGCGTTCGATTTCCGATTCGATCTTTGCCGGCTCGATGAAATAGTGGGCAACGTCCACACGGCTCGAAGCCATGAGTACCGCCCGCCCGATCGCGATGCCACGCGCGACGGCCAGGCCGTGGACGCTGAAAGTCATGTCGCCGCCCGGCCGCCCGTAGGCGACATGCAGCCCCCTCGGGGGGCAGGGAGTGACACGCAGTGCACGAACGTGGGGGCAACAGTCGCCGCCCGGCCGCCCGTAGGCGAAATTGCGCCCCCTTGGGGGGCATGGAGTGACACGAAGTGCATGACCGTGGGGGCAACAGTCGCCGCCCGGCCGCCCGTAGGCGAAATGCCGCCCCCTTGGGGGGCAGGGAGTGACACGAAGTGCACGACCGTGGGGGCCATTTACTCCCCCTCTCCGAACCTGTCATGGATGAGGGCAAGGATGGCGTCCATCGCCTCCTGCTCCCGGTCGCCGATCGTCTCGATCAAAATCTCGGAACCTATACCGGCGGCCAGCATCATCACGCCCATGATGCTCTTGGCATTGACGCGTCGCTCGCCGCGCGTGATCCAGACCTCGCACGGATAACTTCCCGCGAGCTTGGTGAGCTTTGCCGAGGCACGGGCATGCAGGCCCAGCTTATTGCTGATGGTCGTCGTCGTCCTGGTCATTGCTTCTTCGTGGCTGGTTTTGAGGTGCGGTGATGGCGACCTGCATGACACCCTGCGTGCCGCCGATCACCGCGCGCGAGACCAGGGCATCGAGCGACTCGGCGCGATAACTGACGCTGCGCAGCAGCATGGGCAGGTTGACACCCGTGATCAGGCGAGACTTGACGCCGTCGACGAGCTTTTGGGCAACGTTGCTGGGCGTCGCCCCGAAGATGTCTGTCAGCACAAGGATGCCCCGATCGTCGTCACCCAACTGTTTCATGGCAATGCGGGCGGTGTGCAGCGTCTCCTCGGGCGGCATGTTGGGTTGTACGTCAATCGCCCCCACATGTGCACCGCAATCCGGAAAGACGTGGAGGGCGCATTGCCGCAAGGCGTGGGCCAGCGGTGCGTGGGCGATGATGAGGATCGCATTCATGAGCTGGAATTATCCGTTGCCCGAAGGAAGTAAGCGTATGACAGCACGCTGCAGGCAAGAAAGACACCCATGGCGGCGCGAAAAGCAGACACCTCGGCCATTCCGGCGACTTTGAAGCCGTCGATCAGCAGGCCGATGCCCCACTGCACCACAAAGACACCGCCGAAGATCACCAGGTTGTAAGCGGACAGGGCGCGCCCCGCCAGCGCCGGCGGGAAAGCCATGCCCACGGACGGCTGCGCAAGCGAAACAAATGTGGACGAGACGCAAAACAGTGCCCATGCCCAGGCGCCGGCAGCCGGACCGGCAACGATGATCCCCAGCAACACCACAAAGCTGACCGGAAGTCCGAACGCGATGAGCCGCTGGGTCGAAATACCGCGTCGCGCCAGCGCCGGCGCGAGCATGCCCCAGCTCCAGAAGGTGCACAGCATGGCCAGGTTGATGACGAATAGACCCCCCGCAGACTCAAGCGGCGCATAACCCGCCACGCGAACCATCCACGGACCGGCCCACAGGGTTTGAATGGCGATCAGACCGCCGTAGCTGAAGAATCCGATGGGCGACATCCGGCGGAAGTACGGGTCTCGCCATACCTGCGAGTAGGTGCCGGGGCGGCTTCCGGGGTCGGTGACCGTCGACTCCCAGTGCGGAACCTTCCACGCGATCGCAGCCATGGCCACCACGATGGCCACCGCCAGGCCCCAGAACAGCGGACGCCAGCCGAAGACGGGCACGAGCCACTGGACAGGAAGCGTTGCCGCGACCATGCCAAAGGAGCCGGTCATCAGCATCCACGAATTGGCGCGCAGCTGGGCGATCGGGGTGAGCCATCGCCTGTAACCGGTCAGTGGCGCCATCAGGCAGGCACTCACCCCCACCCCACAAAGGACGCGCGCGGCGAGCAAGGCCGTGAAGCTCTTCGCCATCGAAAAGGCGATGGCGCCCCCGACCGCGGCCAGCAGCAACCACAACAAGACAGTACGGGGTCCGTAACGATCGAGCCAGGGCCCCAGGGGCAGCTGGGTGATGGCAAAACCGAAGAAATAGCCGCCCGCCAGCAGACCAAGCTCTTGCGCGCTCAGGTCGAATTCCACGGTGAGCGTCGGCGCCAGCGTGGCGGTGATCGCGCGAAGCAACGCCGAAAAGAAATACGTGAACGCGAACGCGAGGAAAACTGCAATCGCAGTGCGGCGCGCCAGCACGGTCATTGGAATTTCAGGCTCGAAAAGAAGGGACCGGTCAGTTCAAGGTCGACTTTCCGCTCAACCATTGAGACTTCGCGCGAAGCTTTTTCTGGCTTGCATGGCAGCATGGCCTTCAGCCCAGTTGGCTCCACACGCACGTCCCGCCAATTGAAAGTCGGGGTGCAGGCGGTCAGCATGGAAAGAACCAGCAGGACGGCGCAATGGTGGGCCCGGGTGCGGGTAATACAGGGCATCGGGCGATTATCGGGTTTGCACTACGACGCGTGGTTTAGGCACAAAATCCAGCACATGAATTCACTGGATGGCATTCGCGTTCTCGATCTCTCCCGCGTTCTGGCCGGACCCTGGTGCACGCAGACCCTGGCCGACCTTGGCGCCGACGTCATCAAGGTCGAGCGACCTGGCACCGGCGACGACACTCGCACATGGGGCCCACCGTTCCTGAAAGACGATTCCGGGCAGGACACGGCTGAGGCCGCCTACTACCTGGGCACCAATCGAAACAAGCGATCGATCACCTGCGACATAGCGAGCCCGGAAGGCCAGGCGCTGATGCGCGATCTCGTGCGGCAATGCCAGGTGTTCGTCGAGAACTACAAGGTCGGCGACATGGCGCGCTACGGTCTCGACTATGAGTCGCTCAAGGCTATCAACCCAGCCCTCGTGTACTGCAGCATCACAGGGTTCGGACAGACCGGACCCTATCGTGAACGCGCTGGGTACGACTACGCCGTGCAAGGCATGGGCGGGCTCATGAGCGTGACCGGTGAGCGCGACGACCTCGGGGGCGGACCGCAAAAAGTGGGTGTTGCGGTGGCCGATCTTTTCACCGGCATGTATGCAACGGTGGGTATCCTTTCGGCGCTCCGGCATGCGGAGCGAACAGGACAGGGCCAGCACGTCGACATGGCACTACTCGACACCCAGGTGGCCATGCTCGCCAATCTCGGTGCGAACTATTTGGTAAGCGGCAAGACACCCGGTCGTGCCGGCAATGCACACCAGAACATCGTGCCCTACCAGGTGTTCGAGGTCGCGCCCGAGGCAGACGGCAACCGCGATTACCTGATTCTGGCAGTTGGCAACGACAGCCAGTTTGCGAAGTTCTGTGAGGTCGCCGGCGCAAGCGAACTGGCGCTCGACGAGCGTTTCGCGCGCAACCAGGGGCGAGTGCGTGAGCGCGCAGTATTGGTGCCGATGCTCGAGTCGCTGATGCGCAAACGGACCAAGTTGCAGTGGCTCACTGCCCTTGAGGCGGCCAAAGTGCCGTGCGGCGCCATCAACAACCTCCAGGAAGTATTTGCCGATCCGCAGGTGCTTGAACGCGGAATGGTTTCCACGTGGACGCATCCGTTGCGATCCAGCCTCGATCTGGTGTCCAGCCCCCTGCGCATGAGCGTCACGCCGGTTCGCAAGGACTTCCCCCCGCCCCTCCTCGGGGAGCACACCGCCCAGGTCCTGCGTGAAGTGCTCGGCATGCCCGACGACCGGCTTGAGCAGTTGAAGGAAGACAAGGTGATCTGAATGGCGGATTTCGTTCTGGTTCATGGCGCCTGGCATGGCGGATGGTGCTGGCGCGACGTGGTGGGCCGACTGGCAGTGCAGGGCCATCGGGCGCATGCGGTGACACTCACAGGCGTCGGTGAGCGTGCGCATCTCATGTCGCCAGCCATCACACTGGAGACCCACGTTGCCGACGTGATGAAGGCGATCGAAGTCGAGGAGATGCAATCGGTTGTACTGGTGGTGCACTCGTACGCGGGCATGATCGGCACGGCGGTGGCTGACCGGATGCCAGAGCGGCTTCGTCATCTCGTCTATGTCGATGCTGTGGTGCCAAAGCCTGGCGAAAGCTGGAGCAGCACGCACGCCGTAGCCACCCGGGAGGCGAGACTGGCTGCTGCAGCGGCATCGCCAGATTTCAGCTTCCCTGCGCCGGATCCAGCGGTGTTCGGCCTGACCTCGCACGCGTACGAGTGGGTCAAGCGCCGCCAGACGCCACACCCGGGCCACACCTACACTGCGCCTCTGGAGTTCGACCCCAGGCGTGTGGCGACAATTGCCCGGACCTTCATCAATTGCACCCAGCCAGCGTTGGCCACCATCGATTCGATTCGCCCCCGTCTGGCCGATAGCCGTTTTTGGGACGGTGCCTGGCTGGGCGGCGCCGGCGTCCGGGTTGTCGTAATGAAAACCGGCCACGACCCGATGGTGAGTGAGCCCGAATTACTGACCCGCGTGCTGCTGGAGTGCGCCACGATGATCGCTTGAGGATGAGGGGCTCCATGGGATCAGACGCTATCGCAAGCCGCTGCAGGTGAATCATCGCCGCGGACCACACCCTGCTCGTTGAAGCTGGCGAAGACTGGTTGAAGGCAGCTAGTCGGTCTGCGGAACTAAAATCGGCGCATCCGTCTCGAACCCGAACACATGAAACGCGTTTTTATTGGCGTGGCCCTTGCGGCTGCGATGGCGACCGGCGCCGCCTGGCTTATCTTTGCGAAGGAGGCAGCACCTGAGTCGACATTCGTGCTGCTGGACGGGTCGAAGCAGACGACTTCAGACTTCAAGGGCCGGGTGACTCTGGTGAACTTCTGGGCAACGAGCTGTACGACGTGCATTGCCGAAATGCCCCAGATCACTGCTACGTATGACAAGTATCGTTCGCGCGGCTTCGACACCCTCGCCGTCGCCATGAGCTATGACCCACCCAGCTATGTCGTGAACTATGCGCAGACGCGCAAGCTTCCGTTCAAGGTGGCTATCGACAACACAGGTGCGGTCGCGAAGGCCTGGGGCGATGTGCAGCTTACGCCCACTACGTTCATCGTGAACAAACGTGGCGAGGTGGTGAAGCGTTATGTGGGCGAACCCAACTTCACCGAGCTGCACATCCTGATCGAGAAGCTGCTGGCTGAAACCTGAATTCCTCAACCCTCATCAGGAGCGCCCGGCATCACCGGGCGTCTTTCCTGGAACGGGTGCAGCGAATTAGTCGCGACGGTAGGCGTCGTGGCAAGCCTTGCAGGAGCCAGCTGTCGCTCCGAATGCAGTCTTCAAGTTGTCCAGGTTATTTGTCCTGGCTGCAGCGACCAGCTTCACACTCTCGGCGACCAGCTTTTCGCTGTGCTCCCTGAATTTGGCCTGCTCAGTCCAGATCTCGGCCTTCGCACCGCTCGAGGTCACCTTGTCGTACCCGGGACCGAACCCTGACCACGGGAGTTTGGCCATGTCTGCCACGATTTCAGCGTTTTCGATGGCAGCTTTTGCATCGTAGGGGACGCGCCCGTTAGCCATGGCACCGATCCGGCTGAAGTGCTGGCCCATGACAAAGAGGGACCCTTGACGGTATTTGGCTGCGTCCTCGGCCTTGGCGAACTGGGCGGATGCGGGTGCTGCCATCATGGCAACTGTGGCGGCAATCGCCAGCGATACGGGAATCCTCATTGTGTCTCCGGGTTGTTGATACAGGTAACAATAGGCTGACTTGCGAGATTGCGAATTAGTTCTGGCGAAAGTTACCTGCTAGGGAATTCACCAATGCCAACGAAGCACTAACCAGAATCGCTGTTGAGAGACGTATATGCACACGGTCGTCCGGATCTGGGACTTACCCATCCGAATATTTCATTGGGCACTCGTTACATGCCTCATAGGCCTGGTCATCACAGGCTACCGGGGGGGCGCCGCGATGGATTGGCACGCGCGCATCGGATATGTCCTGTTGTCGCTGCTTTTGTTTCGCGTCGTCTGGGGTTTCGTGGGCGGTCGTTGGTCGCGCTTCCGCTCATTTATCTACTCGCCCTCGTCGGTGTGGAATTACCTTCGCGGGCAAGCGCACCCGGATCACCTGGTTGGAATTTCCCCATTGGGCGCAGCGTCGGTGTTTGCGATGATTGTCGTGCTGTTTGCCCAGGTTGGCTCTGGACTCATCGGCGATGATGAAATCTCATTTACTGGCCCCTTGAACAAATTCGTTCAGAGCAGCACAGCCCTTGCAGCGACCTGGTACCACAAGCGCGTGGGACAGTGGCTGATCCTGGGGCTGGTCGCGCTACACATTACCGCCGTCCTGTACTACCTCTGGAAAACGCAGGACAACCTCATCAAGCCCATGCTGGACGGGAACAAGACGCTTGACCGTCTGGTTGTTCCATCACGAGACGACGCGGGCTCTCGGGTGGCTGCCCTCGTGATTTTTGGTGTGTGTGCTGGGCTGGTAACAGGGTTGGTCAAGCTCGGCGGCTGAACCGCTTGGATGGTTGAATGACGCGCTAAACTGGCGGGCCGCAAATGGATCCTCCCGCCTTGGTCACGAAGTTACCGCTCGTCGAGCTCTTTTCCCCTGCGACTCTAGAAGAGTTTGAAATTGCCCGGGGCATTTTCCGCGACTATGCGAGCGGCTTGGTTGTGGACTTGTGTTTCCAGGACTTCGACAGCGAATTGGCGACGCTACCTGGGGACTATGCGCCGCCCCGGGGGACGCTTCTCCTGGCGCGTGTCAATGGTGAAATTGCTGGCTGCTGTGCGCTTCGGCCGCTGGACGCAGCTGACTATCCCAACGCCTGCGAAATGAAGCGCTTGTTTGTGCGCCACGATTTCCGCGGAATCGGCCTTGGCCGTCAACTGGTTGAGGCCGTGTTGGATGCAGCGCGGCAAGCTGGCTATTCCAGCGTTCTCCTGGACACGCTCGACGACATGGAGGCGGCGCGCGCCTTGTACGAAGAGCTTGGCTTCGCCGAGATCCCTCCGTACTATCACAACCCGATTGCAGGCGCGCATTACCTCAAGGCTGACATCTAGTTGGATCAGGCCTTGGCCTGGGCAAGGATGGTGGCCGCGTCGCTGACTTCGAACTTGCCGGGCGCTTCGACATTGAGCGCTACAACCTTTCCATCTCTGAGGAGCATCGAGTAACGAGCGCTTCGCACGCCCATCCCACGGCTGGTGAGGTCGAGCGTGAGGCCAGCAGCCTTTGCAAAGTCCGCGCTTCCGTCGCCGAGCATGCGGACCTTGCCTTCAGTGTTTTGATCCCGCGCCCATGCCCCCATCACGAAAGCATCGTTCACCGACAGGCACCAGATTTCATCCACACCGGCGGCCTTGAACTCAGCCGCCTTATCGACGAATCCCGGCACATGTTTGGCCGAGCATGTTGGAGTAAATGCGCCGGGGAGCGCGAAAACGGCGATTGTTTTTCCAGCCGCCGATTCGGCAGTTTTTACCGGATTAGGGCCGATCGAGCAGCCGTTTCCCTCGACTTCCGAATACTCCTGCAAGGTCACACTGGGAATAGCATCGCCAACTTTGATCATCTGGTTCTCCAAAAAGGAATCGGCCCACATTGTGGGCCGATTTGAGGGGGTTTGCTCTGGCGCGCAGAGGCACCAGGCGCTTCACAGGGTTTAGACCGCGGCAGCCTTTTCAACCAGGCGGGTCGCAACCCAGTTCTTGGTCTTGGAAATGGGGCGGCTCTCAGTGATCTCGATCATGTCACCGGTATGAAACTCGCTCTTTTCGTCGTGGGCGTGGTACTTGCTCGACTTGGCAACGATCTTGCCGTAGAGCTCGTGCTTGACGCGGCGTTCGACCAAGACCGTTACAGTTTTGGTCCGCTTGTCGCTCACCACTTTGCCGATCAAGGTGCGCTTGAGGGAAGTTTTTGCTTCAGTCATGTTCATCCTTACTTGGCCGATTTCTTGGCAGCATCTTGCGGCGCCGACTCAGCACGCTTTTGGGCGAGGATGGTCTTGGCTCGGGCGATGTCGCGACGCGTAATGCGCAGCGTGCCGGTGTTGGTGAGCTGTTGCGTAGCCTTTTGCATGCGCAGTCCGAAGTGAGCCTTTTGCAGGTCCTTGACTTCAGCGACGAGGCCATCAACGTCTTTCTTACGCAGTTCAGTAGTTTTCATTTTTTATCACTCCTGAATCACGAGCCGATCATGCGGCTGACGAACGTCGTGCGCAGCGGCAGCTTGGCGGCTGCCAGGCGAAACGCTTCGCGCGCGAGTTCTTCGGGCACGCCGACGATTTCGAACACAACTTTACCAGGCTGGATTTCAGCGACGTAGTACTCGGGGTTGCCCTTACCGTTACCCATACGCACTTCAGCAGGCTTGTGGGAGATCGGCTTGTCGGGGAACACACGAATCCAGATACGGCCGCCACGCTTGACGTGACGTGAAATCGCGCGACGCGCTGCTTCGATCTGGCGGGCCGTCAGACGGCCACGATCCGTGCACTTCAGGCCGAAGTCACCGAATGCCACCGAGTTGCCCCGGGTAGCGACGCCGGTGTTACGGCCCTTTTGCTCTTTGCGGTATTTCCGGCGAGCGGGTTGCAGCATGTTTACTCTCCTTTACCGTCTGCAGGAGCGGCGGTGCCGCCTGCTGCAGGTGCGGCCTTGCGGACGCGCTTAACGGTAGATTTCGGTGCTTCGGCACCTGGCGTTGCTTCGGCAGGTTTGTCGCTACCGTCAACCGGCGCTACGTTACCTGCCCCGGCTGCGGGACGGCGGGCTGGCGGACGACGATCGCCAGCCGGACGGTCGCCCGGTCGGCCATCGCGGCGCGGGCCGCGTGGACGGCGCTCTTCTTCAGCGCGGGGCTCAACGATAGCTGGCAGATCATTGCGGCCCAGCGTGTCGCCCTTGTAGACCCAGACTTTGACGCCAATGACGCCATAGGTGGTCTTCGCTTCAGAAAAACCATAGTCAATGTCCGCGCGCAGCGTGTGAAGTGGAACACGACCTTCGCGGTACCACTCGGTACGTGCGATTTCGATGCCATTCAGACGGCCGGCGGACATGATCTTGATGCCCTGGGCACCCAGACGCATTGCGTTCTGCATTGCACGTTTCATCGCGCGGCGGAACATGATGCGCTTTTCAAGCTGCTGCGTGATCGAGTCGGCGATCAGCTGTGCATCGATTTCGGGCTTGCGCACTTCTTCGATATTCACTGCAACCGGAACACCCAGACGCTTGCCGAGCTCTTTCTTGAGAGCTTCAATGTCTTCGCCCTTTTTGCCGATCACCACGCCCGGACGAGCAGAGAAAATCGTAATGCGGGCGCTCTTAGCGGGACGCTCAATGAGCACGCGCGAAACCGCGGCGTTCTTCAGCTTGGCCTTGAGATATTCGCGAACCTTGATGTCTTCGGCAAGCATTCCCGCGAAGTCACGGTTATTTGCGTACCAGCGGCTGGCCCAGTTGCGGCTGACCGCAAGGCGGAAGCCAGTAGGATGGATTTTTTGTCCCATATTGTCCTGAGCCTTGCTTAGTTGCCAACGGTCAAGTACACGTGGCACGTGGGCTTGACGATACGATTGCCGCGGCCTTTGGCGCGCGCGGTGAAACGCTTGAGCGAAGCGCCCTGCTCGACGTAGATGGTCTTAACCTTCAACTCGCCGATGTCGGCACCGTCGTTGTGTTCGGCATTCGCAATCGCGGACATCAGCACTTTCTTGATGATGCCTGCGGCCTTCTTCTGCGTGAACTCGAGCGTGTTGAGCGCCTGATCCACTTTCTTGCCTCGAATCAGATCGGCGACCAGGCGGCCTTTGTCGACCGACAGACGGACGCCCCTGAGGACTGCACGTGTTTCCATGGTCTTTCCTTACTTCTTCTGGACTTTTTTGTCCGCGGGGTGACCCTTGAAGGTGCGCGTCAAGGCGAATTCGCCGAGCTTATGGCCCACCATCTGGTCGGTGATGTAGACCGGGACGTGCTGCTTGCCGTTGTGCACGGCGATCGTCAGCCCGATGAACTCGGGCAGGATCATGGAGCGACGCGACCAGGTCTTGATCGGTTTTTTGTCTTTCGTGGTGACTGCCTTGTCGGCCTTGGCCACAAGGTGATGGTCGACGAAAGGACCTTTTTTGAGTGAGCGAGTCATTCGTTAACCCCTTACTTCTTGCGACGCGACACGACCATGACCTGGGTGCGCTTGTTGTTGCGGGTACGGTAACCCTTGGTCAGGTTGCCCCACGGATCCACAGGATGTCGGCCTTCGCCGGTCTTGCCTTCGCCGCCACCGTGCGGGTGGTCGACAGGGTTCATCACCACACCGCGAACGGTTGGACGAATACCCATGTGGCGCTTGACACCGGCCTTGCCGAGCTGGCGCAGGCTGTGCTCTTCGTTGGCAACTTCGCCAATCGTCGCGCGGCACTCGATGTGAATCTTGCGAACTTCACCAGAGCGCATGCGAACCTGTGCGTAG